>JAAYZK010000311.1 GCA_012514895.1 Planctomycetota bacterium | reverse complement strand
GGCTGCGTCCGCTGCGAGCCCGCCGCCCCGACGCTCATGCTCAACGATCATCGCGTGGTCGCCCGTGCGCCGGCCAAGCTGAATCTTATTCTCAGGGTCGGCTCGCTCCGGCGCGACGGCTTCCATCCGCTGGACTCCATCGTCACCAAGATCACACTCTACGACAGCCTGATCTTCGCGCCGCGGCCGGATGACGCCGTGACGCTTGTCTGCGACGACCCGACGCTGCCGACGGACGAGGCCAACCTCGTCGTGCGGGCGGCGCGGCGGCTGCAGGGGCTCGGCGCCCGAGGCGGGGCGGACATCGAGCTCCGCAAGCGCATCCCCGCCGGCGCGGGGCTCGGCGGCGGGTCGGCCGACGCGGCCGTGACGCTGCGCATCCTCAACGACCTGTGGTCGGCCGGGCTGGACGGCGGCGCCCTGGCGGCCCTGGCGGCCGAGCTGGGCAGCGACGTGCCCCTGACCCTGGGTGGCGGCGCCTCGCGGATGCAGGGCCGCGGGGAGCGGCTGACGGCGGCGACGGTGGCGCCCTTCGCGGCCGTCCTGGTCACGCCGCCGGTTCACGCGTCGACCGCGGCGGTCTACGCGGCCTTCGACGCGATGGGGGGCGGGCCGCTGGAGGCGGTCGATCCGGAAGCCCTGGCCCGGGGCCCGGCGTCGCAGTGGTCCGGCAGGCTCGTCAACGACCTGTTCGCCCCCGCCTGCCGCGTCTGCCCCGAGATCGCCGACTGGGTCAGCCGTCTCGAAGCGGCCACCGGACGGCGGACCCACATGACCGGCAGCGGCAGCGCCCTGTTCCTCCTGGCCGACGACCAGACCCATGCCCTGAGCCTCTACGACCGGCTCGATCCGCAGGCCCGCCGCTGCGCACGCGTCGTGACGCAAAATCCCTGGTAGTGCGGGTTGACAGCCTTTCGGCCGATAAGCTAGAATGACTGAGCTTTGACGGTCTGTGGAGACACCGACGTGCAGCACATGGCCACATATCCGATCCTGCCCCTACGGCGGGCCGCCCGCTCGGGCGGTGTGGCGCGCGCTGCCGGTGACTCCATCGTGCTGGTCGTTGTATTCCAGGTCGCGCGCTTCTGAACCGAGCGTGCGGCCGCCACTCCACGAAGGTTGACGGGTGGCCCCTCCTGGTCTATCAAGGGGTCGGCCCGGCGGCCGTCTCCCCACTGATCGTGCGACGAAGAACCGGAATGGACGAGAGCCCCACGGGGCCCTGACGACGACGAAACGACTGCGACAGGAGTATGAACCATGGCTAGCGAAAGCGGCTCCACCTTCGCCGGGATGAGCGGCGCGGACCTGTTCCACGAGATCCTGCTGGAGCAGGGCGTGGACGTGATGTTCGGCTACCCCGGCGGCGTGGTGCTGCCCATCTTCGACGTGCTGTATTCCAGCCCGATCCGCTTCCTGCTGACCCGCCACGAACAGGGCGCCGGCCACATGGCCGACGGGTACGCCCGCGCGACGGGCAAGCCCGGCGTGGTCCTGGCCACCAGCGGGCCCGGCGCGTGCAACCTCGTGACCGCCCTGGCGACGGCCCACATGGACAGCGTGCCGATGGTCGCCATCACCGGGCAGGTCCGCAGCACGCTGATCGGCAACGACGCCTTCCAGGAAGCCGACATCACCGGCATCACCCGTCCGGTGTGCAAGCACAACACGCTGGTCAAGGATGTCCGCGACCTGGGACGGGTGGTCCGCGAGGCATTCTACATCGCCCGCACGGGACGCCCCGGGCCGGTGGTGGTCGACATCGCCACGGACGCCACGACGTCGCGGCTGGCCGGTCAGCCCGATCTCGAGATGCGCCTGCCGGGCTACAAGCCCCGCGTCCTGGGCCACCAGCGGCAGATCGTCGCCGCCGCCGAGGCCATCAACGCCGCCCAGCGCCCGCTGCTGTATGTCGGCGGCGGGGTGGTCATCTCCGGGGCCGCCGACGCCCTGCGGGCGGTCATGGCCAAGGGAAAGCTGCCGGCCACCACGACGCTGCTGGCCCTCGGCGCCGTCGACGAGGACGACCCGCTGTGCCTGCGCATGCTGGGCATGCACGGCTCGGCGGCGGCCAACTATGCGGTGCAGGACTGCGACTGCCTGGTCGCCATTGGCGCCCGCTTCGACGACCGCGTCACCGGGACCGTGGAGACCTTCGCCCGCAAGGCCAAGATCATCCACATCGACATCGACCCGACCAGCATCGCCAAGAACGTCCGCGCCGACATCCCCGTCGTCGGCGACGCCAAGGACATCCTCGAACGGATGCTCGACGCCATCGAGCCCCGCGATCGCGGGCCGTGGCTGGCCAGGATCGCCGAGTGGAAGGCCCGCTATCCGTTCCATTACGAGCCGACCGGGTCGATCAAGCCCCAGGAGGTCATCGAGGCCGTCGGAAACGTCACCGACCACAACGCGATCGTCGCCACCGGCGTCGGCCAGCACCAGATGTGGACGGCCCAGTTCTACCGGTTCCGCCGGCCCCGGCAGGTCATCACCTCCGGCGGGCTGGGCACGATGGGCTTCGGCCTGCCGGCGGCGATCGGCGCCCAGGTGGCCTGCCCCGACCGGACCGTCATCGACATCGACGGCGACGGGAGCTTCTCGATGACCATGGTCGAGGTCATCACCGCCGTCCAGAACAACATCCCCGTCAAGGTGATCGTCCTGAACAACGGCTACCTCGGCATGGTCCGCCAGTGGCAGGAGATGTTCTACGGGCGGCGGTACTCGTCCTCGACGCACCCCTGTCCGGACCTGGCGGCCATGGCCCGCGCGTTCGGCGCGACCGGGATGACCATCAGCGATCGGGCCGAACTGTCCGACGCCCTGGCGCAGATGCTCGCCACCGAGGGCCCCGTGGTCCTCGACGTGCACGTGGAGGGCGAAGAGAACGTCTATCCCATGGTTGCGACGGGCAACAGTTTGGAACAAATGGACTTGGGACGACTGGCCTGACGGGCCCGGCGTTTCGATGCACTGGAGACGGAACATGGAACCGATGCACAAGCACGTGATTACCGCCATGGTTCAGAACGAACCGGGCGTCCTGGCCCATGTGGCGGGCATGTTCGCCGCCCGCGGGTTCAACATCGACTCGCTCGTCGTCGGCCGTACCGAACGGCCCGACGTCAGCCGGATGACCATCGTCGTCGTCGCCGACGACCGGACGCTCGAGCAGGTCCGCAAGCAGTTGGCCAAGATCATCGCCGTGCTGAAGGTTCGCGACTTCACCGACGTGGCCTACGTCCAGCGCGACCTGATGCTCATCCGCATCCACGCCAAGTCCGACAAGCGCGGGGAGGTGCTGGAACTGGCCACGCTGTTCCGCGGGCGGGTCGTCGACGTCGCGCCCACCAGCGTCATGATCGAACTGGCCGGCGACGAGGAGAAGCTCGAAGCCTTCATGGAACTGGCCCGCCCGTACGGCATCGTGGAGATGGCCCGCACCGGCGTCATCGCCATGCCCCGCGGCCGCCAGAGCGGCGACGCCTGAACCGGTTTCCCGACTCAACAGGACGGCCCCGTGTCCACCGAGGTGGAGGCGGGGCCGTTCTCTTGCGCAGAGCCGGGGGCCTACGCGTGGTCCAGGCACCAGGCGACCGAGCGGGCGATGCCCTCGTCGTAGCCGACGGTGGGCTGCCAGCCCAACTGCGTGCGGGCCTTGTCGGCGCTGAAGAAGCAGCGGCGGCCCATGAGCCAGACGGCATAGCGGGTGACCAGCGGCGGGGTCCTGCGGCCGAACAGGTGGCCGAAGAACTCCATCAGGAAGGCCGCGTGATAGGCCACCTTGTAGGGCACCCGGCGCGTCGGGGCGGGCGCGCCGCAGGCGGCGGCGATCTTCTCGAAGTACTCCCGCTGGGTGATCTCCCCGTCGTTGGAGAGGTTATAGGCCTCGCCGACGGCGTCGGGATGGTTGGCGGCGAGGATGCAGCCTTCGGCCTCGTTGCCGGCGTAGGTGAGGTTGAGCCGGTTCGAGCCGTCGCCCAGCAGCTTGGCCTTCCCGGCCCGGATTGCGCGGATCAGCCGGGGCATCGACGCGCGGTCCCGCGGGCCGTACAGCCAGCTCGGGCGGCAGACGGTGATCGGCAGATCCCCCCGCTGGTGGGCCGCCCAGACGAGTCGCTCGGCCTGGACTTTCGCACGGCTGTAGTAGCTCCAGCGGTGCAGGTCCTGGCCCAGGGGGGCGGTTTCGTCCAGCACCAGGCCCGCCCCGTCGGGGTGGCCGTACGCGCTGATCGAGCTGATGTGCAGGAAGCGTTCCACCCCGGCGGCGGCGGCCGCCTTGAGCATGTTGTCGGTGCCGCGAATGCTGATGGCGACGAATTCGTCCCACGGCCCCCAGTCGCCCACCCGAGCCGCCGCGTGGTAGACGATGCGGACGCCCTTCAGGGCCGCCGGCAGGGAGGACGGATCGGTGATGTCGCCGTAAGCCGTTTCTACGCCAAGGGATTCGAGAAACGCCGTATCGCTGCTTCGCCGCACCAACGCGCGAACCGGCTGGCCCCGTTGGACCAGTTGTTCGCACAGGTGGCTTCCCAGCAGCCCGGTAGCGCCTGTGACAAGGTTCATGGGGGCAGTGTAGGCAGGCGGCCGGGGCCGGTCAAGCGAACTTGAGCAAGCGGGGCGGCTTGGGGAATTATTACAGGAAACCAGTAGGATTTTTCCGCATGCGCCGCCGAATCCGCCCCTGCCGGCCGCCCCGACTATGGTATACTGAGCGCTCATCTGGTTGAACGGAAGGCCTTCCCGAATAATTCGCTCAAACGGGTTGCGGTCGGCGGCGTGCTCGGCGGCGTGCTCGGCGGCTGTCGCGGCCCGTCAGCACCGACGTAAGGCGGATTAAAGAAAACGACCTGGCGGTGACGATGCGTAATTCGTCACAGGGGACGGCTTTCCGTGTCTGGAATACAGGAGTGATGATGCAGCGTCACGAGCAGAGGCGTTCGTCGAACCTGTGGATTCGCCTGGCCGTCGGGCTGGGGCTGGTGGCGCTGTTCTGCGTTCAGTGCGCCGAGTCGGGCGGCCCGACCGGCGGCGGCCGCCTGGTCGCCGCGACGGTGACCCCGCCGCCGGCGCCGCAGGCATCGTCCGAGGCCGTCGAGGCGCTGGAGACGCTGGCGCAGACCGATCCGATGGGCCTGCTGGAGCGCTGCCTGGCCAACTACGACCGGACGGTCGAGGATTACACCTGCCGGTTCACCAAGCGCGAGCGGATCGAGGGGCGCCTCGGGGAGGCCGAGGAGATCGACGTGCGTTTCATGGACGACCCGTTCTCCGTGGCGATGCGCTGGCGGAAGAACGCGCCCGTGGCCGACCGGTGCCTCTACGTCGCCGGCGCCCATGACGGCGACATGCTCCTGCGGCCCAGGGGCCTGCTGAGCATCGTCGGCACCGTCCGCCGCAAGCCCGACTGCGACCAGGTCATGGAGAGCACGCTGCGGCCGATCACGCTGTTCGGCTTCCGCAACAGCCTCCAGCAGCTCATCGAGGTCTCCCGCCAGGCCGACCAGGAGGGCGATCTGAAGTGGTCGTACGTGGGCCGCCAGGGCGTGGCTGACCAGCCCGCCCTCGTGATCGAGCGCCACCTGCCCGAGGACAAGGGCTATCCGGCGTATCGCACGCGGGTTTACATCGACACCGAGAACCTCCTGCCGGTCTGCGTCGAAGCCTGGGACGCCAAGGACCGCCTGCTCTGCCGGTACGTCTTCAGCGACGTCAAGCTCAACACCGGGCTGACCGCCAAGGACTTCACCCCCGACGCCAACGGCATGTGACCCACGCCGTCGCTGCCGGAAAACCGATGGGCCCCCGCGGGGGCCCTCTTTATGCGCGGCCGGTCCGGCCGTAGGATGGTCGCGTTCATCCAACCGGTGAAAGGAGCCGTTCATGCGACGACTGGCCATGGCAGCCCTGGTCCTGGTGACGGCGACGGCGGTGCGGGCCGGCGGCGAGCCGGCCGTGCAGTACATGGCCGTGTTCATGGACAACGCCAAGGTGGGCCACCAGCGCACCGCCCGGCGCGTCGACGGCGGCCGGGTGATTCACGACGTGACGATGGAGATGACCTTCAACGTGTACGGGATCATGGTGGCGCTGCGGATGGAGAACCGCTACGTCGAGACGTCCGGGGGCGAGCCGGTCGAATTCGTCTCGATCATGGAGGCCGGGCCGCTCGGCCGCACGGTGCGCCGGGGAACCATCGCCGACGGGCAGATGCACGTGACCGTCGAGGAGAAGGGCAGCGCCCGCCAGCGGACCCTGCCTTTCCCTGTCGGCGCGCTGCTGCCGGAAGGCGCCCGCCTGCGGTGCCTGGCCGAAGGATTCAAGGAGGGCGCCGCGTACAGCGTGGCGGTCTTCGATCCCCAGTCGCTCAAGCCCATGACGGCCGACGTCACGGTCGGCCCGACGGCCCCGACGGTGCTGATCGGCCGCACGGTGCGGGCCGCCGAGATCGTCAACAGGATCCGCACGGCCACGGGCACGGTTCAGACGGTCGATCACGTGACCGCCGACGGAACCGTCGTGCGGTCGTCCACGTCGGTCCTGGGCAGGACCCTGCGCCTGGTGGCATGCGATGAAGCGTTCGCGACCGCGGCGAACGCCGCCGTGGAACTGCGCGACGCCGGCTCGGTGCCCTCCCCGCGCCCGCTGCCGGAGGCGCGGCGGTCGGTGCGGGCGGCGTTCACCCTCACGCCCGCCGACGGAGCCGCGCTGGTCCTGCCCGATACCGGCGAGCAGACCGTCGAGGTGCGGCCGGACGGGACCGTCGTCGTCCGCGTGGCCCTGGCCGAGGCGCCCCGGGCCCTCCGGCCCTACACGGGCGACGATGCGGCGGTGCGGGCGATGCTCGGCGCCGGCGAGCACGTTCAGAGCGACCACCCGCGGATGGCCGCCCAGGCCCGGCAGATCGCCGAGAAGATCCCCGACGCCGGCGCCGCGGCGAAGGCGATCGAGGCGTGGGTCAGTAATCATATTACTGACAAAGTGTTGGGCGTTCCTTACGCTTCGGCCCTGGCCACGCTGGCCAGCGGCCAGGGCGACTGCACCGAGCACGCGGTCCTGACGGCGGCCCTGTGCCGCGCCGCGGGCATCCCCTGCCGCGTGGTGATGGGGGTGGTGTATACCGATGATTTCGAGGGCCAGACACACTGCTTCATCGGCCACGCCTGGAACCAGGCGTACATCGGCGGGCGGTGGGTCGGCCTGGACGCCGCGATCGGCGCCGACGCGGCCCGCATCGCCCTGGCGGCGGGCAACGGCGATCCGCTGGACTTCATCGGCATGACCCAGAGCCTCGGGCGGTTTACGATCACCGCCGCCGAGGTGGGTGCGGCCGGGGAATGACGGTGAATTCCCCTTGTCCGCAGCCGTCGGGCCGGTAGAATGGGGGGCCTAGCCTGCAGGACCACGAATGCTTGCCAAACGGATCATCCCTTGCCTGGACGTGAAGTTGGGCCGTGTGGTGAAGGGCGAGAACTTCGTCAACCTCCGGGACGCCGGCGATCCCGTCGAGGTGGCCCGGGCCTATGAACAGCAGGGCGCCGACGAACTGGTTTTCCTCGACATCACCGCCAGCCATGAAGGCCGCGCCATCATGCTCGACGTGGTCCGGCGCGTCGCGGAGGAGATCTTCATGCCCTTCACCGTCGGCGGGGGCATCCGCACGCTGGAGGACGCGACGGCGCTGGTGCAGGCGGGGGCCGAGAAGGTGTCGATCAACAGCTCGGCCGTCAAGACCCCCGAGCTGGTGACGCAGATCGCCCGGCGGCTGGGGCGCTGCGCTACGGTGGTGAACATGGACCCCCGGCGGGTGAGGCGCCGCGGGCGGGAGGTCTGGGAAGTGCACATTCACGGCGGGCGCCTCGCGACGGGGCTGGAGGTCGTGGACTGGGCCCGCCGGGTGGAGGCGCTGGGCGCGGGGGAGATCGTGCTGACGGTGATGGACGCCGACGGCACGAAGGGGGGCTACGACATCGAGATCACCCGCGCCGTCGCCGACGCCGTCACCATTCCCGTGGTGGCCTCCGGCGGGGCGGGCGAGCCGGAGCATCTGTACAGAGCCCTGACCGACGGAGGCGCCGACGCGGCGCTGGCGGCCAGTATTTTTCATTACGGCACCTTCACGGTCGGCCAGGTCAAGCAGTACCTGGCCCGGCGGGGCGTGGCGGTAAGGTCCGTAGCTTGAGTGAGGACCCAGCATTGGTGGACGTGGAACGGCAACCGATCGATCAGCACGACCAGCACGGGCGCGTGAAGGCCCCGCGCCTGAACAAGTATTTCGAGGCCACCGTCCGGGCCGACGCCTCGGACCTGCACCTCAAGGCCGGCGCCCCGCCGCACCTGCGGCTCAGCGGCAAGCTGCGGCCGACGACCAGCGCGGCCCTCAGCAGCGAGGACATCGAGACGCTGGTGGCCGAGGTGCTCACCGCCAAGCAGGCGGCCTACCTCGAGGAGCACGGGGCGATCGACGTGGCCCACGACCTGCCGGGCTCCGACCGGTTCCGCGTCAACATCTTCCGCCAGCGGGGCGACCTGTCGCTGGCGGCCCGCCGGGTGACGCGGAACATCCCCAACTTCGAGCAGCTCAACCTGCCCCCCATCCTCGCCCAGGTGGCCATGCACCACCAGGGGCTGGTGCTGCTGGCCGGCATCACCGGCAGCGGCAAGAGCACCACGATCGCGGCGATGCTGGAGTACATCAACAACCACCGCGCCTGCCATATCGTGACGGTCGAAGACCCGATCGAGTACATGTACACCGACAAGAAGTGCCTGATCAACCAGCGGGAGATCGGCATCGACGTGGCGGACTTCCCCTCGGCGCTGAAGTACCTGATGCGCGAGGACCCCGACGTGATCCTCATCGGCGAAATGCGCGACCAGGAGACGTTCCAGGCGGCGCTGCAGGCCGCCGAGACGGGCCACCTGGTCTTCGGCACCGTGCACGCGTCGACCAGCGGGCAGACCATCTCGCGCATCCTCGACCTGTTCGACGTCACCAGCCGCGACATGGCCCGCCAGACGCTGGCCCACAACCTCCAGGCGATCGTCTGCCAGAAGCTGCTGACCTCGATCAACCCCCAGGTCGGCGTGGTCCCGGCCAACGAGATCATGCTGAGCAACCCGACGGTCCGCAACTTCATCGAGGAAGGCCGCGACAGCCAGTTGGGCGAGGTGATCGCCGCCAGCGTCAACGAAGGGATGAAAGACTTCAATATGTCGTTGATGGAACTGATCGAAGCGGAGATGATTGACCCCCGGTTGGCCTATTCGGTATCGCCCAACCCGGATGAACTGAAGATGCGGATGAAGGGGATCGACACGAAGCGCAGTGGGCTTCTGGGTCGATAGTGGAGCGCCGATGACAGAGAACCTGCTGATGACACTGGTGGCGGCGGCGAATCCGGGCTTCTACATCATGCCGGTGAAGCTGGTGGTGTTCTGCCTGCTGCTGGTCCCGTGGCTGTGGGCCTGCGGGTGGGCCGACAGGGACACCCGCATCACCCGGATGCCCCGCGAGATCTGGCTGACCGTCGCCGTCGGCGCCGGGGTGGCGGGCCTGCTGGTGTGGCTGCTGGTGCCGATCTACCTGATCGGCCTGGGCATCTACGTGGTGCTGCTGTCGACCGTCGCGTCGGTGTACGTCATGCAGCGCAACGCCAAGGTGGTGCCCGGCGCGCGGGTGCTGACCAGCGAGTGGTTCGCCACGATCCTGGAGCGCAAGCGGGACCGGTCGGTGAACCTCGACGCGAAGCTGAAGCTCTACGACAGCCAGAAGCAGCCGGCGGTGCTGCCGGTGGACGGCACGGTCGAGGAGAAGACGATCTTCAACCGGACGCAGGATCTGCTCTACGACGTCATGTGGCGGCGGGCCAGCGAGGTGGACCTGAGCCCCGCCTCGGCCGAGGAACTCCAGGTGCGCTACGTCATCGACGGGATGGTGGTCCCCTCCGATCCGCTGGAACGCCCGCTGGGCGACCAGTTGATCGACTACCTCAAGGAGCTGGCCGGCATGGACCTGGAGGACCGCCGCCGCCCGCAGTCCGGCAAGATCGCCGTCGATCTGGCCGGCCAGCAGGTGGACATCGACCTGGTCGCCGCCGGGTCGACCAGCGGACCCCGCATGCAGATGAAGGTCCTCCAGGAGGCCGTCCGCACCCGCCTGGCCGAACTGGGCATGCTGGACGACGTCCTCCAGGCCGTCCGGAAGGTGACCGGGCAGCCCAAGGGACTGGTCCTGGCGGCCTCCAAACCCCGCAACGGGCTGACCAGCACGCTGTACTCGCTGATGCGCGACCACGACGCCTACACGCAGCACCTCATGACCGTCGAGGCGGCACCCGAGGCGGACATGGAGAACATCACGCAGAATACCTACGCCAACGACGCCGACGAGGACCGCGTGGTCGCCGGCGTGCTTCGCCGCGACCCGGACGTGCTGATGGTGGATCGCGCCGCGACGACGGAGGCGGCCCGGCGGCTGGTGGAGGCGGCCGGGAGCGTCAAGGTGATCGTGGGCGTCTCGGCGCGGGACAGTTTCTACGCCCTGGCGACCTGGGTCAAGACGGTCGGCGACCCCGCCGCCGCCGTCCGTCCCCTCACCGGCGTGCTCAGCCAGGTGCTGATGCGCAAGCTGTGCCCCGACTGCCGCGAGGCCTACCAGCCCAACGCCGACCTGCTCCGCAAGGCGAACCTGCCGGCCGACCGGGCCGCCAAGTTCTACCGCCCGCCCAAGGAGCTCACCGACGAGAAGGGACGCCCGATCATCTGCCCGACCTGCCAGGGCAGCGGCTACTTCGGCCGCACCGCCGCCTTTGAGCTGCTGGTGCTGGACGACGAACTCCGCAAGCTCATCGCCTCCGGCGCCGGGCTCACCCAGATCAAGGCCGCCGCCCGCAAGAACGGGATGCTCTACCTCCAGGAACAGGCCCTGCGCCTGGTGATGGAGGGCATCACGAGCGTTGAGGAAGTCATCCGCGTGACGCGGACCAAGTAGAAGGTGGAGCCATGCTGAGCCTGCTGATTATCGTGCTGATTGCGGCGATCGTCTTCTTCCAGGCGATCCACGGCCTGTTCAATGCGCTGATCATGGCCCTGTGCACGCTGGTGTGCACGCTGCTGGCGTTCACCTATTACGAACCGCTGGCGAAGCTGGCCGGGCTGTACGAGACGCAGCCGGCGTACGGCGAGGCGATCATGCTGATGGCGCTGCTGGTGGTCCCGCTGTTCGTGCTGCGGTTCCTGGTCGACAACTACCTGCCGGGCAACGTCGTGCCCGGCGTCTGGGTCGACCGCGCCGGCGGGGCCGCCTTCGGCCTGGTGACGGCGCTGCTGCTGGTCGGCACGCTGGTGATCGCGATGCAGATGCTGCCGTTCGACCGGGCGATCCTGGGGTGGGACCCCTACACCGCCGAACTCGCCGAGGGCAACGGGCTGGTCGTCGACGCCCCGGCCTTCACGCACGGCGTGGTCCGCACGCTCAGTTCCGGCTCGATGGGCGGCAGACCCTTCGACGACGCCCACGACAACCTCCGCCTGGAACTGTGGGCCGTCCGCAACCGCGACGCCGGCGCGCGGACCGACTCGCCCCCCGACGGGATCAAGCTGCTGGGCATCACCGACGTCACCGCCCTGCCCATGGTCGAGGGCGAGGAAACGACCTACGCCACCGGTGCGCCGTCCTACCCGGGCGTGGGCAACCTGGAGTCCCGCGTCTTCATCGTCCGGGTCGAGGCGGCCGACACGTGCCTGGACACGGACAGCAAGTGGCGCCTGCGGGGCACCCACTTCCGCCTGGTGACCGACAGCGGCGAGGGCTTCTTCCCCGTCGGGTACCTGGTCTACGCCGGCCAGTGGCAGGTGCTCAGCGCGCCGATCGGCGACGTGCAGATCACCCGCGAACACACCGGCGCCTCCCGGACGCTGACGGCGGACCTGCTGTTCCGCGTGCCGACGGCCGAGGGCAAGGAGCCGTCCCTGTCCCACCTGGCGTTCCGCCGGTCGGTGCGCCTGCCGGTCCGCGAGCCGGTCGTGGCCAAGGAACTCGCCCAGATGCCCGACGACGCCAGGGCGCTGGGCCGCAAGAAGGTCTTCGGCGAGGTGAGAGTGACCGGGCGGGGCATGCGAAGCGTCTTCTTCCCCGAGCGGGCCGTCGTCACCGCCTCCTCCCCGATCCAGGCGACCTACGAGGTCGACAAGGTGGACCGGACGGGCAACGGCACGCTGGCGCTGCCCGAGCCGTCGGGCAACATGGTCCAGGCCGAACTGGAGCGCCACAACCTGAAGGCCGGCATCCTGCAGGGGCCCGTGGACAAGCTCAGGGAACTGCACGGCACCGCGGCGCGATACATCCCGCTGGAGAACCTGCACGTGCCGCTGGGGATGCGGGTCCTCCGGCTGGAAGGGCGGCAACTGGACTCGACGTTCTCGGGCGCGCGGCTGCTGAACCCGCGGGCCATCGTCCAGGCGCAGGTCCGGTTCGACACGGGCGAGACGCGGCCGATGGCCGGCGCGTGGGTCCGGTGGAAGGAAGGCAATGTCGAGCAGTCGTACCTGTACTACAGCTCCCAGCCCCGGGAGTACGAGGAGTTCCTGGCGTACCCCGACGAGAAGGCCATCCGGGCCCTGGAGCTCTATCGCGAGCACCTCGGGTCGGTGACGTCCATCGGCCTGCTGTTCCTGGTGCCGCAGGACGCCACGGTGGTCAGCTTCAGCGTGGCCGCCGGCGAGCGGTTCGCCTGCGAAAGCCCCCTGAGCGTCGGCCAGCCCAGCGGCCGCTACCGATAGGCCGTCTTCCCGGTCGCCCCGGCGGCTACGGCCTGGGGAAGTAGTCCTGCAGGGCCCGCACGCCCCAGGCGCTGTTGGGATCGCCGTCGCCGGCCAGGCCGGCGACGAGGGCGGCAATGGCCCCGGCGACGGCATGGGCGCCGGTCATCGTGGTGACCAGCGGGGTGTTGTAGCGCACCGCCATCGCGCGGATCCTGCCCTCGTCGGTGGTGCAGCCCTTGCGGGTGGGGGTGTTGATCAGCAGCGAGACCTCGCCGTTGGTGATCAGGTCCGCCACGTTCGGCCGCCCCTCGGCCAGCTTGTTCAGACGCGTCGCCTCGATGCCCGCCCGGGCGATCGCCGCGTGCGTGCCGTGCGTGGCCACGAGGGTGAACCCCAGCGCCTCCAGCTCCCGGGCCACCTGGACGGCCGCCGGCTTGTCGCCGTCGCAGACCGAGAGGAACACGGTCCCGCGGGTCGGCAGCGAGGTGCCCGCGGCCATCTGGCTCTTGGCGAAGGCCATCGGGTAGGTCGTGTCGATGCCCATCACCTCGCCGGTCGAGCGCATCTCCGGGCCGAGGATCACGTCCACCCCGGGGAACTTGGCGAAGGGGAAGACGCTCTCCTTCACCGACGTGTGGGCGGGGCGCGGCCGCTCGGCGACGCCCAGGTCGTCCAGCGTCAGGCCCGTCATCACCTTGGCCGCCAGCTTGGCCCACGGGACGCCGGTGGCCTTGGAGACGAAGGGCACCGTCCGCGAGGCGCGGGGGTTGACCTCCAGCACGTAGACCTGTCCGGCCTTGACGGCGGACTGGACGTTCATCAGCCCGTTGACGCACAGCCGTTCGGCCATCGCCGCCGTCGCGGCCTTGATCGTCTCGATGGTCTCGGCCGCCAGGCTGTACGGGGGCAGCGCGCAGGCCGAGTCGCCCGAGTGGATGCCCGCCTGCTCGATGTGCTCCATCACCCCGCAGACGACCGCGCGGCCGCGGGGGACGCCGCCGGCCAGGCGGTAGTCGGCGATGCAGTCGACGTTGACCTCGGTGGCGCCGTCGATGAACTTGTCCACGAGGATCGGGTGGTCGCGCCCCACGGTCGAGGCGTCGACCGCCTTGGCCATGTAGGCGGCCAGGTGCGACTCGTCCGAGACGATCTCCATCGCCCGCCCGCCCAGGACGTAGCTGGGGCGGACCAGGACCGGGTAGCCGATCGTCGCGGCGATCTGGCGGGCCTGCTTCAGCGTGAAGGCCGTCCCGTTGGCCGGGCGCATGAGGTTCAGGTCGGTGAGCACCCGGTCGAACTGCTCGCGGTCCTCGGCCATGTCGATCGAGGCCGGGCTGGTGCCGATGATCGGCACGCCGGCGGCCTCCAGGCCGCGCGCCAGGTTCAACGGGGTCTGCCCGCCGAACTGGACGATCACGCCCTTGAGCAGCCCGCCGCCCTCGCCCAGGGGCCTGCCGTTGAGACGCCGGCAGAGGTTCAGCACGTCCTCGTGCGTGAGCGGCTCGAAAAACAGCAGGTCGGAGGTGTCGTAGTCGGTCGAGACGGTCTCGGGGTTGGAGTTGACCATCACCGCCTCGTAGCCCAGCTCCCTGGCCGCGAAGGCCGCGTGCACGCAGCAGTAGTCGAACTCGATGCCCTGGCCGATCCGGTTGGGCCCGCCGCCGAGGATGACGATCTTGGGCCGGTCGCTGACGCGGATCTCGTCGTCGTTGAACGCCTCGCCGGTGGCGGCGTTGCGGATGGGGGTCTCGTAGGTCGAGTAGTAGTAGGGGGTGGCGGCCTCGAACTCGGCGGCGCAGGTGTCGACGAGCTTGTAGACGCACTCGATGCCCAGCTCGACCCTGCGGTCGCGCACCGCCTGCTCGGTGGTTTCCAGGGCGACGGCGAGCTGCACGTCACTGTAGCCCCATTGCTTGGCCTGCCGCAGCAGGTCGGCGTCCATCGCCTCCAGGCGGGCGGCCTGGAGGATGCGGTCCTCCATGGCCACCAGGTCGGCCAGGTTCCGCAGGAACCACGGGTCGATGCCCGTCATGGCGTGGATCTGCTCGATGCCGTAGCCGCTCCGCAGGGCGTAGCGGATGTAGTAGAGGCGTCCCTGGCAGGGCACCTGCAGCTTGCGGCGCAGCTTGTCCTCGTCGATGGGCCACTCGGCGTCCGCCACGCCCCGCCGGCCGGCCAGCCACTTGTCGTTGGCGTCCAGCCCCAGGCCGAACCGCTTGACCTCCATCGACCGGATGCCCTTCTGGAGGCTTTCCTTGAACGTCCGCCCGATCGACATGGCCTCCCCGACGCTCTTCATCTGCGTGGTGAGCGTCTCGTCGGCCTCGGGGAACTTCTCGAAGGTCCAGCGGGGGATCTTGGTGACGACGTAGTCGATGGTCGGCTCGAAGCACGCCGGCGTCCGGCGGGTGATGTCGTTGGGGATCTCGTCCAGCGTGTAGCCGACGGCCAGCTTGGCGGCGATCTTGGCGATGGGGAATCCGGTCGCCTTGGACGCCAGGTCCGACGAGCGGCTCACGCGGGGGTTCATCTCGACGACGATCATCCGCCCGGTGGCCGGGTCGACGGCGAACTGGACGTTCGACCCGCCGGTCTCGACCCCGATCTCGCGCATGATCGCGATCGAGGCATCCCGCATGAGCTGGTATTCCTTGTCGGTGAGCGTCTGGGCCGGGGCGACGGTGATGCTGTCGCCGGTGTGGACGCCCATCGGGTCGAAGTTCTCGATGGGGCAGACGATCACCACGTTGTCCGCCCGGTCGCGCATGACCTCCAGCTCGTATTCCTTCCAGCCCAGGACGCTCTGCTCGATGAGCACCTCGGTGACCATCGAGGCGTCCAGCCCCCGGCGGACGATCGTCTCGAACTCCTGGACGTTGAAGGCGAACCCGCCGCCGGTGCCCCCCAGCGTGTATGCCGGGCGGATGCACAGCGGCAGCCCCAACTCGGCCAGGATGGCCCGGGCCTCCTCCATCGTGTGGGCCACCCCGCTGCGGGGCACGTCCAGGCCGATCCGCAGCATCGCCTCCTTGAACTCGGTGCGGTCCTCGGCCTTGTGGATCACCGAGCGGGTCGCGCCGATCATCTCGACGTTGAAGGCGTCCAGGACCCCCGCGTCATACACCGCCGCGGCCGTGTTCAGGCCGGTCTGCCCGCCCAGCGTCGGCAGCAGGGCGTCGGGGCGCTCGGCCTCGATGATCTTGGCGACCGCCTCGGGGGTGATCGGTTCGATGTAGGTCCGGTCGGCGAACTGCGGGTCGGTCATGATCGTCGCCGGATTGGAGTTGACCAGGACGATCCGGTATCCCTCCTCGCGCAACGACTTGCACGCCTGCGTGCCGGAATAGTCGAACTCGCAGCCCTGCCCGATTACAATCGGGCCCGAGCCGATCAGCATGATGGTTTCCAGGTCGGTTCTTCGGGGCATGGATGGGTCTGCCTGCTCCTGCGGTTGGGCTCGCGGCTCCAAATTCCGCGGACTCTACCACGCCCGGCCGTCGATTGCAACGCCCGCGCGGACCGGCGCCGCATTGTGAGCGTCGAGCCGGAGAAGGCAGGGCGCAGGCCGCCTTTTCGGCCGTTCAGCAGGTTCTCGCCACCGGTCATCGCGGCGTCAGCCGCCAGACGCGCAGGTCCAGCGGGGCCACCCGCTCGCTCCAGGACCCGCCGGCGGCGGGGCGGGGCGCCTGGTCGAGCACGTCGTCCAGGGCCAGCGTCTCGCCCAGGCCCTCGGCCTCCAGGCGGATCGTCTGGGCCTCGCCCTCGCCGGCGACGGCAAAAACGTAGTCGGCCCCGTCCAGCCGTCGGGTCGTGACGTCGACGGTGCCCTCTCCGATCACGCGGAGCGCCCGGGGCGACTCCTCGGCCGCCAGGACCGCCGCGAGGGACTCGACCTGGGCGAACAGCCCGGGCAGCTTCTCCTCGGTGCCCGCGGGGATCTGCGAGAAGACGAACGGGTTGAACGAGATCGGGAAGACGCAGATCCCGTCGGCGCCGTGGATCAGCCCCAGCCAGACCTGGTAGCGGAACTCCTCGAACGTCGGGGCGGCGAGGTGCTCGCGGTTGTGGTTGGTCCACGCGTGGGGGTTGATGTCGATCCAGATGCTCACCTCGCCGCCGGGACGCCCTTCGCACAGCCGCCGGGCCGTGTCGACCATCCTGGCGACGTTGCGGAGGTTGCGCGGCTCGCCGTCGTTCATCTCCGGCCAGACGTGCGGGCAGAGGCAGTCGATGTACGGGAAGACCTCCCGGTAGAACGCCGTCTCCCGCGGGTCGTCGTTCACCAGCCCGTGGCCGCCGAAGTTGCACAGGATGGCGCGGCCGGGGCCTTTCCGCCGAAGCTGCTCGTACTTCCACCGGGCCCGCTCGACGGGCCAGCCGCCGCCGACCCAGCCCCAGGTGCCCGGCAGGGCGCGAAGGCTATCGTGGTAATGCATGAAGGCCCCGAGCCCTGCCTCGTCGGCCCCGCGGACGTAAGCGGGCGTCGAAGTGTCGTCGGTAAGCCCGCCCCCGGGCGGGTAGACCAGGCAGGTCATGCCCAACGCGCGGTTGTACGCAAAGAGCCGCTCCGGCTGCTGCCAGACGCCGATGGGGATGATCGGCTTGTCATTGAGGTAGAACTGGCCCTTGGGCCCGATCCGCGTGCGGGTCGGCGGCGCCGGCACCCGGGGTGCCTTGCCCGCGGCGCCCCCCCGGGCGGCCAGCAGGGCCGCCGTGGCGGTGCGGCCCTCGTCGCCGGCCAGGTCGAGCGGCGTGCGCCCGTCGGCGTCGGCGGCGTTGACGGCCGCCCCGGCGTCCAGCAGGGCGGCGACGACCTCGTCGAAGCCGAACATCGCCGCCAGGTGCAGCGGGGTACGCTGATGACTGCCGCGCGCGTCGACCGCCGCGCCGCGGCCGATCAGGAACCGCGCCAGGGCGGGCGTCGCCGCCCAGTGCAGGGGCGTGCGGCCGTCACTGCAGCGGACGTCGACCGCCAGCCCGCGATCCAGCAGCAGCTCGGCCATGGCGGCGTCGCCGCGGGCCGACGCCTGGTGCAGGAGAGTCCAGCCGTCGGCGTCCTTCTGGTCGATCGGCGCGCCGCGCCGGATGAGCAGCACCGCCGCGTCGAGGTGGCCCTCCCCGGCCGCCATCATCAGCGGCGTCAGGTCGTCGCGGTTGGCCGGGTTGATGTCGGCCCCGTGGTCCAGCAGCAGCGCGATGACCTCCGGGTGGCCCTGGGCGGCCGCCTCGTGGATCGGGTACCAGCGGTACCGCTCGTGGTGGGCGTTGACGTCGGCCCCGCGCTCGATCAGCAGGCCGACGATGTCCACGCGGCCGGCGTCGGCGGCATAATGGATCGGCGGGCAGTCCCACGGCCCCATGACCTGGTGGACCCATTCGGGATGGGCGTCCAGGCCGACAGTCACGACGGCCTTGTCCCCGTCTCGGACGGCTTGGAGAAAGGCCTCCGCCGTCGGTGCGCCTTCCGACGCCTGCAGCGGCCGCGACACGCATACGACGGCCACCAGCACCGCTATCAACAGCGTTCTCATACCTGCCTCCTCCCAACGGTTGGCATGGATGCGGCAGACTGCCACATTTCACCTTGTGAACGTCCCTGCGTGACACCTGACTTCACGGGATCTCTTGCGGCGGCTCCTTCGGCGACAGGCCGTCCGGATCGTTGACCTTCGCCCCCGACGGCGCCGCCACCGGGCCCTGCAGCAGAGGGTCGTTCGTCTCGGCCATCCATCGGTCGAGACGCTGCCGCAGGTCGGCGGCGGCGTCGGCCAGCCCGGGATCGCCGATGACGTTGTGCGACTCGGTCGGATCGAACAGCATGTCGTACAGCGCCTCGCCCGGCAGCGTCCGCTTCGCCCAGCCGGCGGCGAGGAAGACATCCTTCGAGAGCCCGTCGTCGCAGTTGGGCAGGACCGGGGTGTGCTTGTCGCCGTACCGGCGGACGTACTTCCAGCGGTCGGTCCGCACGCAGCGCTGCGGCTCGATGCAGCCGACGCTCATGAAGAAGGGCTCGGGGATCCCCGCGGCGAGGCGCGCCACGGCCGCCGTCGCCGCCGCGTCGGCGTGGCCGTCGCGGGTGAGGATCTCGTCGTAGCCGATGCGATCTACCTGGTCCCACGCCGCCACGTGCTGCACGCCGCTCAGCAGCGTCGTGTAGCCGGCGGGCTTGAGCGTGCTGACGATGTGGCGGTCATAGTCGCTCAGCGAGAAACCCCGGTGCGCCAGCCCCAGCATGCCCGTTGCGTGGGGCGACTGGCCGGTGAGCAGCGCCGCTCGACTCGGCGAGCACGTCGGGCCGCAGCAGAACGCCCGGCGGAAGAGCATGCCCTGTGCCGCCAGACGGGTGAGGTTCGGCGTCGGCATCGCGTGGCCGTACGGGGCGATCAGACGGCCGGCGTCATGGGCGTGGATGTAAAGGACGTTCAGGGGTGGCATGATATATCCCTGTTCATCGAGTCGGGTTCTGGTTCCGCCAGTCGGGGCCGAACAGGTTCTCGCCGTCGGTCGCGACGATCTCGGGATGGTACAGCGTATCGTCGGCGTTGACCGCCGTGCCGTTGGGCATGTGGAAGAGATTGCCGCTGCGGTCGTCGGTGGCCTGGGCGTACTGCTTGCGCAGGCTGCCGTCCCGTACGGTCCGCTCGTGCTCGGCCTGGTCGAAGTCGATCGACTCGCCGGCCCACCGCAGCAGGTCGCCGACAGCCGCCGGCAGCCCACCCGTGGCGCCCAGCAGGTTGTGCTGCTCGCCGGGGTCGTCGACCAGATCGAACGCCAACCGCGGGGCGCCGCGGAAGATCACCACCTTATGGCGCCCGCGCCGGACCATGCGGAACTCGGTGCCCTCGCCCCATTGCGGCTCCTTCGTCTCACCGTCTGGCATAGTGGCGTTCGTCCCGCTCGCCGACGGTCGCCAGGAGGCGTTGGATGAGCGCGTCGGCGTCCAGGCCTTCGGCGTCGGCGTTGAAGTTCGTGAAGACCCGGTGGCGCAGGACCGGGGGGGCGACGGCGCGGACGTCGGCGCACTGGACGGTGTGGCGGCCGTCCATCAGCGCGCGGCTCTTGGCGCCGAGGATCAGGTACTGGGCGGCCCGAGGCCCGGCGCCCCAGGCGAGGCAGGTCCGCACGAAGTCCGGGGCCGTCCCGTCCGACGGTCGCGTCGCCCTGGTCAGGTCGACGGCGTAGTCGAGCACGTGGTCCGACACGGGCATCGACCGCAGCATCCGCTGGGCCGCCAGCACGTCGGCGCCGTCCAGCACGGCCGTAGCACGGGGGTCGGCGGCGCCGGTGGTGGCGCGGACGATCCGCCGCTCCTCGTCGCAGGAGGGGTAATCGACCTTCACCATGTACATGAACCGGTCGAGCTGGGCCTCGGGCAGCGGGTAGGTGCCCTCCTGCTCCAGCGGGTTCTGCGTGGCCAGGACGAAGAAGGGGGGCTCCAGGTCGTGGGTCTTGCCGCCGGCGGTGACGTGCTGCTCGGCCATCGCCTCCAGCAGGGCCGCCTGCGTCTTGGGCGGGGTGCGGTTGATCTCGTCGGCCAGGAGGATGTTGGTGAAGATCGGTCCCTGGACGAACCGGAAGGCCCGGCGCCCCGTCGCGCGATCCTCCTCGATCACGTCGGTCCCGGTGATGTCCGAGGGCATCAGGTCGGGGGTGAACTGGATCCGGCGGAACGTCAGGCGCATCGCGTCGGCCAGCGTGCGGACGATCAGCGTTTTGGCCAGCCCCGGCACGCCCACCAGCAGGCAGTGGCCCCGCGCGAGGATCGCCCCCATCAGCAGGTCGATCACCGCGTCCTGGCCGATGATGACCTTGCGGATCTCCTCGAGCATCGCCTTGCGTGCGGCAGCCAGGGCCTCGACGGCCCGAACGTCGTCGGCGCGATCGATCTCACCCATCCGGCGTCTCCTGTGGACGGCAGACTGCAGGCTGCAGGAACGGCCGTTCATCGTGCCGTTGCCGTTCCTACAGTCTACAGCCTACGGCCTGCGGTCTACAGCCTGCCGTTCTCAGTGCATCAGGCCGTACGCGATGAGGTTGACCCCCAGGCGGAGGGCGTCGTGGTCGGCGTAGCCGCGGTTGTAGGGGTAGGCCAGTTGCTCCCAGCCGTTGGACAGGCTCAGCGGCGAGTAGATCACCGCCAGGCGCCCGTCGAGGGTCACGCCCTCCAGCGCCGGCGCGGCCGTCTGGCCCGGTTGGGTCTGCAGCAGGGGCGAGAGGCGCACGGCGGAGACGGCGTAGGGCATCGTCAGCAGCGGGTGGTCCGGCGCGATCGGCTCCAGCGGGGCGTCGCCGGCCACGCGGGCGATCTCGCGGCGGAAGGCGACGTCGAAGGCCCTGCGCCCGGCCGCGGCGTCGGCGATCAGCAGCCCGCCGGCGCCGAGCCAGTCCCGCAGGGCCGCGACCTCCGCGTCGCTCCAGGTGAAGTCGCGCAGCCCCGTCATGTACAGCACCGGGTGGCCGGCCAGCTCGTCGGCCGCGGCTCGCACCTCGCGGCGGCTGAACTGGACGTTCAGCTCGGTGTTGGCCTGGATGTGCTTCATCAGGTTGGGCAGCGCGTGCGGGGTCGGGTCCCAGTCGCCTTCGTGGACGAGCTGGGCCAGCACGAGCCGATCGCGCGCGGGGTCGTCCTGCTGCGGGTAGATCGTCTGGACGCCGAACGCCCGGGCGTAGTGGAAGTTCGCCAGCACGACGGCGATGATGTTCACCCCCAGCGCCGTCGCGTCGGCCTGGTGGTAGAGCAGCCCGCCGAGGATGGGCCGCTGGGCGACGTTCCACCCGCAGCTCAGATCGATGGGGCTGAAGATCACCGCCGGCCGGCAGCCGAGGCAGATCCCTTCGAGGTAGGGCGGCATCGTCCGGAAGGGCCCGTCGTCCTTACGGACGCGCATCGTTTCGATGTCGGTGCAGGCGTGGAACAGGGGGCTGTCGGTGTCGATCGCCGCCAGCGCCCGCCCCGGCAGCAGCCGCCCCAGCTCCCGCCGGGCCGACTGCACGAACGCTTCGCGGCCGCACTGGGCGTGGACGACGAGCGTGCCGCCGTCGTAGAGGTAGCGGCGGAGTCGTCCGAGCGTCGCTTCGCTCAGCGGGGGGATCTCCGTCCAGCCCGTCAGGTACAGCAGGGGCAGTTCGGCCGGGTCGCCGCTGAAGGTCTCCAGCGACGCGGTCACGTAGCGGTACTGGATGTGCAGCGCCTGGTTGGCCGCGCTGAGGAGGCGTTCGATGTCGATCTGCGTGGTGGGGAAGGTCTCATCGGCGGCGCGGCGGCCGTCGACGAGGCGCGCGTCGGCCGGGGCGAAGGTGATCATGCCCACCAGGGCCGGCGGAGCGGGCTGGCGGCGTTTCTCGCTGCGGCGCAGGGGCGTGGCGGGCAGGGGCAGGGGCGGGACGCCTTCCCCGCCGCCGATCCGCGACGGGCTCGCCCGGGGTCCGACGGCCGCCTTGGGGTTCACCCACGGCTCGCCGGCCGCCGGCGCGGCGGCAAGGACCGCCAGACAGACCCACCACCGTGACCACGCGCAGGCCATGTGCCGCCTTCTCCCCCCTCACCGGCCGCCGACGCCGGCCGGTCTACTTCCCGCCCATGGCGAACTCCAGCTCGGCGATCCGGCCGCGGGCCACCTTCACGTTGCCCATGTCGAACGTCTCGTACTGGAGCACCTCGCGGTACAGCCCCAGGGCCATCTCGTAGTTGCGCAGCTCGAACTGCGCGATCCGGGCGGCCTCGAAGCGGGCCGGGCGGTCGAGCATCGGGTCCCACTGCGTGGCCCGGCGGTACCATATCACCGCACGGGTCGGCTCGTCGAACTGGCGGTAGATCTCCCCGATGTAGAACGCGCTGTAGGCGATCTTCGTGCTGGTGGGGTACTGGCGGATCAGGTCCAGGAACCGCAGCAGCGACTGGCGCGTCTTGGCGTAGTCGACGGTGATTCCCAGCACGCGGCCGCCCTCGTACAGGGCCAGGGCCTGCTCGAACATCTGCTCGGCCTCGGGGATGATCGTCAGCGGCTTGAGGTCGGCCGGGGGCACTTCGGCGTCCAGGAAGTACATGTACGTGCGCACCGGGTCGAAACGCCGGCGGATGTTGTCGACCGCGGCCAGCTTGAGCGGCTCGCCGATGCCCTCGTAGTAGAGGGTCAGCGCGTCGATGGCGTCGGTGTACGCCTTGCGGGCGGTGACGACGCGCTCGACAAGCGTCGCCTCGTCGGCCTGCCCGATGGTCGCCCCGCGATCCGGCTGGCTGGCCTGGAGGTTCTTGAAGGTGAACAGTTGGGCCTGTTCGAGATTCTCCATCTCGCGCACGGCCCAGCGGTGCTTGACCAGGGCGCCGCCGGTCTGGTAGTAGGCCGCCAGCGCCGCCAGGGACCAGCGATACTCGGCCTGGGCGTCGACGAGACGCTGAGCGGCGTCCCGTTCACTCTCGGCGGTGACGATGATCGACGTCACGGCGCGTCCCCCCGACGTCGGCGGAGACGGCGGGATGTCGCATCCGGTTCCCGCGATCAGCACCATCGCCAGCAAGGCCACAATCACGACATTCCTACGGTTCATCGTTCGATGCTCCTTGGGTTCGACCACGTGAGCGTTTCTTTTCATCCAGCGGCGGCGCCGCAGCACCCATTATGCGCCGCACGGAAGCATTTGTCACCATTGCGCCTCGCTAAAGGGATGCGCGTCGCGTTTGGGTTTGGGTTTCGGCAGCGTCTGGATCAGCGCCGAGGCGACCGCCAGGTCGCCCGGGACGGTGATCTTCACGTTTCGCGGGTCGCCCATGACCACGTGGACGGTCCGCCCCATCGCCTCCACCAGGGCCGCGTCGTCGGTGGCGGCGTCGGCGGCCTTGGCGTAGGCGTCCATAAGTATCTTCTTGGAAAAGACCTGGGGTGTCTGGGCCTCCCACAGTTCGTCGCGGCTGACGGTCTGGACGATCTGGTGGTCCTTGGGCCGCCTGATCGCGGTGCCGGGCAGGGGTTCCCCGCCCAGCATGGGGATGGGCCCGTCGGGCTCGCGCGTGGTGGTGCGGACCTTCTTGAGCGTCCCGTGCACGGGGCAGGCCAGGATGGCGGCGCCGGTCCGCTCGGCCTCGGCGAAGACCGCGTCGATCCACAGGGGGCTGACGCACGGGCGGGCCGCGTCGTGGACCGCCACCAAGTCGGCCTGGTCGTCCACGCAGGCCAGCGCATTGCGGATGGAGTCGGTCCGCTGCGGGCCGCCCAGGACGATCCGGACGCCCATGAAGCCCAGATTGCCGCCGAACCGCTCCTTCATCTCGGCCTCGTCATCGGGGCTGATCACCAGGAGCGTCTGGCAGACGTCGTCGCGGTTGACGAACAATTCCAGCGTTCGCAGGAACATCGGTCGTCCGTCGACCTTCTCGAAGATCTTGTTTCGCTTGCCGCCGAATCGCCGGGCGCTCCCGGCGGCAGCGACGATGACGCTCACTTTCATCTCGCACACATCCTTACAGACACCAAGCACGAAAGCAGGGAAGCCGTTTACGACTGGCTCGGCTGGGACCGGCGGGGCGGGGTCCGGGCCGGCGCGCCGGGCAGACGGCCGAAGATCATCTTGCCCGCCGACGTCTGCAGCGTGCTGGTGATGCTGATCTGGACCTCCTCGCCGATGTGGTCGCGCCCGTGCTCGACGACGACCATCGTCCCGTCGTCGAGGTAGCCGACGCCCTGGCCCGCCTCTTCGCCGGGCTTGATGATCTTGACGTTCAACTGCTCGCCCGGCAGCACCACGGGTTTCAGCGCGTTGGCCAGGTCGTTGAGGTTCACCACGTTCACGCCGCGCAACTGGGCCACTTTGTTGAGGTTGTAGTCGGTGGTCATCACCTTCGCCCCCAGGTGGGCCGCCAGTTCCACCAGCTTGTTGTCGACCCCGTCGGCCTGCTCGACCGCCCGGATGCGGAAGTCGACGATCGTCAGTTCGACCTGCCGGTTGTTCTGGAGGCTCCGCAGCACGTCCAGCCCCCGCCGTCCGCGGTTGCGCTTCAAGGAGTCGTTCGAGTCGGAGATGGTGTGCAGTTCGGCCAGGACGAACCGCGGGATGATCAGCGGGGCGTCGACCACGCGGGTGCCCATCACGTCGGCGATCCGCCCGTCGATGATGACGGAGGTGTCCAGCAGCATCGGCCGCGTGCCCCGGATCTCCTTGGCGAACTCGATGTAGGGGACGATGAAACGGAAATCATCCTTCGTCTGGATGACCAGGCTGGCGCAGAGGTAGATGCTGCCCAGCATGATCAGGCCGCGGACCATGGCCGGCAGGGGGTTCTCCCTGTACTCGCCGAACAGCTCCACCTCCTGGGGCACGCCGAACAGGTCCATCAGGAACTGGGCCGTCAGCCCCAGGACGTACCCGATGGCCACGCCGGCCAGCACGCCGAAGAACAGCCCGCCGATCGCGTGCAGGTTCTTGCGCCGCCAGACGACGTCGATGGCCACCAGTGCCGCGCCCATGATCAGCGGCGACACCATGAACACCGTCAGGCGCATCCCCGCGCCGGTCTGGTTGCCGATGTTGGGGTTCAGCGCGATGAAGTAGGTCGACGCGATCACCACGCAGAGGAACACGATCCTCAGGAACCATAATGTCATGGCGGCTCTCCCAGTGCCAGGGGCGGTCGGGGATAAGAACCGATCCGCCGAGTATGATGTGGCGTCAACTATACCGCGCCGGCGGATCCGAAACTACCGATTTGCGGTGACAGAGCCGCACGAAGCGACAGGATGCGCAGTCGCCGTCCTCGCGGCCGGGCCAGCGGTCTTCGGCACGGCAGGCGGCCAGGCGATCGGCCAGGTGGGTCACCCGCCGTTCGACCTCGGCGGCGTTCATCGCCGCGACGTCGACGGGGCAGGCGAGGGCGGGGCGGAGGAAGTACAGCGCCGCCGAGACCTTACCGTCGGCGAGCCCCAGGCGCCGTGCGGCGGCCGAGGCGTAGACGGCCATCTGCAGGCCGTAGTGCCCCGCGCGCCGGGCGGCCGTGGCGGCGGTGACCCGGTCGCTCTTGTAGTCGATCACGCACCACCGCCCGTCGGCCGTCTCCACCAGCAGGTCGATGATCCCCTCGACCTCCACCGGCCCGATCCGCGTCACGAACGGCAGTTCCGCCAGCCGCCGCCGCGCGCCCGCCAGCGTCGCCCACAGGTCGTGGCCCCGAAGCGCCGCCAGCATGGACCCCAGCGTCGCGGCCAGCGGCCCGGCGTCGGCGGTGACGCCCTCGTCGGCCAGCGCCCTGGCGACCAGGGCCTCGGGCGTCTGGGGGTCGTTCACGTCGAGCAGCTCCATGCACCGGTGGAAGACCGTCCCGGCCGTGGCGGCGTCGAGGCGCCCGTCCCCGCCGCCCGGGCCGTCCTCGCCGCCCGGCGCGCCGCTCGGCAGGTGCGCCGGGGCGCGGAGTTCGTGGTGCCAGCGGAACGCCCGGGGGCAGTGGTCCAGCTCGACCAGGCTCGTCACGGCCAGCCGCTCGACCGTTTTGACGGGCGTCGCCGCCAGGTGGACGAAGCTCTGGCCGACCGGCCGCACCTGCCGCGGCGTCAGGGCGGCGGCCAGGGCGTCCGGGCCGGTCGTCCTGGCCAGCAGCGCCTCCAGGCGCGAGCGGCTCGCCGCGGCGGCCAGCCGGGGCGGCTCGATCCGGCGCACCGACGCCGCGTGGCCCTCGCCCAGGTCGATCTGCCCGTCGGGCAGGGCGTCGGAGAGATTCAGCGCCGTGTCCAGGTGGTTCAGGGCGCTGTGCCTGCAGCCCAGGCCGCCGTCGGTCATCTCGCAGGCGCCGACGAACACGATGTGATCCTGGTGGCGGGTCACGGCGACGTAGAGCTGGCGGATGTCCTCGGCACGCTCCCTGTCGCGTTCGAGATCCCCGGCCAGTTGCCAGGCCTTCGACTCGATCGCCGCGTCGTCCGACTCCCCGGCCGCCCGCAGCGTCATCCCCCACGCCCCGCGCACGTTCAGCACCGCCGGGGCGGCCTTGGGGACGAAGTTCAGGTCCGGCAGGACGACGACGGGGAACTGCAGCCCCTTGGCCTTGTGCACCGTCATGAGCCGCACGACGTCGCCGGCCTCGGCCTCGGTGGCGGCCTGTTCGGCGCGGATCTCCTCGATGGTCAGCGCCGAGAGGAAGTCGACGAACGCCGCCAAGGTCGCCCCGCCGGCCTGGGCGCTGCGGGCGTGGGCCAGCACACGGTGGATGTTTCCGCACCGCCGCCGCCCGTTCGGCTGGGCCAGCAGGACCGCCTCGTAGCCGGTCGCCTCCAGCAGGCGCTCGATGAGCGCGTCCAGCCCGCACGTGTCCTTCTCGGCGGCCAGGCGCGTCAGCACCCGGTGCGCCGCCCGCAGCGCGTCGCGATCGCCCTGCCCCAGCCGTTCCAGCAGGGCCGGATCGTCGAGCCTCGCCCGGTAGGGCGGCGTCGCGGCCGCCGCGACGTGGGCCAGGACGTTGTCGTCCAGGCCGACCATCCCGCCGCGCAGGAAGCCCAGGACCGCCACGTCGTCCAGCGGGTTGTCGATGGCGCGGAGGGCGTTGCACAGGTCGTAGACCTCGCTCTGGCGGAACAGGCCGGTGCCGGCGACGATGTAATAGTCGACGCCGGCGTCGCGCAGGGCCCGCTCGTAGGGGGCGGTGTTCTGCAGGCGGGGCATGAGGATGGCGATGTCGCCGGGGCGGGCGGGCCGCCAGTCGGCGGCGCTGTCGTCCCAGACCCGCCGGCGGCCGTCGCGCAGCATGCCGGCGATGCACCCGGCGACGCCCCGGGCCATCGCCTCGGTGCGCTCGGCGTTGGTGTCGCCGGCCTCGACCAGCACGAACTCGGCCGCCGCACCCGGCGGGCAGGCGCTGCGGTGGGCGACCAGCGGCTCGTACGCCTCGCCCATGAGCGGCTCGAACAGCCGGTTCACCAGCCGCACCCCCGCCGCGTGCGTGCGGAAGTTCAGATCCAGGCTGTAGCGGCCTTCGCTGCCCACGGCGTCGCGCAGGGCGGCGAAGACCTCCACGTCCGCGCCGCGGAAGCGGTAGATGCTCTGCTTGGCGTCGCCGACGAAGAACACCCGCCCCGGCGGCGGGGTCGCCTCGACGGCGTCGACCGCCAGCATCAGAAGGCGGCTCTGCAGCGCGTCGGTGTCCTGGAACTCGTCGATCAGCAGGTGGCGGATCCCCTCGGCCACGCGCCGGCGCACGTGCGGGCGCGTCGCCAGCAGGTCGCGCGCCTTGACGAGCAGATCGACGTAATCCAGCCGCCCCGCCTCGCGCTTCGCCCGATCGAAGCGGGCGATGGCGTCGGCGGCCATCTCCGTCAGCGTCACCAGGCAGCGGGCGGCCAGGCGGTCGGCGTCGTTCAGCCTCCCGGTGTAGCGCTCCATGGCCTGGAACCGGCCGATCAGATCAGCGAACTGCCGCCGGACGGCCAGCATCGTCTCTTTGCCGCCCCAGGCCTTGGCCGAGCCCCTGGACCCGGGCTTCTCCAGGCGGCCCAGCGTCGCCGCCGTGCGGCTGGCCGGGCGGTCGAGCAGCTCCAGCAGGATCGGCGCCTGCTCGGCGATCTGCGCCGCCAGTTTGTCGGTCGGATCGTCGCAGACCGCCGCCCTCAGGGCCTCCACCTGCCGGCGAAGCTCCTCGGTGGCGAAGGCGTCCCAGCGGGCGTCCATGGCGACGGCGGCCTGCTTCTCCCATCGTTCCAGGATCGCCGACGCCTCGGCGTAGTCGTCGCGCGACCACCGCCACCGCTCCTCGACGGCGGCGGTGAGCATCTCGACGAGCCGGCCGTAGACGAACGCGTCGGCCAGCTCCACGTGCGCCGCGGACGGCTCGGCCAGGGCGCCGCGCAGGGCGTCGTCGACGGCGCGGCGGAGCATCGAGCGATAGCGGAACTCGTCGGCCAGCACGCCGAACGACGGGTCCAGGGCCATCTCCACCGCGTGCGCCCGCAGCAGCGACGAGCAGAACCCGTGGATCGTCGAGATCCGCGCCTCGGGGATGCGGCTGAGCCACTCGGCCAGCAGGGCGCGCCGGTCCGGATCGGCCGTCTCCCGCAGTTGCGCCGTCAGCACCGCCGCGACGCGCTGGCGCATCTCCAGGGCGGCCTTCTCGGTGAACGTCACGGCGACGACCCGCGTCGGGGCGTCGGGCCGCCCGTCGTCGTGGAGAATCTTGACGTAGCGGCGGGACAGGACGAACGTCTTGCCGCACCCGGCCCCGCTGGTCAGGGCCATGCTCAGGTCGGTCCGCTCGATGCCCGCCCGCTGGGCGTCCGTCAGCTTGAGGCCGTCAGCCATCGGCGTCCTCCCTGGCGACGACCTTGCGTTCGAGGCGGACATCGTTGTGCCCGCAGACCCGCCGGAAGGGGCAGTGCGTCGTCGTGCACGCCCCGCCCCCGGCGGCCAGGCCGAACCGGCCGGCGGCGATGCCCGCCACGGCCGCGTGAACGTTCGCCTCGGCCGCGGCGAGGCGCTCGGCGTACCGGTCGTCGACGGCGACCTTCCCGCGCGAGAGGCTCACCTCGGCCAGGTACCGCTGCTGCGGCGCCTTGCCGCCGATGCCGTGAAAGGCCCCCCCGGCGACCGGCAGGTCGCCCAACTGCTCGGCGGCGCGGATGTAGACGGGCAACTGCACGTCGGCGGCGACCGACGGCAGGACCCCGGTCTTGTAGTCGATGACCAGCGCCTTGGGCTGCCCCCCGCTGTCGATCCGGTCGACCCGGTCGATCCGCCCCTGGAGGCGCACGACGCCCGCCGGACCGTCCAGCTCGATCGGCGGGGCGCCGTGAAGGCCCATCCCGAACGACCACTCCTGGGACAGGATGTGCTGGGCGGGCAGGGCCCTGGCGGCCTGGTCGGCGAGGTAGTCGGCCAGGGCCCGCCGCAGGCGGCGCAGCTCGCTGTCCCACAACCCGCGACAGCGCACGGACCCGTCAGTGCGGGCGGCTTCGGCGGCGATGGCTTCGTCGAGGATCTCGAGGACCCGCGGCTCGGCCATCGACGCGGCCGCCACGGGGCCGTCGGCCGTCAGCGCCGCCGTCAGCCGCTGCAGGATCGCGTGGACCAGTTGCCCGCGGCTGCGGGGCATCCAGTCGTCGGTCGGGTTGGCCAGGGGCTCGAGGCGCAGGTGCCGCTGGGCGAAATACGCCCACGGGCACGCCAGGTAATCGTTCAGGCGGCTCACCGACAGCACGCAGCACGCCGGCACCGTTGCCGCAAGCTCGGCCAGCAGCGCCGGGTCGTCCAGGACGCCGTCGTAGCGGTCGGGCGGCTGGGCGGCCCATCGCCGGTAGGCCGCCCACAGGGGGCGGGCCAGCGCCGCCAGCAGTCCGTGGTCGACCGCCGGCTGCCAGGCCTGCCCGTCGCCCTCGCAGGCGGCGGCCGCGTTGCGGAACTCCCGCCACGAGAGGATTCGCTCGGGCGGCGGGGCGAACTCGGCCAGCGGCAGCGCGGCGACGGCCCGCTCGGCGGGCGGGACGGGCGCCAGCAGCGCGTCGACGAAGGCGCTGGCCGCCGCGGCGCCGCCGTCGGCGTCAGCGCTGTGGTAGCTGATCGTCAGCGTCCGATCGGCCCGGGCGCAGGTGAGGTAGAACAGCAGCATCTCGCGGGCCGCCTGGTCGTCGCGGGAGTCCAGCGGCAACTGGTGCTGGCGGATCCATCGCTGGCGGTCGGCCTCGCCGATCAGAGCCCCCTCGCCGGCGGGGGCCGGGAAGACGCCTTCGTTGACGGCCGCGATCCACACGTGGGCGGCGCGGAGGGACCGCCCGTCCAGCACGTCGGTGACGCGGACGGCCGCCGGCGAGGCCGCCGCCGGCGCCGCGGTCTCGGCCAGCACCGCCGTCAGCCACTGCCGCAGCAGGGGCGCCGTCATCGGCCGCCCCGCGCCTCCGTCGCTCGCCTCGGCGGCCGCCAGGTCGTCCAGCACCGCCGCCAGGGCCGACCACGCCCGCAGATCCTCGGCCAGGTCCGCATCGGCCTCGATGCCGCGCCCGGGCTGCAGCAGCGTGCCCACCAGCGCACGGCAGGCGGCGGCCATTGCCGCCGGCGCCCCGCCCGCGGCGATGGCGTCCACCCGGGCGAACAGGGCCTCGAAGAGGTCCGCGGCGGCGGCGAGGACCTCCGGCCCCAGGCCCCGCAGGTAGGTCTCCTGCGGCGTGGCGTAGGGGTCGTCGGGCGCGCGGCGGGCGAGGCGCCCGGCGAGGCCCGCGGCGGCCGGGGCGTAGCGGTCCCGTCCGCCCAGGACGTTTTCCAGACGGATCGCCAGTTGGGCCGCGTCGAGTGTGTCGGGGCCGAACGGGCCGAGGCACGCCGGGTCGACGTAGCTGCACGTCAGCACGTTCAGCACGTCGGGGCTGTCGAACCCGCAGGCCATCGTCACCACCGCCATCAGGGCCCGGGCCGCCCCGGTCTCCAGCAGGGCCCCCTCGGCGGCGGGGGCGGGCAGGCCCGCCTCGCGGAACACCCGCCGCAGCGCCGGCGCGATGCTCCGCCCCCCGCGGGCCAGCACCGCCAGCTCGTCCGGCCGCGCGCCCGCCGCCAGGTGGGCCTTGACCCACCGGGCGATGGCGCGGCACTCGCTTTCGGGGTCGGCGGCCTCGACGCAGGCGAGCCCCTCGGGCCAGGGGGCCCGGGGCGGCTCGGTCGAGAACACCGACTCCAGCAGCGTGGCGGCCGGGCCGTCGGTGGGATCGGGCAGCTCCATCTGTACCGCCAGTTCGCCGAAGGCGTTGCGGATCCGCCCCAGTTGGCGCTCGGTCCAGCGCCACAGCTTGCGCCGCCGACGCTCGTCGACGTACGGCAGCGTGATGACGACGCGCTCGACGCGGCCGGCCAGGACCCGCAGGATCCCCAACTGCGTCGGCGTGAAGTCGGTGAAGCCGTCGACCGCCACGGCCCGCAGGCCGGGGATCGGTCCGGCGGCCATGGCGGCCAAGTCCTCGCGGGCCCGCCACATGCGGCCCTCTTCGTCGTAGAGGTCGTGGGCGAGCAGCCACGCCTGGTAGGCGCGGTAGACGGTCAGCAGATCGGCGTGGCGCCCGTTCGTCCCCCGCAACGCCTCGGCCAGGGCGTCCGGCTCGACCGCGGCCCGCTTGAGCTCGGCGATGCCCCGGTCGACCGCGGCGACCAGCCCGGGCGTGTCGGCCACGGCGGCCAGGACCTTCAGCTCGCCCCGCCCGGCCAGCGAGGCGATGATCCCGGCGAGGACCGCCCGGCGGCCGGTGGGGGAGATCCGGCGGTGCGAACGCCCCGCCGCCTGGGCGATCCGCTCGGCCAGCGACGCGAAGGTCATCACCAGCGGGGCCACCAGCACCCCGCCGGGAGCCCGCTCCAGCAACCGCCGGCGCAAGCTGTGCACAGCCAGGTAGTTCGGGACGATCAGCCCGCAGGCCGGGGCCGTCGGATCGGACAGGTACGCCTCGTACAGCCCGATCGCCGCGTCGGTCTTGCCCGAGCGCGCTGCGCCGGTCAACACCACCACGGGCCGATCGCAGGCGCGGATCGACTCCAGGATCTCCTTGTGCTCCTTCCCGCCCATGGACCCATTGTGCCGTCCAAGTCGAGCGGACTCAAGGAACAAGGCAACAATCGGCCCGGCGGGGGGATTCTCCGTAAAGTGGCCCGGCGATCGGGCCGACGATCCGCTGGGAGCGGCGGCAGCGGCCGGCCGGCTCACAGGGGGAGTGCCGATGAAGAGGTCCTGGGGGAAGCGCCCGGCGATCGCCGCGGCGGTGGCGGGTCTGCTGGTCTTCGGGTGTGGAGCGTCCCAGGAACCGCCGCCGGAGCAGCCGGCGCCGGTCTACAGCGGCTCGCTGTCCGACACCGACCCGCAGATCGCCGACGGCCCCCGTTTCGACCTCTACTCGATCTACGTCGCCGAGGGCGACCGCCTCTGCGCGATCATGACCAGCACCGCGTTCGACGCCTACCTGGTCCTGCTCTCGCCCTCGGGCCGCACCTGGGAGGACGACG
>JAAYZK010000310.1 GCA_012514895.1 Planctomycetota bacterium | reverse complement strand
CCTACAACGCCCCGCTGCACCTGTGCCTCGACCAGGAAGGCGACAGCAGCGCCGACTTCTGCCGCGGCGGCGTGCGGTTCTTCCCCAGCCAGTGGGGCCTGGCCCGCACGGGCGACCCCCAGCTCGTCTACGAGGCCGCCAAGGCCGTCGGCATGCAACTGGCGGCCATCGGCGTCAACGTGATCCACTCCCCGGTGCTCGACGTCGTCCTCCACCCCGACAGCACCTACATCGGCACCCGTGGGTTCGGCACCGACAGGGACCTCGTCGCCCAGATGGCCTCCCACTTCATCCGCGGCTTCAAGGAAGCCGGCGTGATGACCTGCGGCAAACACTACCCCGGCCGCGGCTCGACCGACGTCGACGACCACCACGACGTCGGCGCCATCGACCGCACCGACCAGGAACTCTGGGAAACCGAACTGTACCCCTACCGCAAAACGCTCGGCCAACTGCCGATGATCATGATCGGCCACTCGATCTACCCCGCCTGGGACGGCGAGAACCTCGCAAGCTGCTCGCCGACCATCATGCAGGAGGTCACCCGCAACCGGCTGGGCTTCGAGGGCATCATCACGACCGACTCGATGATCATGCTGGCCATCGCCAAGAAGTACGGCATCCCGCGGGCGTGCGTCCTGGCCGCCAAGGCCGGCGCCAACCTCGTCCTGATGAAGGAGACCGGCCCCATCCGCGACGAGGCCTACCGGCTCATGCTCGAAGCCGCCCGCAGCGGCGAACTGCCCGAGCGCCAGATCGACGAGCAGATCGCCCGCACCCTCCGCTGGAAGGTCGATTACGGCCTGTACGGCGACAACTACATCAAGGACCCCGCCCAAGCCGTCCGCACCATCCGCTCGGCCGAGATCGGCAACGCCGAGATGAAAGCCGCCCGCGCCGCGGTGCACGTCGTCCGCGACGAGAAGAACGCCCTGCCCCTCTCGGGCGACCGGCGGGTCCTCCTCGCCGAGCAGATCGCGTCGGCCCACCTGAACGCCAACGACAAGTACGTCTACCCCGGCCTCCTCTGGGACAAGCTCCTCCGCCACAGCCGCAACGTCTCGCTGCTGGAAATGGAAGCCGACCCCACCGAGACCGACCGCGCCAAGCTGTACGACTACGTCCAGTACTACGACGTCCTCATCATCACCCACTACTCCGGACGCTCCACACTGAGCACCCGCAAGCTCATCGACGACCTGCACGCCCGGCTGCCCGACAAGACCATCGTCGTCGTCGCCAACTCCCCCCTGCCCTACAACACCCCGGTTTCGTGGCCCTGCGTCATCTGCACGTACGGCTGCATGCCCGCGATGCTGGAGGTCGGCGCCGACCTGATCTACGGAGCCTTCACCCCCGCGCGGCCGGCCATCTCGCAGCCGTGGGATCAGTAGACGCCCGGCTGAGGAAAAGAAGCCCGGCGCGAGTTGGGAAAGTTTCTTCACTGACGCGAAAAGACGCCGTCCCCGATCGGGACGGCGTCTTTTGTTGTTATGTTATTCCGTCCCCGCCACAGAACCTCAACAATCTGGATACGCAAAGACGTCTGTATACATCGTATCTGTCGACTCGGTGACATACTATCGGATTCGGAGTCCGGCATGGGGGATCTGCCGTCTGCAGGTCCCCGGCCGCCACGGTGTGGTCGGCGCCAGGGGGCGCCCCTTACAGAAGCGGCACGGCCGCCAGCGCCAGCAGGTCCACGGCTGTCGCCTCCGGCGAGGTCCGCGTGCGGCGGATGCGGCGGAGACGGTGCACTCTCGACACGGGCTGATCGACGCGGGCCAACAGGGCGTCGGCGTGGCCGGCGGGCGCCGCGGCGGCACCGAAGTTCTGCTTGAGGATGACGAAGTCGTCCAGATCGACCGTCCCGCTGCCGTCGAAGTCGCCTATGGCCCAGGCGGCGGGCGAGGCGCCGAAGTGGGACTTCAGCAGGGCGAAGTCGTCCAGGTCAACAGCGCCGTCGTCGTTGGCGTCGCCGGAGACGCGGGGGAACTCGCAGGCGCCGATATCCACGCGCGCACCCTGAACCCTGATGCCGCCGGCCACGTCGTACGCCAGGGGACTGCCCTCGGCATCTACGGCCAGGGCCGTGTCGCCGGCGTCGATGGCGGCGCTGCCGGGTCGCAGGCGCAGGTCGCCGGGGTCGTCGTCCGAGGTGCCCCAGACGCCGTCCGGGCCGATCGAAGGGTCGCGGACGAACAGGGGAGCGTCGCCGATCAGGCAGTGCGACTCGGTGGACGAGCCGCTGATCTGGCCGTGGGAGGTCTCGATGGTGTTGAAGGCCACGATCGTGTTGGCCAGGGCCAGCGTGCCGCGGATGTTCATGATACCCGCCCTGTCATCCTCGGACCCGTTGGCCGCCACCGTACAGTTGATCAGCGTGACGACCGGTTTGTCGCCGAACGTGTCGGCACTGCACACCCCCCCGCCGTAGCCGCTGGCGCGGTTGGAGGCGATCACGGAGTTGGACACGGTGACCGCACCGCCGGTGTTGTAGATCCCGCCGCCTTCGGCCCACTCGGGGCTGGTCGCGTTCCGCAGGACGCGTGAGCCGGTCAGCAGCACCGTTCCGCCCCAGTTGCAGATCCCGGCGCCGTATGTGTCATAGCCTGCGTAGGGCCCCTCGGTCAGGCGGTTGTCCGACACGGTGCTGCGGTCCAGCACGAGCGTGCCGTGGTTGTAGATTCCCCCGCCGCACCACGCGGCGTTGTCCGACACGGTGCACCCGGTGAGCGTGAGCGTGCCGCTGTTGGCGATGCCGCCCCCCCAGGTGCCCGACCCGCCGGTGAGGGTCAGGCCGAGCAGGTCGACCCGCGCGCCCGTGCCGACGCTGATCACGTTGTCCTGCCCTCCGACGATCGTCACGCCCCCGCTGCTCATCGCGTCGATCGTGACCGGCTGATAGAGGCGCAGTGCGCCGCCGGCGAGGGCGATCGTGCCGCCGTCCAGGTCGGAGGCAAACGTGACGTCCCCGCCCAGGAGCATGGCGGCCAGGCAGGCTTCGCGGAGCGACGTGCGGCCGTCGGTGATGTCCACGGTATCGTCGCCCGTCGTGACGACCGTCGAGAGCGGCTCGCGGGCGGCCGCGGGCGGGCCTTGGTGTTCGTAGGCCCCGACGTCCGTGCGCCCGTCGGCGGTGCGGGGGTTGCCGGCGGCATCCGTGGCCAGGGGCTGCCCGTCGGCGTCGACCGCCAGGGCGTCGTCGGCGGTATTGATCGCGACGCTGGTAGCGGCCAGGCGCAGGTCGCCGGCGTCGTCGTCGGCGGTGCCCCAGGTGCCGTCCGGCCCGGCCGAGGGCGGGCGGATGAAGCCCGGATCGCAGAACAGCAGGCTGCCGCGGATCGAAACGGCGCCCTCGATCTCGCCGCCGGAGTGCGCGACGTTGAAGGCGACGATCGTGTTGTGCAGGACGATGGCGTTTCCGCTTGTGCTGGCGATGCCGGCGCCTCCGCCGGCGTAGTTGCCCGCGATGGTGCAGTTGGTCACCGTCACCGTCGCATGCGCCGCGCTGAGTCCCCCGCCTTCGTCCAGGCCGCCCCCGCCGGCGCGATTGGCGGCGATGACGGTGTTGACGATCCTCCCGATGCCGCCGCTCAGGTGGACGCCGCCGCCTTTCCTGTCGGCGTGGTTGCCCACCACGAGGCAGCGGGCCATTTCCAGTTCGCCCTCGACCTGGACGATCCCGGCCGACCTGGCGCTGGCATTGCCGGAGATGACCGTATCGACCAGCGTCATCGCGCCCCAGTTGGCCAGTCCCCCGCCGTAGTCCGTCGAGGCGTTGCCGGCAAAGGTCGACCCGATCGCCGTCAGCGTGCCGAGGTTCGAGAGGCCCCCGCCCAGGACCAGCCAGCCGGGTCCCAGGGGTGCGACGGCGTTGCCGCACACCGTCACGTTGGTGAGGGTGAGGGTGCCCCGGTTGTAGATACCGCCCCCTTCCCTCACGCCGGCGCCCCCCGTGAGCGTCAGGCCGGTGATCTCGGCCCGCGCGCCGGGGGCGACGGCCAGCACGCGGCTGCGCCCGTCGGCATCCACGGTCAGCACGTCGCGGCCGGGCCCTTCGATCCGCAGGTCGTCGGCGATCGCCAGCGCCGCCCCGTCCAGCGTGATCGTCAGCGCCACGCCCGCCCCGGCCGGTATCGCGACCGGGTCGAAGGTGATGATGTCGGTCTCGGTCGCGCTGCCGGCCGGCGCGTCGCAGACCGCGGCGTTCGTATTGGCCGCCTCGATCGCCTCGCGGAGCGTCAGCAGGCCCTCGTCGACGACGACGTCCAGCAGGCTGTCGACCACGTACGTCGTGCCGCTCAGAAGCACGCGCCGTTCCAGCGCCTCCAGGTGAGCACAGGGCGAGGGTGTGCGGCTTCGACGTACGGCTCGCTTCATGGCCGGCCCCTTTCATACGGCAACAGGCGGGAGCGACGACGTTCGCTATATCTTACCGCGCGGCGTTCGGATCGGTCAACGCGAAACCGCCTGCCGCACCCTCCGCCCCGCCGTCGCGGGAGGATTGGGGCTTGTTGAACGCGGGGGCTTCGTCTATCATGGTGGCGTGCGCGTACTGGTGGACGGCAACAACGTGATGGGCGCCTTGGCCGCCGAGTGCGTGGACGCCGGCCGCTCGATGCTGTGCGAGCTGCTGGAACGGTTTGTCGATCGGGTCGGAGGCGACGTGACGGTGGTGTTCGATGGCCCGCCGCGACGGGGAGACCGGGCCCGTCAGGCGGAGGCATCGCCCGTGACGGTACTGTACGGGGTGGACCGGACGGCCGATGACGTGCTGGTCGAGCGGATCCGGGCGGATTCGGCCCCACGACGGCTCACGGTGGTCAGCACCGACCGCCTCATCCGGCGCGAGGCGGGCAAGCGGCGCTGCCGCGTCCTGCGGGCCGAGCCGTTCGCCAGACGGCTGCTCGCCCCTCCGACCCCGGCGCCGGCGCCGGACGAACCGGCCGCCAAGATGCACGGACTGGCCGACGAGGACGACGCGGCCCATTGGCTGGAGCAGTTCGACGTCTCGGACGAAGGCGACGTCGAGCCCTTGTCCTGACCGGTGCAGGAAGAAACACGAGTCCGCCGGGAGCGGCAGTGTCCGGGTTCGGGCCCGGTCCGATATGCCCGCCCCGCGCCTGGACCGGCGAAGGAGCAGCCTTCGCCACGCGACGCTCGGCAGGGAGGATGCCATGGCTTGGCGACATCGAGACCGCCGACTTCACTCACGCATCGAGCTGTCCTGTCCGCTGGAGGTCGCCGACAGCCGGGGGCGGGAGCTGTTCCGCATCCGAACCGCGAACGTCTCCAACGGGGGCCTCTACCTGGAGAGCCCCATCTCGAACCTCCCGGAAGACGGGGTCCCCGACGAGGTGCAGCTTCGCCTGTCGATCCCGCGCAGCACGCCCAATACGTTCATGCTCGAGGACTTTGCGACCGCCGCCCGGATCGTCCGCAGCGAGCCCCTCGCCGAAGGCGACGCCGCCGGCATCGCGATGCAGTTCGTCCGGCCGCTGGCGCTGAACCTGCCGTGAGCGGCAGGCTGCGCAGGCTGCAGGCTTACGCGCCGCTGCCTGCCTTCTCCGCGATGTCGTGGCGGTAGTAGCAGTCGGTCCAGGCGATCTTCCCGACCGCCTCGTAGGCCCGGGCCTTGGCGGCGGCGATCGTCTCGCCCAGGGCCGTCACGCCCAGGACGCGGCCGCCGTTGGTGACGAGCTTGCCGCCCGCCAGCTTCGTGCCGGCGTGGAAGACCTTCACGTCGTCCATCGCGTCGGCGGCATCCACGCCGGTAATGGCGTGCCCCTTGGCGTAATCGCCCGGGTAGCCCCCCGACGCCATCACGACGCAGACCGCCGGGCGCGGGTCCCAGCCGATCTCCACCTCGTCGAGCCGGTGCTCGCACACCGCCAGCATGATCTCGACCAGGTCGCCCTTCATCCGCATCAGGACCGGCTGGGCCTCCGGATCGCCGAAACGGGCGTTGAACTCGATCACCTTCGGCCCGGCCGCCGTCAGCATCAGCCCGGCGTACAGGACGCCCTCGTAGCGTCCCACGCGGCGCCGCAGCGCATCGACGATCGGCACGAGGATCTCGCGTTCCACGCGCGCCGACGTCGCGGCGTCGACGGCGGGGACCGGGCTGTAGCAGCCCATCCCGCCGGTGTTGGGGCCCGTGTCGCCGTCGCCGATCGGCTTGTGGTCCTGCGCCGGCTGGAGCACGTAGATCGTCCTGCCGTCGCAGAACGCCAGCACGCTGGCCTCCGGCCCCGTGAGCAACTCCTCCACGAGCACGGTGTCGCCGGCGGCCCCGAAAACCCGCTGGACCATCATGGCCTCCAGCGGGGCGACGGCCTGGTAAGGCTCCGGGCAGACGACCGCCCCCTTGCCCTTGGCCAGGCCGGCCGCCTTGACGACGATGCCCTGGTCGCGGCTGAGCACGTAGTCCTTGGCCGCCTGGAAATCCTTGAACAGCCGCGCCTCGGCGGTCGGGACGCTGGCCTCCCGCATGAGTTGCTTGGCGAAGGCCTTGTCCGACTCGATCTGGGCCGCCTCGCGCGTGGGACCGAACGCCTTGATCCCCGCGGCCCTCGCGGCGTCGACCAGCCCGGCCGCCAGCGGCTCCTCGCCGCCGACGACGATCATATCGACGGCATTATCCTTCGCGAACGCCACCAGCGACCCGATGTCGGTGTCGGCGATGGGAACGTTCGTCGCTACTTCGGACGTACCGGCATTCCCCGGCGCGCAGTACAGATGCCCGCACAGGGGACTGCCGGCCATCTTCCACGCCATGGCGTGCTCGCGCCCGCCGCTGCCGACCAGGAGGATGTTCATGGTGCCTGCCTTTCCAGAACCGGTTCGCAACCGGAAAAAAGCGGAAAACACATAGACGACGACCGGAGAAATCTGCGGCAGTGTACAGGGAAATGCAGGCCAAATCGAGACCCGATCTCCAATCCTCCCCTTTGGGCACGCCATGGCGCGGACGGCCGCACGCGGCGGTCCACGATAGGATGACCGCCCCCGCGCACCATCTTTAAACGATTTTGTTATCAGCAGTTACAGTAGATCCGGGGTATCCGTCCGCATTGGAGCGTTCGACGGCGGCGGGCCGGCGAGGGAGGCGGGCCCGCCGGCGGCGGATTCCCCGGCGACGTACGAAAAAAACCTCACCGCAGAACTCCGGGATGCCGATAGAAAAAATGTGCGGAATCCAGGATTTCCGCTTGAACCGTCAGGTGATTCACGTATACTAGCACTCAGTTAATGAAGCTTTCGGAGTGACGTAAGGAACCGTAAGCGGCATTGACAGACAATCAAGACCCCAATTGGTTCGGCTCTCCCCCTGGCCGGACCAAATGCCAAGGCGGCGTCTGACGTCCCCCCCTGCGTCAGACCCGCCATTTTTTTGCGCGCAGATGGCCTGAAGGGCCGACCGAGCGGATCGGCGTGCTCACAGCGCAGGGCAGAGCGGCCGCCACGACGATCGGGCATGGTACAGGGTGTTGCTGTCCGGCGTTCCTGACGCCTGCAGCCGGCCGCTATCGATCCGAGGCGATCGCCGTGGCGATCGGCTGGACGATCTTGGGGATGATGATCCGTTCGCACAGGTCGCGCGCGTGCCCGGCCTGGCTGTCGAAGGCGGGCTGCATCGCGAAATTCCGCGTCGGTGAAGGATACCCGCGGATGGTGAGATAGACGCTGATCGGCTCGTCGTCGTAGACGCCAGTGCGGACCTGGTAACTGCTGGAGCGCGTCTCCACGCTCAGCCGCGCCTGCGTGTAGCAGTCCGCGTCGAGTGCGATGATGCAGCTCGGCTCGGCGCCCAGGGGGGCATAGCCTTCCTCGTCCAGCAGGCAGCCCAGGGGCGACCCGGCCAGCAGGGCCTGCGCGACGATGGCGTCGCGGTTGCCCTGGTAATCGAGGTTGAAGCCGAACACCACGTCGAGGCACTCGACGTCCAGGTGCGAGATGCCCAGAAAGTACGTGCACCGGTCCAGCAGCCAGCGGTGCTGGGCGAGCGCCTCGGCGATCGAGGGCGGGTTGAAGTAGCCCGCCGAGAGGCGGCGGGAGTCCAGTTCCAGCCAGCGGTACGAACCCCGCTCGCGGTCGCCCTCCAGGACGAACTCCCCGCTCTCGCGCCGGTAGAAGGCCCGCATGTCGGTAAACTGTTTCTGGCAGGCTTCGCAGAACTGCAGAATCGTTTCGCGGGCGCTGGGCAGCGGCAGGGAGGTCTGCAGCTCCAGGTTCACGAAGAAGTCGTCGCAGAATGCGTCGTAGTTGTCCATCATAGGCGGACCTCAGTGCTTCGGCGGACGGGCCGCCGATGTCGCAAGTCCTTTAATGTACGTCGTTCCAGGGTTATCCGCAAGCCCGCGGTCGGGGGAATCAGTCCCGCGCGGGGCCCGGCTCGGCCGGCCGTTTCGGCCGCGTGTGCAGTTCGGGCCGCTTCAGGCGGACCATCGATTCGGCCGTCACGCTCTCGAAGATGAACGTATTGCCGCCCACTTCGGCGCCGCGGCCGATGACGGTGTCGCCGCCGAGGATGGTGGCGTTGGCGTAGATCGTCACGTCGTCCTCGATCGTGGGATGGCGCTTGCGCCCCTTGATGACGCGGCCGCGGGAATCCTTGGGGAAGCTCAAGGCGCCCAGCGTAACACCCTGGTAGATCTTGACGTTATCGCCGATCTCGGTGGTCTCCCCGATCACGACGCCCGTGCCGTGATCGATGAAGAACCGCTTGCCGATCGTCGCGCCGGGATGGATATCGACCCCGGTGAGGCTGTGGGCCTGCTCGGCCATGATGCGCGGCATGAGCGGGACGCCCAGCGTGTGCAGCGCGTGGGCCAGGCGGTAGACCATCACCGCCTTGAACCCGGGGTAGCAGAAGATGATCTCGTCAAAGCTCTTGGCGGCGGGGTCCCCATCGAAGGCGGCTTCGACGTCGAGGTTCAGCAGGTCGCGGATCTGGGGCAGTTGGGCCCCGAACCGGCGCGCCAGGGCATGGGCTTCGTCGCGGCAGTCCTGTCCGTGCCTGGGGCAGGGCTCCTCGTGCGCGCCCCGCTGGTAGCACAGGCAGCGGAAGATCTGCTCGCTCAGCTCCCGGTCCAGCGCGACCAGCCGCTCGCCGATGTGGAAACCGATGGTCTCGGCAGTGAGATGCGACGCGCCGAAGTAGCCCGGGAACAGGATCTGGAAACACAGGTGCTGGACCTCGGCGATCGCCGCCAGGCTGGGCATGCTGGTGCCGTCCAGGCGGTGGGTCCGGGGTTCCCGCGCGTAGCCGGTGAGCATCCGCTCGAGCACGTCGGCCAGGTCAACGGGTGTCGCTGAGTTCTTCTTGCGGCTCATGGGTCCTCCAGGGCCTTGCACGCGCGCCATTGTAACCGCGACCGGCGCCGGCGTCATGTCCGATCCAGGCGATCGGCCTTGTTCGTACGTCGCCGGGTGCCGCGCGGTTGGACGCGGGACGCCCGGCACGGACAAGGCCCGACTCCCTGGGGAGCCGGGCCTTGTGCGAAAGGTGGTCCGGAATGACCCGCCGTACGGCGAACGGGTCACTCTGACTCGTGTTTGGCCTTGGCGGCGGCGTCGGCGATCTGCTGCTGGACGTTGCCCGGCACCGGCTCGTAGTGGCTGAACTCCATGTCGTACGAGCCCTGGCCGGCCGTCATGGCCCGCAACTGGCTGTTGTACGTCATCACTTCCGACAGCGGGGCCTGGGCCTTGATCACCTGCATGGTGCCGCCGGGCAACACGTCCATGCCCATGATCCGCCCGCGCCGGCCGTTCAGGTCGCCGGTGATGTCGCCCATGTACTCGGAGGGCACGGTGACTTCGATGTTGACGATCGGCTCCAGCAGGACCGGCTTGGCCTTGGCGATCGCGTCGAGGAAGGCGTACTTGCCGGCCGTGCGGAAGGCCACTTCCTTCGAGTCGACCGGGTGGTGCTTGCCGTCGTAGACGATCACCTTCACGTCGCTGAGCGGATAGCCGGCGATGGCGCCCTCGCCCAGCACGTCGCGGACGCCCTTCTCGATGGCCGGGATGAACTGCTGGGGAATCGCCCCGCCGAAGATGTCTTCCTCGAAGACGAAGCCTTCGCCGCGCTCCAGCGGCTCGATCCGCAGGTAGACCTCGCCGAACTGGCCGGCACCGCCCGTCTGCTTCTTGTGGCGGTGGTGACCCTCGGCTTTGACGGTGACCGTCTCGCGATAGGGAATCTTGGGCGGGCGGGTGTCCACTTCCATGTGGAAGCGGTTCTTCATCTTGGCCAGCACGATCCGGATGTGCAGATCGCCGATGCCGCTGATGACGGTCTCCTGCGTCTGGGCGTCGCGGGTGGTGATGAAGGTCGGGTCCTCTTCGGAAATCCGGGTCATGGCCTCGGCGAGCTTCTGCTCGTCGCCGCGCTTCTTGGGGGCGATAGCCAGCGTGAACATCGGCGTCGGGGCCGGCACCGCCTCGGCGTACATCTCCTTGCCTTCGCTGTGCAGCACCGCCCCGGAGACGACTTCCTCGACCTTGGCCAGGGCGATGATGTCGCCGGCGACGGCCTGCTTGATCTCGACGGAATCCTTGCCCTGGACCTTGAACAGGTGGCTGACTTTGGACGACTTGCGGGCGTCGCCGATGCTGTAGGTCGTGTCGGGCGTCACGGTGCCCTGCATCACGCGGACCCAACTGAGCTTGCCGACGAACGGATCGACGGTCACCCTGAAGGCCAAGCCGATGAAGGGCTTATCGCCCGTGCAGGCCACGTCGACGACCGGGGCGTCTTCCTTCTCGCCGGCGCGGATGGTCCGGCCGGGCACCTGTGCGGGGCTGGGGAAGTAGTTGGCCACGGCATCGAGCAGTTCGGCGGTGCCCACCTCGGCCTTGGCATCGGTGAACAGCACCGGGACCACGGTGCCGGAGACCATCGCCGTGCTGAAGGCTGCGGCCAGTTGCTCCGCGGAGACCTTCTCGCCGCCGAGGTAGGCTTCCATCAGGGCCTCGTCGGCCTCGATGACGGACTCCATCAGCTCGTTCTGGGCATCGGCGGCCTCGCCCAGCGCGCTGTCGCCTTCGGTGTTCACGAAGCAGTCGATGACCGCGGTGCCGCCTTCGGCCGGCAGGTTCATCGGCTTGGCGGCGCTGCCGAACGTGTCGCGGATCGCGGCCATCAGTTCGGGGAACTGCACGTTCTCGGCCTGGATCCGGTTGACGACGACGGCCTTCGGCAGGTTCAGCGACTCGGCCAGCTTCAGCAGCCGCCGCGTGTTCACCTCGATGCCCGCCGCCGCGTTGACGACGAACACCGCCACGTCCGCCCCGCCGATGGCCGCCACCGCCCCGCCGATGAAGTCCGGGTAGCCCGGGGCATCCAGCAGGTTGATGTCCTTGCCGGCACGACTGATGGTCGCCATCGCCGGGTCGATGGAGTACTGGTTCTCCTTCTCCATCGCATCGAAGTCCATCAGGGTGGTGCCCTCGTCGATGCTGCCCATCTTGTTGACCACCCCGCCGGCGTGCAGCAGGGCTTCAGCCAGTGTCGTCTTGCCCGCGCCGCCGTGGCCGAGCAGGATGATGTTCCGAAGGTCTTGGGGCTTCTGTGCTGCCATCACTGTCTCCCATCCTTGACCCGCGTCCCCCGCGGCGGCCTACACGGGCCGTCCGGCGGGCGCGGCCGGCCGGATGTTTCCACTGAAACGAGTCCGTCGAGTATAAAGACCGCCGTGCCTGCGGCAAGGGAAAATCCCAGGTCCGCACGGCGGCATCGGCGCATGGCGAGGGGGCCGGAGCGGCGGCAGAACGGCTCTAAACCGCGCTGTCACCCGCCCGTTCGGCCAGTTCGGCGACCGCGTGGGCCAGGGTGCTCCGATCCGGGGCGCGGACGGGTACCGCATGGCCGATACGGTCGGGCAGCAGGACGGTGACGTGCGGCCCGAAACGGTGCCGCATGTCCTCAAGCGATGCCAGGAGCTTCAGTTGTCCGTGGGCGGTCCGCTCGTCGAGGTGTTTGTGGTAGATCGGCAGACCCGCGCGGGTCAGGCCATCGAGGATCCGGTCGAGTTCCTCGTCGCTGATCAGGTGGAGCCGTCTGGCACAGGCACCGTCTACGGCAATCCCCACGGCGATCGCCTGGCCGTGCGGCAGCCAGTAACGGCTCATGGCCTCCAGCCGGTGGCCCACCCAGTGACCGAGGTCCACCGGTTGTTCGCGGCCGGTGCCGAAGGCCATGCCTTCGCTGCGGATGCGCTCAAGGTGGAGCACGGCGCTGCGCTGGATGATCCAGTCCATGACGTCCTCGTCGCGGTCGCCGATGGCCGCCGCGCTGCCGCACAGGAAGTCGAACAGTTCCCGGTCGGCGCAGAGGGCGATCTTGAACGCCTCGGCGGTCCCGGCGATCCATTCGCGGCGACCCAGCGACCGCAGCATCGCCCGGTCGTTGATGACCGCGAACGGCGGGGCCAGCGTCGAGGCGAAGTCCTTGCGGCCGGCCTCGTTGACGAACGTGCGCACCTCGACGCCCGCGTCGCACTGCGCCAGGACCGTCGTCGGCACCCGCACCTGGCGCCCCCCGCGGTAGACGATCGACAGGGCGAACCCCACCAGGTCGAGCATCGCCCCCCCGCCGATGATCATCGCGTAGTCCTGGCGACCGAACCGGGGCGTGCCGAAGTGCCAGACGGCGTCGAGCATGGCCTCCCAGTCGCCCTTGCGGGCCTCGCCGCCGGGGACGATGGCCGGTTCACCGGCCAGCTTGATCCGCCCCTCGTGGGCGGCGAAATAAGCGGCGATCCGGTTGGGCAGGTCAGGCTGGGCGTTGACCAGCCCCTCGTCCAGGCACACTCCTACGTGGAACCGCCCGTCCGGACCGGGGTCGGCGAACACCGACGGCAGCAGCCCGCTGGCCGGGTCGAAGAGGTCGTCGGTGAAGAACACGTCATACCGGCAGAGCACCTCGAATTCCTGGTGATAGCTCCGCCCATCCAGGCCCGCAGGCCTGCGCGCCGCCGGACGGTCGCAGGTGCCCATGGATCCCCCCTTCAGTCGCCCCATCGACGAACACGCCCCCCGCTGGGGCCGTTGCCCTGTCTATCAGAATCGTACAGACGCGCCGGAACCTTGAGAAACAAGGAGGCGGCCGGGCCTGGACCGGTCCCGACCGCCTCCATCTGTCGTGGCTGCGTCAAGCCTTCTCAGCGGCCGAAGTTCTGCTTGAGGACGACAAGATCATCCAGATCGACATCCCCGTCGACGTCCAGGTCGCCCTCGGCGGCGCCGGCGGTGACGCCGGAGCGGCCGAAGTTCTGTTTGAGGATGACGAAGTCGTCCAGGTCGACGTCGTCGTCGCTGTCGCAGTCGCCAGGGACGACCGGGTCGGCCCTGGCCAGGACGTCCACGCGGATGCTGTCGTAGTGGATCCCATGGTACCGGTTGGCCACGCCGTCGAAGTGAAAGCCGATGCCGCCGGCGGTGAAGCGGGCGACGGCGAGGGGAGTGGTGTCGGTGTAGCTGAAGTCCTCGGTGCCGTCGTTGTGGGTGTCGACGGCGATGGTGATGTCGCCCTCGCCGTGGCGGACGGAAACCTTGTAGACCTGCAGGCCGTGGTACGGCAGTTCGATGTCCGCGTCACGGGCCAGTTCGACGGCGGTGCCATCGATGAAGCGCACGAGCCGTCCGTTGCTGGAGGAAATGTCCAGCCAGTAGTAGTTGTCGCGGTCCTGCGCCAGGACCATCACGCCCGAGCCGCGCGTGATGTAGTTGTTGACGGCGTCGAAGGTGAAGTCGTAGTCGGCCCAGTTGGCGCCCTGCTCGCTGAACAGCCAGGCCTG
>JAAYZK010000309.1 GCA_012514895.1 Planctomycetota bacterium | reverse complement strand
TCGCCGGCGGTGCGACCGGACTGTTGAACCTATCCGTTCTTCACGCTCGGCAGGCGCGACACCAGCCGCAGCGACGCCGTCAGACCCTCCAACTGGTAATGCGGGCGGAGGTAGAACTTCGCCGAGTAGTACCCCGGATTGCCCTCGATCTCCGTCACCTGCACCTCGGCCGCCGCCAGCGGGCGCCGGGCCTTCTCTTCCTGGCTGGCGTTGTCCGGGTCGCCGACGACGTACTTCATGATCCAGTTGTTGAGGTACTTCTCCATGTCCGCCCGCTCGGCGAACGAGCCGATCTTGTCGCGGACGATGCACTTGAGGAAGTGGGCGAACCGGCACGTCGCGAACAGGTACGGCAGGCGGGCCGACAGGTTGGCGTTGGCCGTCGCGTCCGGATCGTCGTACTCGGCCGGCTTCTGCAGCGACTGGCCGCCGACGAAGCAGGCGTAGTCGGTGTTCTTCCAGTGCGACAGCGGCATGAAGCCGTTCTTGGCCAGTTCCGCCTCGCGCCGGTCGGTGATGGCGATCTCCGTCGGGCACTTCATGTCGACCCCGCCGTCGTCGGTCGGGAAGGTGTGGCAGGGCAGCCCTTCGACCATGCCGCCGCTCTCGACCCCGCGGATCTGCGAGCACCAGCCGAACAGCTTGAACGACCGGTTGATGTTCGTGCCCATCGCGTAGGCGGCGTTGGACCAGGTGTAGCGGCCGTGGTCGCCGCCGGCGGTCTCCTCCTCAAAGTCGAACTCGTCGACCGGGTTGGTCCTGGCCCCGTAAGGCAGGCGCGAGAGGAACCGCGGCATCGTCAGGGCGAGATAGCGCGAGTCCTCCGATTCCCGCAGGGAGCGCCACGGCGCGTATTCGGCCGTCTGGAAGATCTTCGTCAGGTCCCGCGGGTTGCTCAGCTCCTGCCAGGAGTCCATGTTCATGATCGCCGGATTGGCGGCCGAAACGAACGGGGCATGCGCCGCCGCGGCGATCTGCGCCATGCCGGCGAGGATCTCCACGTCGGGCGGGCTGTGGTCGAAGGAGTAGTCCCCGATCAGGCAGCCGTACGGCTCCCCGCCCGGCATGCCGTACTCGTCCTCGTACAGCTTGCGGAACAGCGGGCTCTGGTCCCAGGCGGTGCCCTTGAACTTCTTGAGGGTCTTGGCCAGGTCCTTCTTGGAAATGTTCACGACGCGGATCTTCAGCGTCTCGTCGGTCTCGGTGTTGTTGACCAGGTAGTGCAGCCCGCGCCAGGTGCCCTCGAGCTGCTGGAAGTCCCCGTGGTGGAGGATCTGGTTGACCTGGGCGGTGAGCTTCTGGTCGATCGCGGCGATCATCGCCTCGATCGACTTGATCGCATCGCCGCTGATCAGGGCCGTCTCGGCCAGGGCCTGCTGGGCCAGGGTCTGCACCGCCGCGCGGATGGTTTCCTGCGCCCGGTCGGTCTTCGGTTTGAACTCCTGCTGGAGCAGCGACTCGAACTCGGTGAGCTGCATCGCCTCGCCGGCCTGTGCGGCCTGCTGTGCCTCTCGATTGGGATCAGCCATTGCTCTGCTCCTGTTCGCCTGGGGCGTCCTGCGGCTTCGCCTCGGCCGTCAGGGCCGCCAGGAGTGCGGGGTCCTTCAGCGCCTTGGCGATCAGTTCCTCGGCGCCGCTCTTGCCGTCCATGTACGACAGCAGGTTCGACAGCTCCGTCCGCGCCGTCAGCAGCTTGTTGAGCGAGTCGACCTTGCGGGCGACGGCCGCGGGGGAGAAATCGTCCATGCTCTCGAAGGTCAGGTCCACCGAGATCGTCCCCTCCCCCGTCAGCGTGTTGGGAACCTGGAACGCCACCCGGGGCTTGGCCGCCTTCATCCGCTCGTCGAAGTTGTCGACGTCGATCTCCAGGAACTTCCGGTCGGCCACCGCTTCGAGGGGCTCGGCCGGGTTGCCGGACAGGTCGGCCATGACCCCCATGACGAACGGCAGGTTGATCGTCTTCTCCGCCCCGTAAAGCTCCAGATCATACTCGATCTGGACGCGGGGCGCCCGGTTGCGGGCGATGAACTTCTGACTGCTGTCTTTGGCCATGGCTGGCTCCTTCCCATCATTGTGCTGGAAGTGGGGGATGATGCGTGCGGCCGCCCGCCTGACACTGAACGGTCGCTGCGACCGCAGACCCCGGAAAACGGCGACGGACACGGATGAAGTCTATGCTTGAGATCACATGCTGTCAATGCCTCCCAAACGGTGCATCTGGTCGAGGATTTCCGGCGACAGGTCCTGAACGATCTCCAGGAAGCTCTTGGAGACCAGCTTCTGGGCCCGCCGGATCAACAGCGGCACCGGGCTGGACGGCTCGTGCCGTTCGTAGTAGTCGATGACCCTGTTCAAGGCCGCCATCACGTCCTGGGGGCTGCGGATGTCCCCGCTCAACGCGACGCCCGTCCCGGCCGGCGCGGCGGGGGCGTAGGCCCCGTCCGGCCCGGCCGGCGCCTCGCCGGCGCCCCGGCGGGCGAGATGCTCCCCCACGACGGCGCGGGCGCGGAGCAGCGTCTGGTCCCGCAGGCCGCTCAGATCGGGCGCGCGGCCGGCGCCGACGCGGTCGGTGAGGACCGCGTCAATCGCGTCGAGGTGCTCGATCGCCCCGTCCAGGACGTCGGCGACGGCCTGGAGGTCCTCGGTGGCGGTGTCCTCGAAGGCGGCGTTGATCAGCGCGGCGTCCGGGGCGCCCTCGCCGCCGGCGGCCGCGGCGTCCAGGTCCTGCAGACCGAACCGCCCCATCTGTACCGACCGGGTCAGCGGGGCCATGGCCGCCCGCTGTCGGAACATCAGCGGGTCCTGGAACGTCCCCGGGGGGGACGACAGCGACGCGATGATGTTCATCCGCTCCAGCGGGTCATAGCCGTCGTCGGGGTCCAGTTGCGGCCACACGTGCTCCCAGTGGCGCTCCAGCAGCCCGCGGAGGAGGGCCAGCCCGTCGCGGAAGCCCTCCAGGCCGTCGTCCATCAGCAGCGCGACGGCGAGCGTGAGGCAGACCCGCAGGTCCTTCGTGCGTCCCAGCAACTCCACGCACCCGCCGCGGATCTCCCGCCAGTTCGGCCCCTCCTGCTGGGCCTCCTGGCCGGTGTCCACCATCCCGCCGGCCCGCACGCCCGCGGCCAGGAGCGACTCGACCGCCAGGTAGGCCGCGTCATAGGACAGGTCGGCCCCGCACGGAGCGTCCGGCGAGATCTCCGCCAGCAGCGATGGGACGTCGACCGGGGCCATGGTCACTCTCCCCCCGCCGCGGCGATCAGGTCGTCCAGCCCGCTCTGGGTGCCCCACGCGTTGAACAACTGCTCGAGCTGCTGGGTGCTGAGCGCCTGGCCGCCGAGTGTCAGGCCGGCAAAGGGTTTCAGCAGCATCTCGTTGACGTTGGACAGCTCCTTCTGGCTCAACCCCAGCAACCGGATCATCGCGTAGAGCTCCTCCATGCGGGCGACGTGCGCCTGGGCCTCGGGGGTGCCGGAGCGGCTCAGGTAGGTCCGGAACGCCTCGGCGGAGAACGACGCGCTGCCGGTGTCCCGGGCGAATGCGTCCAGCGACGCCCGGATGGCGGCCAGGGCCGGCCACTGGTCGCCCTGGTCGCTGCCCATCAGGACTTCGTGGTAGAGCGCCAGGGCCTGCGTGGCGATCGAGCCGCTCAGGCGCGGGACGGACACCAGGCAATCTTCGGGTCTGGCGGCCTGGCGGGCGGGCAGGTCGTTGAAGATGAGAAGCGTCTCGATCCGCTGGCGGCGTTCCTCGGCCGTCAGTTCCCGAGCCCGGATGCCGAGCGTCCACAGGTCCCGCAGCATGGCCGCGTCGGTGATGGTGTCGGCGTCGGTGTTGACGTCGATCCACACCCTGGGCAGGGCGCCGGCCAGGGCGGTGGCGGGGTTGGATTCGACGCCGGTGGCGTTCAGGTCGAGCACGAGGGTCTCGAAGCCGCCGTCGCCGTCGAGGTCCAGGTCGCCCCGCAGGCCGAAGTCGGCGACGGGCGATTTGAGGATGTTCCAGTACTCGCCGGAGACGTTGCCGCCGGCGGGAGGCACTTCGCCGCCGACGCCCATCGCGAACTCCAGCGGTGCGCCGGCGACCCGGACGCCGGCGCCGAAGAGGACCGAGCCGTCGCGGGCGACCACGTCGACCGAGGGGTCGTCGTAGACCCGCCGGTTGGAGGCCACGATCTTCCCGCCCTGCTGCGCCTTGCCGCCGGCCGAGGTGATCGTCGCGATCCCGCCCTCGGCGGTGAAGGCGATGTTGTCCCGGGCCGTCACGTCGCCCAGCACGATGGCCGCCCCGCCGCCGACGTCGACGCCGGTGAAGGCGATGCCGCCGTCCGGGACGGTGAGCTTCTCGCGCTGGCCCATCGTGATGGTGGCGGCCCGCAGTTCCACGCCGTCGGCCGCGACGATCGTGGCCGAGCCCGGCACGTTCGCCCGCCCGCCGCCCAGGACGATCGCGAGGCCCTCGACCGAGACGTCGGCCAGCTCGATGAGATGCCTGGGCCGCCACACGCGGTCCCCGCGGTACGTGAACAGATCCATGGCCGGATCAGCCTGCAGCGTGATCGTCCCGCCGGCGGCCACGTCGTCGCCGGGTCCCAGGGCCGTCAGGTCGGCGTTGACGGCGAGATCGCCGCCGCTGGCCAGCGTGATGTCCCCGCTTGCGGCCGTGATGCCGTCGCCCGCCGCGACCACGATGTCACCGACCGCCGAGACGCTCACGTCGCCGTCGGCGGCGTCCGCATCCGTCAGCGTCAAAGCGCCCGCGCCGGCCAGGAGGATGTCGCCCGCCACGGTGGAAGAGGCATCCACCTGGCTGCCCGCCGCCAGTTCCAGCGCCGTGTTGCCCGGTCCGGGCCCCGCAATGCTCCCCGCGGCCGTCAGCGTTACAGACCCGCCGGCGGCAATGTCGACCACGGCGTCATTGGCCGCATCCAGAATCGAGCCGGCGGTGGCTTCGAGTGTGACAGTGCTGCCGGCCGTGACGGTGCCGACCGTGATGTCGCCGGCGCTGGCGGTCAGCGCCACGGCGTCATCGGCATCCACATCGGTCGCCGCCAGGGCGCCGGCGGCCGCGACTGTGATGTTGCCGTCAACGGTATCCACATCCGTCAACGTCAGTGCGCCGGGCGAAGCCAGCGTAATGTTCCCAGCGTTCGTCGAAGAAGCATCCACCTGGCTGCCGGCCGCAAGCTCCAGGGCGCTGTCGCCCGGGCCGGGGCCCGCGATGTCGCCCGCGGCCGTCAGCGTGATCAGGCCTCCGGCGGTGATGTCCACCACGGCATCGTCGGCGGCGTCCAGGATCGAGCCGTTTGTGGCCGTCAGTGTCGCCGTGCTGCCGGAGGTGACCGAGCCGACAGTGATGTGGCCGGCCGTGGCAGTGAGCGACACGGCGTCATCGGCATCCACATCCGTCGCCGCCAGGGCGCCGGCGGCCGTGACTGTGATGTTGCCGTCAACTGTATCTACGTCTGCCAGTGTCAGCGGGCCCGGCGAGGCCAGCGTGATGTTGCCCGCATTCGTCGAGGAGGCGTCCACCTGGCTGCCGGCCGCAAGCTCCAGGGCGGCGTCGCCCGGGCCCGGGCCGGCGATGTTCGTCCGCGCGGTCAAGGTGATCAGGCCGCCGGCCGTGATGTCCACGACGGCATCGTCGGCGGCGTCCAGGATCGAGCCGTTCGTCGCCGTCAGCGTCGCCGTGCTCCCGGCCGTGACGGAACCGACGGTGATGTCGCCGGCAGTCGCAGTCAGCGCCACCGCGTCATCAGCATCCACATCCGTCGCCGCCAGGGCGCCAGCGGCCGTGACTGTGATGTTGCCGTCAACTGTATCTACGTCTGCCAGTGTCAGCGGGCCCGGCGAGGCCAGCGTGATGTTGCCCGCATTCGTCGAGGAGGCATCGACCTCGCTGCCCGCGGCCAGTTCCAGGGCGCTGTCGCCCGGGCCGGGGCCGGCGATGTTCGTCCGGGCCGTCAGCGTGATCAATCCGCCGGCCGTGATGTCGACCACGGCATCGTCGGCGGCATCCAGGATCGAGCCGTTCGTGGCCGTCAAGGCGGCGGCGCTGCCGGCCGTGACCGAGCCGACGGTAATGTCGCCGGCG
>JAAYZK010000308.1 GCA_012514895.1 Planctomycetota bacterium | reverse complement strand
GACGTCGCCGGCGACCTGCCCCTGGAAATCATCCTCAAGGACACCCACACCGTCCAGGGCCAGCCCTGGCGCCTCGGCCGCTGGGTGCGGATCGCGCGGGAAGAGATCGACAGGCGCCCCTGAGCGCCGCGACCTCCGCCCGGCCTGCGACTGCCCGGCGGGTGCGGCACGCCCGGGCATCGCGGCGGATGGAGATACTGGTATACGCAAGTATTGTGATTACTGGACACCAGGTGTCTTTCTGGATAAAATAAAATTATCTGTATTCCACGTTTTTCACGCAACATCTGTCCTACACATAGGTTGCAATCGTCACCCCATCCTCGCCTCTTGCCTGAGGATAGTTTTGGCTAATAATGGCATGGAGAGGAAATCCGCTCTCGCTTCGTCAGGCGTGCCTCTCCACGAGGCGGCCGGGGGCGCCCTTGAGTGTCGTGGCGCCGGCGCGGAGGGAGGCGCCATCCATGAGAGCGGCCCAGGTGACGGTGCCATCCTCGCTCGTGCGAACCGCCGCGAGTCGTCCGTCGGCGCGGAGGCCGTCGGCGGCCAGGGCGCCTGAGCCCGTGTGGCGCCAGAGGAAACGGTCGGTGATCCCGCCGGGTCGCTCGACGGTGACCAGCAGCCCGGCCCCCCGCCCGCCGGAGACAGGCTCGGCGGCCGCGCGGACGTGGCTCTCCGTCCCCGTCGCGAAGGGCACCGCGACGGTCACGCCGTGCAACGGCAGCGCCGCCGTCACCGAGGCGATGCCGCACGGGGCGGGTTTGATTTCGCCGTCGAGCGCCACAAACCCTTGTACGCTCGGACGTTCTCGGCCGGTGACCACCGAGACCGTCCCGCCCTCCCAGCCGCCGCGGCAGAGCAGTTCGAGGTTGGCGTGCGTCAGCCGCACCGTGCGGAGCGTGGCGGCCTTCGCGTCGGCCCGCACGAGCATCGGGGCGAAGTGCCACAGGGCCTCGACGGTGTGGGTGCCCCGGCCGGTGACGCTGTCGAGGATGAGCCAGTAGTCGGGGCGCACGAAGACCAGGGCGCGGGTGTGGGCCGGCCCTTCCAGCACGTGCGTGCCGCCGGCGCGGCCGTAGGGCTCGTCGTAGGTGCCCTGGGCGAAGTCCAGGCCCTCGCCGGCGGCCCAGAGGTTGCGGCCGCGACTGGAGCGGCTGTAGCGGGCGTAGTCGCCGCTGCGGCGGCGGACCTGGCCGAGCGTGTCGATGGTCAGCGTGTTGTGGGCGCAGGTGGTGCGGAAGTGCTCGACGACGGGGTCGTGCTGGTAGGAGCTGATGCCCGGGTCGACCAGGAAGGTCGTGCCGTGGGCATGCAGGGACACGTGGAGCTTGTCTTCGTGCTGGTGAGCCGCGCCGAACTCGGCCATGTCGATGAAGGCCCAGCGGGCATCGCGATCCCAGCCGCTGCGCTGGACGGCGTAGCCGGCGTCGGGGAAGTGGATGCTTCCGGCGGAGGGCGGACGCCCCTCCTTGCCGGCGGTGCCCGCCCAGAGCCAGTCGGGGCGCTTTTCGGCACGGCCGACGGCGGCGAGGCGCGGATTGCCGGCGCTGAGCGTGCAGCCGGCGTCGTTGGGGACGGGATAGGTCCCGTCCGGCCGCGCGAGGGTGGCCAGGTAGTCGTGCATCCTCCACAGCCGCCGCGTGTAGGCGGCCGGGAAGTCGCGGCCGGCGAAGGCGGCGCGGGTGTAGGCCTGGTAGAGCAGTTGGGCGCACATCGTGTGGTAGCCCGGCGACAGCTCGTACTGGGCCCCGTCGGGGAAGACCTGGACGGTCATCTCGCGGCTGAGCCGCCGGATGCCCGCGGCCAGCCAGTCGGACGCGCGGCGGAACTGCGGAACGAGCACGCCGCAGGTGAGGATCGCCGCCGACTCGGAGATGTACCAGTTGCAGTGGCCCCAGTACCGCAGGAGGTGTTCGGCGTGAGCGTGGATCATCTTGGCCATATCGATCAGCGTCCGGTCGGCCACGGCGTCCGAGGCGGCGGCGACGGCCAGCACGTGCTCCCACGCCCAGTTGATGCGGATCGACGTCGACAGCGTCTCCCACGCCGGGTCCAGCCCGCCGTTGTGGCCGATCGGCTCGGGGTTCTGCTCGCACCAGCTTCGGATGAAGTAGTCGAGCTTCCCCGCGTACTTCCGTTTCCTGGCGGCGCTGTCGGTCGCGAAGAAGGCATCGGCCAGCGTGGTCATCCAGCCATGGCGGTTGAACGCGTGGTTCCACTCGAGGTAGCCGATGGGGTTGACGTGCCAGTCGATCGCCGCCGGAAGCTGCTGCTCCTGGATGTAGTGGCGGCACAGGGCCTCGGCGGTCGTGGCGGCGTAGTGCGGGTTGGCGCCGCGGCCCATCCGCCCGGGCCGGCGCGTGCGCCGGATCACCCCGGCCAAGGCGGCGACCGCCCGGTCGACCCGCCCGGCGCGGGCGTGGGCCGCCACGCGCCGGAGGTCCGGCCGGTCGAGGTCGAGCGCCTCCAGCAGTTCGGCGTCGGTCATCCGCGGACCGGCGGGTCTGGCCACCTGGAGCAGCTCGACGTCGCCGAAGATCACCTCGCCGCAGTCGCTGCGGGAGTGCACGTCGAAGGTGATGCTCTTGACGTGCGCCCAGCGGTCGGGAAAGCCGATGGCCACGAGGTTCTCGGCCGGCAGCAGGATCCGCTGCCAGCCGGTCCACCGCCGGGGCTGGTTGAAGTGCAGCACGCTGACGCGGCTGTCGTTGGTCTCCATCCCCGGCGAGCGGGTCGTGTGCTCCATCCGCGTGGACATCGACCCCTCGAAGGGCGCGGCGAGCTTGAGGTGCACCGCCAGCACGTTGAACGGCTCGAGGTCCCGCCGCGGCGGGGCGATCGTCACGGTTCCACGGGTCCGCACCGCCAGCAGGCGGCGGCCGTCAACGTCGGCGGTGCGGCCGGCGCCGGTGACGGCGGCCTGGCGGCCGAGCGCCTCGCCGGTGAAAAGGGTTTCCCGGGCGAGCAGCGTGTCGGGTTGCATGCGATGTCCTTTCAGTCTGATCTGGGTGTCCTGTGCCGCCGGTCAGAATTGGAAGTAGATGAAGGCCGTGCTGACGGGACGACTGAACGCCAGGATGCCGACGACACAGCCGGTGAGCACCGCGGCCTTCACGAACGGATGGGCGGCCGGTTCGACGCCGTAGCGCTCGCGGGCGAACGCCGCCAGTTGGGTCAGGCCGAACAGCCCGATCAGCCACAGCCCCGCCGTCGGCACCCACGCCTCGACGGCCGGCCGTCCGAACCCGGCCATGTGGGCCAGGAGCCGTCCGGCGTCGGCGAAGGTCCTGGCGCGGAAGAAGACCCACCCGATCAGGACCAGCACCCACATCGCCGCCAGCCTCGCCAGCAGGCCGACCAGCGGCCGCTTCAGCGGCCCGGGGGGCGATTCCCACCGGCCCGCGCGGCCGGCGCAGAGCAGGGCGCCCTGGTAGGCGCCCCAGGCGACGAAGGTCCACGCGGCCCCGTGCCACAGGCCGCCCAGGAGCATCGTGGCGGCGAGGTTGGCGTACGTGCGGGCGGTCCCCCGCCGGTTGCCGCCCAGGGGGATGTAGAGGTAGTCGCGCAGCCAGGTCGACAGGGAGATGTGCCACCGCCGCCAGAAGTTGGACGGCGAGTCGGCCAGGCAGGGGTGGTCGAAGTTGGACGGCAGGTCGAATCCGAGCATGCGTGCGGTGCCGATGGCGACGTCGGAATAGCCGGAGAAGTCGCAGTAGATCTGGATGGCGAAGGCGACCACGCCGTACCACGTGGCGGCGGTGCCGTACGACAGCGGCGCGTCGAAGACACGGTCGGCCACGATCGCCAGGCTGTCGGCCAGGACGATCTTCTTGGCCAGCCCGCGGACCATCAGCGCCAGGCCCGACAGCATCCGGCGGCCGTCCCAGCGGACCTCGCGCTGCAGTTGCGGCAGGAAGGACTCGGCCCGGACGATCGGCCCGGCGACCAGCTGGGGGAAGAACGCCACGAACAGGGCGAAATCCAGCGCCGAGCGGCAGGCCGGCATCCGGCGGCGGTAGACGTCGATCGTGTAGCTGAGCGTCTGGAATGTGTAGAAACTGATGCCCACCGGCAGCACCAGCTTCAGCTCCACCGGCGTCAGCGTCACCCCCAGGGCCGACGCCAGGGCGCCGAGGGACTCGGCGAAGAAGCCGGCGTACTTGAACAGGGCCAGGAGGCCCAGGTTGCCTGCGCAACTGGCCGCCAGCGCCGCACGCCGCACGCGCGGCCGGTCGGTGCGGTCGAGGATCAGCCCCAGGGCGTAGTCCAGCGCCGTCGAGGCGAGAATCAGGCTGATCAGCCAGCGGTTCCACGACATGTAGAAGTGGTAGCTGGCCGCCAGCAGCAGCGCCTTGCGGATCGTGGGGCGGCGCACGATCCAGTAGGCGGCGAACACCAGGAGGTAGAACAGCACGAACTGGCGGGTGGCGAAGTTCAAACCCAAGGCCTTCCGTGGCGGCGTCGATCAGTCATCCTGCGCGTCGGCTCCCAGGGCCAGGGCGCGGCGCTCCCGCAGGCCGCTCAGAAAAGCCGCGGCCTGCTCGGCGGCGTGGCGGTGGCCCGCTTCGTTCCAGTGGTGGTCGTTGGGGATCATCTGGTGAGCCTCCACGGCCAGGTAGCACGCCGGGATGCCCGCCGCGTCGAGGGCCGCCTCGAACTGCGGCGTCGTCGCCTGGATGATCAGGCACACCAGCGGGACGCCCCGCCGGTCGAGATCGGCCTTCAGCGCCGTCAGCAGGGCGATCTGCCGCCGGTGCCCCTCCTCGGCCGTCAGGTCCTCCCCGCTCGGCGCCGGACCGGGCAGCGCCGGGAGCATCGGGCTGGTGGCGCAGCGCATCCAGAGGTAGCTTCGCGTGCGAAGGAGGTCCAGCGGCGTACCGGCCAGAAGACGGTCCTTGCTGAGCGGCACGCCGTTCACGACCGCCAGGTTGCGGTTGCGGAACAGCAGCTTGCCCGGGCGGACGACGAGCACGACGACGTCGGGGCGGACGGCGTCGAGCGTCCGGCGGACCAGCAGGCACTGCTGCTGGAGGAGGTAGCCGCTCTGGCTGAGGTTGTGCACCTCCACGTCGGACGGCCAGCGCCCGTCGCGGCGGAGCAGCGCCTGGAGGCGGTTGTGGAACAGGGCCGCGTCGTCGCCCACACCCAGGCCGGCCATGTACGAGGCCCCGACCAGGGCGAGCCGGGCGGCCCGCTTGGGCGCGGTATCGGCCGCGGCGCTGCGGTTGCCCAGGGCGTTGGTGCGGAAGCTGTAGCGGGCGACGCGCCCCTCGATGCCCCCGGTGATCGTCGCGTCGGGAGCGAAGCGGTAGCTCAGTTCGTCGTCGGCGACGAAGGCGCCGAACCCCCAGAAGCCGCGCATGGCTTCGTGTTCGTGGAAGTAGAGGCGCAGGCCCGCCTCGCCGGCGGCCGCGCCCGCAAGGATGCCCAGGATGCTCCACAGGACTCTGATCGCCCGACCTCCTGCCGCCTCGATCCGCGGGGGAGTCTAGCCCGCCGCGCCGCGGCTGTCAACGGACGGCCGCGGACCTGACGCGGACCACGGAAGCTTGCTGTTGCAGCCGCCCAGCGGTATGCTGCGGTGACGAATCGATCATCCGCAGCGAGGTGCACCATGAGGACTCGATACTGTCTGATGGCGGCCGTACTGATGCCGGCGCTGATCGCCGGATGCACGACACCGCGCCAGACCGCCCCCGGAAGGAGTGACGCAGCCATGTCTCCATCGCAGTCGAGCGACCTGCCCCGCAAGATCGTCGTCGGGACCGCCATGCAGCCGTACTGGGGCGAGTACCCGGGCCTGGAGGCGCGGCTGGCGCAGCTCGCGGCGCTGATCGACCGGATGGCGGACGAGGCCGCCCGGCGGTATGACGGGGCGGGCCTGGACGTGGCGGCCCTTCCCGAGGTCGCCGTCAACGGCGGGCTCAACGGCGTGGGCGACGAGGTGTCGTTCCCGCTGGACGGGCCCGTGCTGGAGGCGCTGGGCGGAGCGGCCCGCCGGCACCGCTGCTACGTCGTCGTGCCGATGTACCTCACCGAGACCGAGCTGTCCGGCGGGACGGCCGGGACGTACTCGAACGCCGCGGTCCTGCTCGACCGCGACGGTGAGATCGCCGGGATTTACCGCAAGGTCCACGCGGTCCCCGTCGGCCCCCGGCGGGTCATGGAGGGCGGTGTGCTGCCCGGGAGCACCTTCCCCGTCTTCGACTGCGACTTCGGGCGCCTGGGCATCCAGATCTGCTACGACATGGTCTACGACGACGGCTGGGCCGCCCTCGACCGCAAGGGCGCCGAACTGGTGGTGTGGACCACGCAGTCGCCCGGCCAGATCAAGGCGTCGGCCCGCGCCCATCGCCACCGCTACTTCGTGCTGACCAGCACGTGGCGGAACAACGCCTCGCTGTTCGACCCGACCGGCGCGATGATCCGCGAGATCAGCCAGGCCCGCGGCGAGGGGCCGGTCTTCGTCGAGCAGATCGACCTGAGCTACGTCCTGCTGGGCTGGCAGCCCGCCCTGGGCAACGGCGCCGCCTTCGACGAGGCCTTCGGCGACCGGGCCGGCTACCGCTACAGCGAGGCCGAGGACGGCGGGATCTTCTGGTCCAACGACCCGGCCACGCCCATCATGGACATGGTCAGGCAGCTCAAGCTCGAGCTGCCCGATGAACGCATCGCCGCCGACGGGGTCCTCCAGGACGTCGCCCGGGGCGGGCCGCCGGCCGCCGAGTGACGGCGGACGGATCGTGAAGTGACCGGCCGCCCGCGGGCGGAGGCGATGACACCTGCAGCGGCCCCGGGCCGCCGAGAGGATGCCCGATGGAGTGGACGCCGTTTGCCCAGGTCGCGGGGGTGCTGGCCGTGGCCGCCGTGGTGGCGGCGGTCGGGCTGAAGCTGCGTCAGCCGCTGATCATCTCGTTCCTGTTGGCCGGCATCCTGGTGGGGCCCTCCGCCATGGGGCTGGTCGGGGACGTCCACCAGATCGAGCTGCTGGCGAGCATCGGGATCTCGCTGCTGCTGTTCGTGGTGGGGCTCCGCCTGGACGTCGGCATGATCCGCACGGTCGGGCCGGTGGCCCTGGCGACGGGGCTGGGGCAGGTCCTGTTCACCTCGGCGGTCGGGCTGGCCATCGCCCTGGCGTTCGGGATGCGGCTGACCACGGCGGTGTACGTGGCGGTGGCGCTGACGTTCTCCAGCACGATCATCATCGTCAAGCTGCTGTCGGACAAGAAGGAGATCGACTCGCTGCACGGGCGGATCGCGGTGGGCTTCCTGATCGTCCAGGACATCGTGGCGATCCTGGCCCTGATCGGCCTGACGGCCTTCGGCGGCGGCAGCGAAGGCCAGAGCGTCCTGGCCGCTTCGCTGTGGATCTTCGCCCGGGGCCTGCTGATGCTCGCCGCCGTGGCGGCCCTGACGAGGTGGGTGCTGCCGGCCGTGCTCAACTACATCGCCCACTCGCCCGAGCTGCTGGTGCTGGCGGCGATCACCTGGGCGGTCGTGCTGGCTTCGGCGGCCGAGGCGCTGGGGTTCAGCAAGGAGGTCGGGGCGTTCCTGGCGGGCATCTCGCTGGCGTCGACGTCCCAGCGGGAAGCCATCGGCGCCCGCCTGGTGGTCCTGCGGGACTTCCTGCTGCTGTTCTTCTTCATCAACCTCGGCGCCCAACTGGACCTGTCGGCGCTGGGGGCCCAGGCGGGCAAGGCGTCGGTGTTTTCGCTGTTCGTCCTGGTGGGCAACCCGCTGATCGTGCTGGTCATCATGGGCCTGATGGGCTACCGCAAGCGCACCAGCTTCATGTCGGGCCTGGCGGTGGCGCAGATCAGCGAGTTCTCGCTCATCCTGGCGGCGCTGGGCCTGAGCCTCGGCCACATCGACGCGGCGGCGATGAGCCTGATCACGCTGGTGGGCCTGGTGACGATCTTCGCCTCGACCTACATGATCCTGTACTCCGGCCCCCTGTACGGGTGGCTCTCGAAGGTGCTGAGCCTCTTCGAACGCGCCACGCCGTACCGCGAGATGCAGTCCGGCGGGGCGCCGGCGCCGGCGGGGCGCGACCTGATCATCCTGATGGGGCTGGGCAACTACGGCAGCGCCATCGCGGGGCGGCTCAAGCAGCACGGGTGGCAGTTGCTGGCGGTGGATTTCGACCCGCAGGCGCTTCATCGCGGCCGGCAGATGGGGCTGCCGGTCCTGTACGGGGACATCGGCGACCCGGAGATGCTGGCGCAGCTTCCCCTGGACAAGGCGCGGTGGGTGCTGTGCGCCGTCCGCGATCATGACGTCAACGTCGCGCTGCTGGCGCTGTTGAAGGAGGCTGGTTTCGCCGGCCGCGTCGCCCTGGCGGCCGGGGAGCCGGCGCACGCCGAGCAGTACCGCCAACGGGGCGCCAACCTGGTGCTGCAGCCGTTCAGCGACGCCGCCGAGCAGGCCGTCGAGGCCGTCACCGGCGCCGTCCAGTCGCTGGGCGGGCTGCGGGACTGGCCGGCGGCGCTGGAGGAGGTGGCCCTGCAGCCCGGATCGGTCTTCGCGGGCAAGACGCTCCGCGAACTGGACCTTCGCCAGGAGATCGGGGCGTCCGTGCTGGCGATCAGCCGCGCGGGCAAGGTGCACTTCAATCCCAGCCCCGATTTCCAGATGTACCCGGGCGACCGCATCGTCCTGTTGTGTTCGCGCCAGCAGGCCGCCCAGGCCGTCGAGCACCTGCGCCAGCGCGAGCTGGGCGGCCCGCAGGACCAGGCCGAGGCGTTCCGCGCCGACGAGATCCCCGTGGCGGCCTCGTCGGACTGGGCCGGCAGGAGCCTGGCTGAACTGGACGTCCGCAACCGCTACGGCGTGACGGTGATCGGCATCCGCCGCGAGGGCCGGCCGCTGACCTCCCCCCGAGCATCCGACGCGGTCCACCCCCGCGACAGTCTCATCGTCGTCGGCAGTCCCGAGGGCGTCGCCGCGATGAAGGCGTCGCAGGACAACGCAAGGCGCGAGGGTTGAGGTGTCAGGCCCGGCCCGCCGTTCAGATCCACCGCTTCCTGCGGAAGTACACCAGCATCGCGGCGGCGATGGCCGCCATCAGGGCGAGCACCGCCGGGTAGGCCCACCGCCACTGCAGTTCGGGCATGTGGTGGAAGTTCATCCCGTAGACGCCCGCGATGAAGGTCAGGGGGATGAAGATCGTGGCGATGATGGTCAGGACCTTCATGACGTCGTTGGTCCGGTTGCTCAGGCTGGACAGGTAGATGTCGAGCATGCCGGTGAGCATGTCGCGGAAGGTGGCGACGGTGTCGACCACCTTCACGGCGTGGTCCAGCACATCCCGCAGGTACGGGTGCGTGGCCTTGGCCACCAGGGCCGAGTCGGACCGGTCGAGGCCCTGGACGACCTCCCGCAGCGGCCAGACGTTCCTGTGGAGCATCAGGCTCTCGCGCTTGAGCCGGTGGATCGTCCGCAGCGTCGCCGGCGAGGAGTGGTTCACCAGTTCGTCCTCGATGTTCTCGATGGTGTCGCCGATGTGCTCGAGCACCTCGAAGTACCCATCCACCACCGCGTCCAGCAGGCAGTAGGCCAGGTAGTCGGCGCCGTGCTTCCGCACGCGCCCCTTGCCGCTGCGCAGCCGCTGGCGGACCGGGTCGAAGACGTCGCCGGGCCGCTCCTGGAACGAGAGGACCACGTTGCGGCCGAGGATCAGGCTGACCTGCTCGGCGTCGACTTCGCCCCGGGTGCGGTCCCAGCGGAGCATCTTGACGACGATGTACAGGTACTGGTCGTACTCGTCGCACTTGGGCCGCTGGCCGGTGTTGAGGATGTCCTCCTGGACCAGGGGGTGGACGGCGAACCCCTCGCAGAGGGCCTGGACCATCTCGACGTCCTGCAGCCCGTCCACGTTGATCCAGGTGGTCGTCGGGGTGTGGCGGAACGGCAGGCACGCCTCGACGCCGTCGACGCGGCGTTCGAGGACCTCCGCCTCGTCGTAATCGATCAGCGTGATCCGGGGCGGCTCGGCCCGCCGCTCGCCGATGAACACCGGCGTGCCCGGCGGCAGACCCCGCTTGGTCGACTGGTTGCGGATGAGCTTTCGCATCGTGGCGCCTCTCTGTTGGCGTAGCCGCTCCGCCATTGTAAGCCGCGGGGAGACAATGTCACGGATGAACGGCAGGCTTCGGGAATGGAAGACTGGAGGAACGGCAACGGCACCGACGGCAGGCTTCGGACTTCAGGCTTCAGGCTTCGGGAACGGCAACAGCCGCGACGGCCGCAACGGCAGGCTTCGGGCTTCGGGCTTCAGGCTTCGGGAACAGCAACGGCCGCGACGGCCGCAACGGCAGGCTTCGGGCTTCGGGCTTCAGGCTTCGGGAACAGCAACGACCGCGACGGCCGCAACGGCAGGCTTCGGGCTTCGGGCTTCAGGCTTCGGGAACAGCAACGACCGCGACGGCCGCAACGGCAGG
>JAAYZK010000307.1 GCA_012514895.1 Planctomycetota bacterium | reverse complement strand
GCCGACCCGGCCCGCTGCACCGGTTGCGGCGCCTGCGTGGCGCTGTGCCAGTACAAGGCGATCGCACTGTTCGGCGACTTCCCGACGGTCTTCCCCGAGATGTGCCACGGCTGCGGCGGCTGCCTCGCCGTCTGCCCGACCGGGGCGCTCACCCCCGGCTGGCGGGTTCTCGGCGACATCGAAGAGGGCCGCGCCGGCGACGCCGGCTTCCTGATGGGACGACTGCGTATCGGCGAGGCGTTGAGCCCGCCGCTGATCCGCCAGGTCCGGGCCCGCCTCGCCGCCCGCCTGGCGGCGGCGCCCGGGCCCACGGACGCACTCCTCGACTCGCCGCCGGGGACGAGCTGCCCGGCCGTCAACGCCGTGGCCGGCGCCGACGCCGTCGTGCTGGTTACCGAGCCGACGCCGTTCGGCCTGCATGACCTCAAACTGGCCCGCCACGCCTTCGCCAGCCTGGGCGCACCGATGGGCGTCGTCGTGAACCGCTGCGACAGCGGCGATCGCCGGGTTCATGCCTACTGCCGCGCGACCGGCCTGCCGATCCTCGCCGAAATCCCCTTCGACCGGGCGCTGGCCGAAGCCTATGCCCGCGGCCAGCCGGCCACCGCCGTCTCGCCCGGCTATCGCGCCCTGTTCGAAAGCCTGGCCGACGCCGTGCGGCGGCTGGCCACGGCGCCCGGCGGGGTGCGGAGGGCCGTCCATGCCTGAGATCACCGTCATCAGCGGCAAGGGCGGCACCGGCAAGACGACCGTGACGGCCGCCTTCGCCCATCTGGCGGAGGACGCCATCCTCTGCGACCTCGACGTCGACGCCCCCGACCTTCACCTGATCCTCGGGCCCGAGCACGAGACGGCCGCCGATTTCCGGGCCGGGCACATGGCGGTCATCGACGCCGAGCGGTGCAGCGGCTGCGGCCTCTGCGCGCGGGTCTGCCGGTTCGGCGCCGTCGTCGCCGAGGGCGAGACCTATGCCGTCAATCCGCTGGCCTGCGAAGGCTGCAAGACCTGCGTCGTGATGTGTCCGGCCGAGGCCATCGACTTCCCGATCCGCCGCTGCGGCCGCCGCTATCGCTCGCGCACGCGGTTCGGGCCGCTGATCCACGCCCAGCTCTTCCCAGGCGCCGAAAATTCGGGGCTGCTGGTCTCCGAACTGCGCAAGGAAGCGCGGCAGCTGGCGGAGACGAGCGGGCGGAACCTGATCCTCTCGGATGGCGCGCCGGGGATCGGCTGCCCGGTGATCGCGTCGCTGTCCGGCACCGACCTCGCCGTCATCGTCACCGAACCGACGCCGTCCGGCCGCCACGACCTGGAGCGCGTCGCCGACCTGTGCGCCCGCTTCGCGGTGCCGGCGGCGGTCATCCTCAACAAGGCCGACATCAGCCGGGAGGCCGCCCAGTCGGTACGCACGGCCTGCCGCGCGCGCGGCCTGCCGGTGGTCGCCGAGGTGCCCTACGATCGGGCCGTCACCGCGGCGATGATCGCCGGGTGCGCCGTCACCGAAACCGAG
>JAAYZK010000306.1 GCA_012514895.1 Planctomycetota bacterium | reverse complement strand
CCCGCTGGCCAGTTGCAGCAGCCGGCGGGCGCGACTGAGGCCCATCCCCCGCCTGCGGCCGGCGGCCTTGGCGGAGAAGAAGGGCGTGAAGGCGTTTTCCTGCGTCTGGGCGTCCATGCCGCGGCCGGTGTCGACGACGCGGATGAGCACCTGGCCGGTCACGTCGTCGAGTTTCGCCTCGACGACGACGCGCCCGCCGGCCTCGTACGCGTCGGCGGCGTTGGCCAGCAGCTCGGCCAGGGCGCGGGCGAGCTGGTCGGGATCGGCCCAGACCGGCGGCGTGCCGGGCGCCACGGCGGTCCGGACCTCCAGGCCCCGCGCGTCGGCGCCGGCCAGCCGGCGGGCCCGCTCGACCGCGTCGGCGATGCGCGCCGCCGCAGGCCGGGGCGTCGGCGGCCGCGCGAACTCCATCAGTTCGGTGACGATGTCGCTGAGCTTCTGGGCCTGCTCGGCGATCGTCTGCCACGTCGAGCGGTCCGACCCCTCGGCCGCGCCGGCCATCAACTGGGCGCGCCCGGCGATGACGGTCAGCGGGTTGTTCATCTCGTGGGCCGCCCCGGCGGCCATCTCGCCCACGGCGGCCAGGGCGCGGGTCTCGGCGAGAGATTTCTGCATCGCGTAGAGCTGCTGCGACGACTGGACGAGCTGCTCGGTCATCCTCGCCGACTGCTCGCGCATGGCCGTGATGGCCGTCGCGTAGGCCAGCGACAGCGTGACGGCCTGCTGGCCTTCGGCCCCCAGATCGCCGGCCGCCGCCGCCGGCCACAGCAGGCCGCCGACCCACTGGCAGCCGAAGATCAGCGGGCGGTGGACCAGCGCCTCGTTGGCCAGCCAGCTCTGGAGATTGCCCGCGTCGGCCACGATCTTGCGCATGGCCGTCGGGCCGGGCATCCCGTCGGCGGGCACGGGGATGGACGACAGGTCCCTGCGGGTGCGGACCAGCTCGGTGGCGGTGCCCTCGGCGGCGGTGTGGCGGGCCACGACCGCGGTGTCATCGGTCCGGCTGAGCGTGTAGGCCACCACCGGCTGCAGCGGCGTCGGTTCCAGGCCCAGGGCGTCGGCCCACGTCCGGGCGATCAGCCCGGTCAACTGGCCCAGCGTTTCGCGGCCGGTCAGTTCGCGGCTGAACTTCAGCAGGTCCGTCAGGGCCTTGACCTGCCAGGCCGTCTGAACAGCGCGGCGGCGGAGCTTGGCGTTGAGGCGCCCCAGTTCCGCGTTGGCGTTAGCCAGGGCCGAGCGGAACAGCTCCTCGCTGGTGGTCTCGCCCATGCCCATGGTGCGGGCGCGCTGCTCGATGGCGCCGGGCAGACGCTCCAGGACCTCGCCGACGGCCTCGGCGCTCAGGCCGATCTGCTCGGCGAGGCGCGCCGAGGAGGCCGGGAAGATGAAGTTGCCGCTGTAGCCGAACCGCTGCTCGCGCGCCATCGTGTCGGCCAGGTGCACCAGGGCGACGGCCCGGCCGTGCTCGACCGCCGCCGGCAGCGCCTCGACGGGCTGGTGGTGGAGCCAGACGGCGTTCTCGATCAGCGCCGGCAACTGCCACTTCTGGGCGAGCCGCCGGCCGGCGATGGTGTGGTCGACGCCGATGATCCGCCGCTCGTACTCGGCGATGTTGCCGTACTGGGCGTTGCAGGATTCGACCACGCGGGTGTAGCTCTTGGGCAGGCACTGCTCCAGGGCGAGCTTGCCGATGTCGTGCAGCAGCCCGCAGACGAACAGCTCGTCCGGATCGGCCCCGACGTCCGTCTGCTGGGCCAGCAGCTCGCAGGCGCACGCGACGGCCAGGCAGTGCTTCCAGAACTCGCGGCGATTCAGCCCGGCCGGCGGCGCCTCGGGGGCGTCGAACATCTCGAAGACCTTGATGCTCATCACCGTCGAGCGGACGGTCTCGAACCCGAGCATCACGATCGCCCGGTCGATGGTGCGGACCTCCTCGCGGAGGCCGGCCTCGACCCGCGACGCCAGCGAGAGGATCCGGGCCGTCAGGGCCTGGTCGGTCTTGATCAGGTCGATGATCTGCTGGACGTCGCTGCGGCTGCTGGCGGTGAGGTGGAGGATCCGCACGGCCACCTCGGGCAGCGTGGGCAGACTCTCCAACTGGTCGAGGATCAGCTCGATCTGCCGGTCCTGCAGCCGGTCGGCCGCGGGCGTCGGGTTGTTCTCGGGGATGCGCGTCATCTTTGGTCTGCTCCGGCCGCCGCAGCGCCGCCGGGCCTCAAGCCTCCACCAGTTCCACGATCCGATCGACCACCTTGGCGATGTTGAACGGCTTCTTGATGAAGTCGTCGGCCCCGGCAGCGAACAGCTCGTCGATCTGCGGCTGGTTGATCAGGCCGGAGATGATAAGGATCCGGGTGCCCGCCAGGTCGGGATGCTCCCGGATCGTCCTGCAGACGACGTTGCCGTTCACGTCGGGCAGCATGTAGTCGAGGATGACGATGTCGGGGTTGAAGCTCTGGGTCTGCACGCCGGCGTCGTAGCCGGTGGTGGCGGTGGCCACCTCGAACCGGGGGTCGCGCCTCAGCACGTCGACGAACAGCTCGATGATCTCCGGGTCGTCGTCCACGACCAGGACGCGGATCTTGTCGCTGCTCAGCCCGTCCATGGGAATGCTGTTGCGCTTCATGAACCGGATGAGCTCGTCCCGCGGAATCCGGCGGAACTTGCTGCCGGGCACGCGGAAGCCGCCCAACTGCTCATTGTCGAAGCACCGGATGATCGTCTGCTGGGAGAGTCTGCAGATCTCCGCGGCTTCGCCCGTCGTAAATACCTCTTTGCGTCTCACGTTCCATTCTCCCGCCCCGACGGCGGACCGATGCGACGGCATCGGCCCCGCGCCGGGGGCGACTGACCGAGCTATGCCATCCATCGTCGCGGCATTGTCCATGCTTAAACTGCCTAACCCGCATATTTTACCTGGACGGGTCCATTTTAACAGGGGTCATCCGGAAGGAAAGCGAAATCCCAAAGGATCCCGCTGAGGATGTGAGCCGGAAAACACTCATAAACGTTGATATGGAAGGAGCTTGAAAGAACGCATCGATTCCAGCTTCGCGGCGTGTTCGCATCCGTTGCCCGGAGACGATCGAGGGCGGGGAGGGGCGCGGTCCTGTGGGGAAGACCCTATGACAAGCTGCCGCAGGGAGGGCGCAAAAAAAAGACAGGCTTCCGTGCCTGTCTTCAAAGCTCACTGTTCGGTAGCGGATCGCCGGATATTACAGGGTGCGTTCCTTGGGCGAGCGAACCCTGGGCCAGTGCGGCGAACCGGTTAGAGTTCTTCCAGGAGGTTGGCGATCGCGATCTCCAGTTTCTCGTCCGTCTCGTACGTGCCGGCGGCGATCTCCCCGCGCACCCGGGCCACGAGGTCGGCCCGGACATCGGGGATCGCGGCCAGTTTGCTGGCCAGGTGAGCCTGCTCGCTGATCTCGACGGTATCAGGCGCCTGTGCCGTCGCCACGGGCTTGGCCGGCTGCTTGGCGGTTGCGTTGGGCTGGACCGGCTGGGGGCCCGACGTCGGGTTGATTCCACTGATGTTCGCCATGACTCTCTCGTCCTTACGCCCGCACCAGCACCCCGGCGGGCGACACGTGGCCCAAGCCGTCCGGCCGTCCCTGGCCGCTGGCGGTGCTGCGTCGTGCGGGCCACGCTTATAGGTGGTCGCTGCTGCTGCTAAAGGCTGCCGGAGAACCGACTTCTCCAGCCCCCGTGCTTCCTTGCACGTTATGTCTATCGACGGGTGCCGGAACGCTTCTTGAAAAAAAGCCTCCCTGGCCTTATGATCATAATACGCGGATAGACCAATACTTACAACCCCTTTTCCCCCTCCGTTTGCCCCTTCCGTGCGATTATTGCGCAATTATTGCCTGACACTAAATACCCAGGGTTTTCCAGATTGCCCATCTTACGCACCAGCTAGGGCGTTTGCCCTGGCGAAGGCTTCAGTCTCCAGTCTCCAGCTCTCCGCGCAGATGGATCGAGATCACCATGATATCCGCCGGTGTGATGCCGCTGACGCGGAGCGCCTGGCCCAGCGTGCGCGGCCGGATGGCCGACAATCGCTGGCGGGCCTCGTACCGCAGGTGGGGGATGGCCGCGTAGTCCAGCGCCGGGGGGATCGTCCGGCGATCGAGGTCGCCCAGTTGCTCGGCCTGGCGCTGCTGGCGGGCGACGTAGCCGGCGTAGAGGCAATCGGTGGCGACCTGGCGGACCGCCGCCGGCGCGGCGTCGAGCAGGGCCGCCAGGGCTGCCGCGCCCGGCTGGTCGGCGGCCTCGGCCAGCAGACCGGCCAGCGTCCGGTTGGGGTCGGCCAGCAGGGCCGCCGCGGGCCGGCCCCCGATGCGCAGCGCCTCCAGCAGCGTCCGCGCGCGCCGGGCGGCGTCGGCGGCGGCGTCGAAGCGGGCCCGGCGGGCCGGGTCGATCAACCCCAGCGACGCCGCCAGCGGGGTGAGGCGGGCGTCGGCGTTGTCGGCCCGCAACTGGAGGCGGTACTCCGCGCGGCTGGTGAACATGCGGTAGGGCTCGGTGACGCCCTTGGTCACCAGGTCGTCGATCATCACGCCGATGTACGCCTGGTCCCGCCGCAGCACGACCGGCTCGAGCCCGGCGACGGCCCGGGCGGCGTTCAGACCCGCCATCAGCCCCAGGGCGGCCGCCTCCTCGTAGCCGGTGGTGCCGTTCACCTGCCCGGCCAGGTACAGCCCCCCGATGGCCTTGCACGCCAGAGTCGCGTCCAGTTGGGTCGGCGGGGCGTAGTCGTACTCGATGGCGTAGCCGTACCGCAGCACCGTCGCGTCGGCCAGCCCGTCGATCAGCCGCAGCATCGCGTCCTGCACGTCGACGGGCAGGCTGGTGGTCAGCCCGTTGATGTAGACCCGGTGGGTGTGGCGTCCCTCCGGTTCGAGGAAGAGCTGGTGGCTGGGCCGTCCGGCGAAGCGTTCGACCTTCGTTTCGATGCTGGGGCAGTAGCGGGGGCCCGTGGCGGTGATCTGGCCGGTGTACATGGGGGCCCGCGAGGCGTTATCGGCGATCACCTGGTGGACCGCCGGGTTGGTCCGCGTGATCCAGCAGGGCAGCGGGTCGATATCGATCCGATCGTTCATGAAGCTGAACGGAACCGGCTCGTCGTCGCCGTCCTGGCGCTCGCAGCGGCCGTAGTCGATGGTCCGCCCGTCGAGGCGGGCGCAGGTGCCGGTCTTGAGGCGGCCCAGTTCCAGCCCCGCCTGGCGGAGGGAGTCGCTGAGCCGGTTGGCGGCCGGTTCGTCGAGGCGTCCGCCGGGCCAGGTCTTCCCGCCCTGGTGGAGCACGCCGCCGAGGAACGTGCCGGCGGTGATGATCACCGCGCGGGCGGACAGGGCGGCGCCGTCGGCGAGCCTCACGCCGGCAGCGCGGCCGCCTTCGAGCCTCAGCGCGGCGGCCTCGCCGGCGACGACGGTCAGCCCGTCCATCGACGCCAGGGCCGCCTGGACGTACCGCTCGTACGCCTCGAGGTCCGACTGGCACCGCGGGCCCCAGACGGCGGGCCCCTTGGAGCGGTTGAGCATGCGGAACTGCAGGGCCGTCGCGTCGGCGGCCAGGCCCTGAAGCCCGCCCAGGGCGTCGATCTCGCGGACGATCTGCCCCTTGCCGATCCCCCCGATCGCCGGGTTGCACGACATCCGGGCGATCGCGCCGGGATCGAGCGTCACCAGCGCGGTCCGGCACCCCAGCCGCGCCGCCGCCGCGGCCGCCTCCACGCCGGCGTGGCCGCCGCCGACGACGATGATGTCGAAGTCCCTGCTCATGTTCTGCCTGCGCCGACCCTGCCCAGCAGCCACATCGAGGCGGGCACCGCCGCCAGCAGCACCAGGAAGAGCCACGTCGCCCGGTCGGCCCCGACGGTGGTTACGAACGCCAGGTCCAGCAGGATCAGCCAGTTCATGCCCACCAGCCGCAACATGGCCCCGCGGCGGGCCCTCGAGACGCGGGTGAAGATCACCGCGAAGACCAGCGCGAACAGCCCCCACGTCAGGAACACCGTGTTGAGCTTGGCCTCCGACGGCCACCACTGGACCGACCAGCGCTGGGCGGCGGCGGTCAGGACCGCCAGGACGGCCCCGGTGGCCACCAGCAGGTGGAACCAGTTGTTGCCGTACAGCGGCGGGCGGCGGCCCTCCCAGGCGTAGGCGAACGCGCTGACCAGCAGGGTGTGGGCCCCCAGGATGCCCGGCACCGCCCACCACTGGAAGACGGCCTCGCCGGTCAGCCCCATCGCCGCGACGGCCGCCTGGATCAGCGCCGTCAGCAGCAGGCCCGCCGGCGGCCACCGCCTGGCGCCGCCGAGGAAGACGGCCGTGAGGCCCAGGGCCGCCAGGACCGTGATGGGTTCGAGGGCGCCGCCGAAGCCCACCGCCGCGCCGGCCGCCAGGGCCGCGGCGGCCAGGGCGATCAGGCCCACCAGCCAGTCGGCCAGGGCGCCGGTGGCGATGGGGTTGGTCCGCTCATCCGGCGGGCGCTGCCGATCCCGGCGGGCGTCCACCAGGTCGCCCCCGGCGGCGGCGAAAACGTGGAGGCCCGCCGCGGCCAGCCACGCCGGCGCCAGGGCCGCCCAGGGCAGGTCGCCGCCCCGGTCGGTCAGCAGCACGACGACCGAGGCGTTGGCCAGGTAGACCGGCAGCAGGTGGGGGCGGAGCAGACGCAGGATGGCCGGCAGTGTTGTCATGGCAGCATGGTAGAAATGAAGGGGTCGCCGAGCAAGCCGCCACCGAAGCCGAACGCGGCGGCGTTGCGTCGGACGGCGCCGATGCCTACCATGCGGTGACCGTTTCGAGGAGCAGGAGGTCCCGCATGGGCACGATACCCACGATTCTGACCGTCGTCAGCGGCCTGACGGCCCTGGTCTGGCTGGTGCGCCACGTGTCGCTGTCGCAGGGCGGGCGCGTGCCGGAGGGCCTGGGGCCCGAGTCGCCCGGCCCGCCCGCCGATCCGCCGCGCGTCTCGGTGCTGCTGGCGGCCAAGGACGAGCGGGAGAACATCGGCCCGTGCCTGCAGAGCCTGCTGGCCCAGGACTACCCCGATTTCGAGGTCATCGTCGCCGACGACCGCAGCGCGGACGGCACCGGCGAGGTCGCCGCCGGGATCGCCGCGTCCGATCCGCGGGTCAAGGTCCTCTCCATCGACACGCTGCCGGAGGGCTGGTGGGGGAAGAACCACGCCATCTGGACGGCCAGCCGCGCGGCGACCGGGGCGTGGCTGTGCACGGTCGACGCCGACTGCCGGCAGACCTCCCCGCGGACGCTGTCGGCGGCGCTGGGCCATGCCGTGGCGCACGAGGTGGACATGCTGAGCATCCTGCCGGTGCTGCGGATGCAGGGGTTCTGGGAGAACGTCGTGCAGCCGGTGTGCGGGGCGGTGCTGGTGTACTGGTACCAGCCCCAGCACGTGAACGATCCCGCGCGCCCCGAGGCGTACGCCAACGGCACGCTCATGCTCATCCGCCGCGAGGTCTACGACGCCGTCGGGGGCCACGAGGCGATCCGCGGGGAGATGATGGAGGACCTCCGCCTGGCCGCCCGGGTCAAGGGGGCGGGCCGCCGCCTGCGCGTGACGCAGAACGAGGGCCTCTACGAGGTCCGCATGTACCCCTCGCTGGCCGACACGATGGCCGGGTGGAGCCGCATCTTCTGGGGCGCGTTTCCCACCCGCCGCCGGCTGCGGCTGACGATGATCGTCCTGGCGCTGATCAGCCTGTCGCCCTACGTGCTGGGGCTGTGGGGCTGGCTGGCCTGGCTGGCGGGCGGCTCGACCGGCTGGCTCGTCGCCGCCTCGGCCGCCACGGCCGCCGCCGCCGTCCAACTGGCCTTCATCGCCCGCCTCTACCCGCTGCTCAAGGCCCGCCGAAGCCTCTTCTGGACCTGGCCGCTCGGCTGCGTCCTCGCCCTGGTCGCCCTCGCCCGCGCCTACCGCTTCCACCGCCCCGGCGGGGCGGTCGTGTGGCGCAGCACCACGTACAAGACGGCCGACTGAAACGGGTGCGGGTGCCCGGCCTTCTGAGGATCACGGAAAGAGCGGCGGGCAGGCTGTTGACGCGCCCACGGACCATGACTTACAATGTAATACAGGTGACAGCCATGAGACGCGTCATTTCAGTCAGCCTTCCTGAGGACCTGCGCAAGGAACTTGAGCAGTTCACGGCCGAAGAGGGCATGTCGCGGAGCGAGATCATCCAGGCGTCCCTGCGCGACTACATGTTCCTGCGGCGGTTCCGCTCCCTCCGCGGCCGGATGATGCTCCATGCTCAGCAGGAAGGCCTGTTTACGGATCAGGATGTGTTCGACAGGGTCTCATGAGAGTCCTGCTGGACACCAACGTTCTGATCTCCGCGTTCATCGCTCGCGGCGCCTGCACGGACCTGCTCGAGTACTGCGCGGTCTCCCATGATCTGGTCTCCTGCGAGGCTCTCCTGGAAGAGTTCCGTGCCGTTCTGATCGACAAGTTCCATTTCGCCTCCGGCCAGGTCGATCGCGCCGTTGTTCTCCTGCGGGGACGCCTGCGGATCGTGGTTCCCGCGGACACCCCCGCCGGCACCTGCCGGGATGGCGACGATCTGGTGGTCCTCGGGACCGCTGCGGCCGGAGAGTGTGACTGTCTGGTGACCGGCGACAGGGACCTCCTGTCGCTCGAACGGTACGGCGGCGTTGTGATCCTGTCGCCGGAGGCGTTCTGGCGGTACGAGGCCACCAGGGAGAGGGGCGGCGGCGAGGAATGAGGGCGCCCGGTGCTACTCGTGCAGTTCCACGATATCCCGATCCGCCAGCACCTCCGTGCGGTGCACCTGCTGGCCGTCGTGGCGGCCGGTGCCCCAGATGCGGGCGAATTTGATCTTGTCGGGCAGATCGCGGTGGATCGCGCGGGCCAGGTCGTCGACGGTCGAGCCGACCGGGAGGGTGAACGGGTCGGTCAGCTCCCCTTTGTGCCCGGGGATGCGTGTGTAGACGCGGATGAGGTGCAGCAGGCGCCAGAGCGTCTCGGCGAGGCGGTCGAAGCCCGCGCCGGTCGTGCAGTCCACGCCGCACAGCGCCAGATCCGTGCCGGCCAGCTCGCCGAGCGTGGCGATCTCCCCGTCGCCGACGGCGTCGGCGTGCGTGACCGCGATCAGCCCCGGACGGCCCAGCGGGGCGTCGGCGGGGATCTGGACGGCCGGGCAGTTGAACAGGTCCGCCCGCTTCCCGGCCAGGATGGCCAGGGTCCGGTCGATCTGGTCGAGGCTCTCGGGGCTGGACGCGTCGACGGCCACGAGGATCGCCCCGGCGCGCCGCAGCAGGTTGACCAGCCCCGCCTCGACGTGCTCGCCGGACAGCGGGGGCGTGTCGACCAACTGGAACCTCACGTCCTGCCACTCCCACATCCCCGGGACGGGCAGCGTCGTGCTGTACGGGTAGGACTCGACCTTCACCTTCGCCTCGGTCACCGCCGCGAGGATCGAGCTCTTGCCGGTGTTGGGCAGCCCGACGACGGCGACCTGGGCGGCGCCGCTGCGGACGATGGTGTAGGGATCGACGACCGTCGCGGCCGCGCCCTTGCCGGAGGCCTGTTCCTTCTTCAGGGCGCTGATCTTGCGCTTCAGGTCCGACTGGACCTTCTCGGAGGCCTTGTGCTTGGGCACCAGGCGGAGCATCTCCTCCAGGGCATCGAGCTTCTCGGCGTCGGTGACGGCCTGGCGGTAGCGGGCCTCGGCCTTCTCGTATTCGGGCGTTGCGTTGACGGCCATGACACCTCCATTATCGTCGCTGGGCCCGCTCGGGCAAGCCGCCGGATGGCCTGAAGGTCCACGTCGGGCCGCCCGGCCGCACCGGCGGCGCCGACGGCAGACGGGCAGGAGGCGGAAGTGCTGCAAACACAGCGGGCTACGTGCACTGCATCCCGAGGCGCCTGAGGCGTTTCCCCAGGGGGGGCTGGGGGGGCTGCCGATATGGGCGAATCGATTGTCCCTGCGGACAATATAATGTAAAGTACCTAGGGACGGGGCATGGATCAGGCGGACGGCGACGTCTACCCCGGTAACTCGCGGCAATCCGTCCAGAGGGACTGCGATGAAGAAACTGATCAGGCTGATCGTGATCGTGGCCCTGTGTGCGGGCTTCTACACACTGGGCCAGCGTCCGGGCAGCCCCCGCATCGCCGAATGGTTCGACCGTCCCGCCGAGACCTCCCGGGCCGACCGCGACAGCGGCCGCCCCGAATGGCTGGACACGACGGTCGAGAAGGCCCGCCGCGGCATCCACAGTGCGCTGATGTTCGTCGGCGGCGAGGACCGCCCCGACCCGTGCGACCAGGCCGCCAGGGAAGCGCCGCCAATGACGGCACGGTACGAGCGGGAGCCGATTCCGCAGTGCTGGTAGAGGAGGCAGGGCGCCCGAGCGGGCCGTAAGGCGCCGGGAGATAAGACTTTGTGGTTCAAATCCTCACGCTGGGCCCATGGCCGGCGGTAGAGGTTCATTCCTGGAGGGGCGGGATACACCTTCGATGCAGGAAGTGTCCCGCCCCTCCTTGCTTTCCCGCCGCCGCGCGGAGGAACGGGCGCTGTGCGGGGGGAGGCCGGCGGCCCCCGGGCCCGCCGCTGTCATTGCGGCTGGACGAGCGTCACGTCGATGGAGGCCGTCTGGACCTTGTTGGCCGCGGGGTCTTCGATGGTGATCTTGAGGATGTAGTCGCCGGGCGGGAGGGTGTCGCGGAAGTAGTAGACCCGCGTGAGGAAGAAATCGTGGCGGCGGTTGGCGGAGACATCCTCGATGTCCTCGTTCTTCTGCAGGGCCTGGGCCAGTTCGCCGCTGGCGTTGTAGAGCCCCAGGGTCATGTTCAGGCGCGTGCGGTACAGGCCGGTGGCGTCGGGCCGTGCCGAGAAGTTCCGCACTTCGCAGTAGACGATGACCGGCTGGGTGCGCCCGGCCAGGAAGGTGGTGCCGGGGAAGGGCGTGTAGACGCCGTACCCATCCACCTGGCGGCAGAGCTTGACGACGGGGATCTGCAGGTCGGCGACGCTCCGCAACTGGTCCTGGAGCTGCTCGAGGGCATCGAGGCGTGCGTTGGCGGCCTGGGGGGAGGCCGGCTCGCGGTCCCGAAGGGCCATCATCATCTGCAGCAGGGCGGCGACCCGCTGGTTCTCCTGCTCGTCCAGGTTCGCGATGGGCCGAAGCGCCTCATCGTCCCGCCCGGCGGCCGCCAGGAGCAGGCGGGCCTGGATCTGCCGGTCGAGGTCGTCCGGATCCGCCTCCGCGCGGGCCAGGGCGGCGGCGAGGTACGCTTCGACGGCGTCGGGGGCCAGGACCGGCTGGGCGGGCGGCTGGGGCGGCTCGTCGGCCGGCGCTGTCGCGGTTGGTTCGGGTGCCGGGGGCTGGGGCGCGGGGGCGAGGCGATCGGGGATCGCCACCTGCCGCCGCAACGCCTCCGGCGAGAACAGCGGCGAGGCGTGCGGCCCGGCGGCCGTGGCAACCATGTCCTGGGGCAGCACCGGCACCTCGATCGCCCGCAGACGGACGCCCGAAGCGACGGCCTGCTGGCCTTCCTGAAGGGCCGCCAGGCGGGCCATGTAGTCCTCGACCAGGGGGTTCCTCGGCGCCGGCGAGAGCACGGGCTGGCGATACGCCGCGGCCGTGACGGAACTGTGGGCGGGGGGCTGGGCGAAGTTGCGGGCGCGTTCGAGGCAGCCTGCCTGAAGCAGGCAGGCCGACAGAAGCGGCAAGGCCCATTGCCTGACGCGAAGCATGGTCACCATCCCTGGTTGATGGTCCGCCGGCGACTCCGTCGCGGCGGTGAGTCTGTCACCTGTGCTTATCGGATACCGACGCGAGAACGGATTATACTTTCTCCATCTGGAGCCCGATGTCAATGCTCCGTGTCTAACACAGAGCCACCACCAGCCGCTGCAGGGCCGCCTTGGGGTCGCGGCCGGTCTTCATGGCCAGGTCCGTACGGATCAGCTCGCGGAAATCGCGGCCGACCTGGCCGATGGACCGCTGCTGGAGCAGCTTCCGCATGGCGGCCTGACCCGGGCCGAAGATGCGGACGGCCTGGAAGACGTCCGCCTCGCGACGGCCGGCGATGAGCATCTGCTTGGCCTTGAGCACCCGCCGCAAGTGCCAGCCGATCAGCCCCAGGACGCGGAACTCCTCGCCCGGCTGGGTCAGCAGCTTCTCCAGCACGTTCAGCCCCGCCGCCGCGTCGGCGGCCGTCAGCGCGTCGGTCAGCGCCCAGGGGGAGACCTCCGCGGTGGCGACGACGACGGCGCTGACATCCTCGACGGTCACGGCCGGCCGGTCTGCCACGTACAGCGTCAGCTTGGTCATCTCGCTGTCGATGCGGGCGAGGTCCGGCCCGAGCCACTGGGCCATCAACTCGACGGCGCGGCGGTCCATCTGCTTGCCGTCCCTGGCGGCGCGTCGGGCGATCCAGGCGGGAATGTCCTTGGCCGCCGGGGGGGTGCAGTCGAGCTTCGCGCCGATCGCGGCGACCCGCTTGGCCAGGTTCGTCGTGGCCGGAAAGCTTTTGGGGCACAGCAGCAGCGTGCCGGTCGGCGAGGGGTGCTCCAGGTAGTCCTCCAGCGCCGAACGGTGGGCCTTGATGAAATCGTCGGCGTCGTCGACGATGACCAGGCGGCGGGGGGCCAGGAAGGGCAGCGTCCGCAGGTCATCCAGGATATCCGCCAGCTCGGCGTCGCCCTCGAAGCGGCTGACGCACAACTGCGGATCGGCCCCACCGAGAACCTCCTCGATCACCTGACGGCGGTACCCATCGCGCAGGAATGCATCGCTGCCGAAGACGACGTACACGCACTTGGGCGACGATTCAGCCATGGACGGGCATTGTGACGGAACAGCGACGGTGTGTAAAGCCCCACCAGGCGGCGGGCGCCTGGGAATCCCGAGCGGCCCCGGCGCACAGCATAAAAACACCCCGTACGGGGCCGCCTGCGCATGACAGGCGGCAAACCGTCGGGAGCACCTTGTTCCGGAACGACTTGGGATCGAGACTACATCTGGCGCTTGCGGTACTGCACCCAGAAGACGATCAGGACGACCAGCACCACGATCAGGACCCAGTGAAGCGGGCCAAACTCCGTGAAGAAACTGGCGGGGGCCAACATAGCCTACTCTCCTTTGTTCAGGCCCCGCGAACACAATGCCAGGTGCTGTTCGGGGGCCTCTGTTGGTGCACGGCTTACAATCTGCAGGCCGTCTGACGGGCCTGTCCGGCTCCGTCCGGCACTAGCGGCGACTGGACTTGAACCAGTGACCTAGGGCTTATGAATCCCTCGCTCTAACCAACTGAGCTACGCCGCCACAGGACATGGCAAGTTATCCCACGGGCCGCTCCGGTTTTCAAGGGTCAGCCGCGTTTTTTTGGGACGGCCCGCCGACCCAATACATGGTAGGCTTGGCCTGCCGGGGCGTCCAGCGGTGGGCGGCCGGTGCGGCGGGGATCCGCCGGTCGCCGCATCGGGCAGGCCGGTTCGTGGGCGGCCCGGCTTGGCTTTCCTTCGGCGTCGGTCGGTAGAATGAGTACGGAACGCCCGGTATGCAGATGATTGTCCTGATGGTTTTTGCCGTCGTGCTCAGCCTCGGCTCGTCTCCCGGGCCGCGGCTGTTGACCGCAGGCTGGCCGCCACTGGCGGCGGCGACGTTGCTGTACCTGGGCGTGACGGCCCTGCTGACGGCGTGGATCACCCGGATCGGCGTCCGCCGTCTGCTCCGCGCCGAGGGGGCCTTCACCGCGACGGTGCACCGCCACCACAGGCGGCTGCTGATAGTCCAGGTGTGGCTGGTGGCGGGCGTGGCGGGCCTGCTGGCGATCGGCCTGACCGATCGGTTCGTCGCCAGCCCGTATCTCCAGGCGGTGCCGCTGCTGGCCGAGGGCGTCCTCCTGGGCGTCTTCCTGGCGGCCCTGGTGATCCACTGGGCGATCAGCTACCGGTTCGACCGGATGGTGCGCTGGCAGGTCGAGCAGGACCTGATGCTGGCGGGGATGCCGGTCCGCTCGGGCTGGTCGCTGGGGGAGTACCTGGGATTCAACCTGCGCCACCACTTCCTGTTCGTCGCCGTGCCGGTGGGGCTGATCATGCTGGCCCACGACGTGGTCGATCGGGCCGCAGCGGCGCTGCCGTCGGGCCCATCGGCGGTGGCGGCGGTCCTGGTCGTCAAGGCGGCGTCGGTGGCGATGGTGTTCTTCTTCAGCCCGGCGCTGCTGATCCGCGTCTGGCGGACCCGCCCGCTGCCGGACGGGCCGCTGCGGCGGCGGCTGGAGCGCCTCTGCCGGCGGATCGGCCTGCGCTACCGCCAGATCCGCATCTGGGACACCGGCGGCGTGCTCGTCAACGCCGGCGTGATGGGGCTCCACCGGGCCGTGCGCTACATCCTGATCAGCGATGCGCTGCTGGAGCAGATGGACGACCGCCAGGTCGTCGCGGTGTTCGGCCACGAGGCCGGGCACGTCAAGCAGCACCACATGAGCTACTTCCTGCTGTTCATCGTGGCGGTGATGATGGTCAACCTCGCGGTCGTCTCCGCCGGCGGGATCGCCGCCGAGGCCCTGGGCGCCGCGCCGGGGGCGGTCATCATCGTCGAGAACGCGGGGATGGCGCTGCTGGCGATCCTGAGCATCGGCGTGGGTTTCGGCTGGCTCAGCCGCCAGTTCGAGCGGCAGTCGGACGTCTACGGGGCGTGGTGCTCGGGCCTGGACGCCGCCGAGCAGGACGCCCGCGCCGAACCGGCCGACGGGGACCTGACGGCCGGGGCGCCGTGGTTCATTACGGCCCTGGAGAGCATCGCCCGACTGAACGGGATCCCGCGCCAGGGCCGCAACTGGCGGCACGGATCCATCGCGACGCGCGTGGCGTTCCTGGCCCACTGGATGCGGGCCGGCCGCAGCCGCCACGACTTCGACCGGCAGATCAACCGGATCAAGCGGCTCGGATGGGCGCTGGCGGCCGTTGCCGTCATCGGCGCGGTGCTGACGTGGCGGCGGTGGTAGAACGGCAGACATGAACGAGCACTCGCGGAAGATCGTGATCGTGACGGGCGCCTCGTCGGGCATCGGGCAGCAGACCGCCCTGGCGTTCGCGCGGCGGGGCGACGCCGTCGTTCTGGCCGCCCGGCGGGCCGAACGGCTCGAAACCGTCGCCGCCGGCTGCCGCGCCGCCGGCGCCCAGACGCTGATCGTGCCCACCGACGTCGCGCAGCGCGGCCAGGTCCAGGCGCTGGCCGATCGGACGATCGAGGCGTTCGGGCGGATCGACGTGCTGGTCAACAACGCCGGGTACGGCATGTTCGGCGCCGCGGCGGACCTCGACGAGGCCGCCCTGCGTCGGATCTTCGACGTGAACTTCTTCGGTGTCTGGTACGGCCTGGCGGCCGTGGCGCCCGTGATGGTCCGCCAGGGCGGGGGGCACATCTTCAACGTCTCCTCCGTCATCGGCAAGCGCGGCACGCCCCTGCACGGCGGCTACTGCGCGACCAAGTTCGCCGTCAGCGGCCTCACCGAGTCGGCCCGCGTCGAGTTGCGGCCGCACCGCGTGTGGGTCACGCTGGTCTGCCCGGCCCTCACGGCCACCGCCTTCTTCGACGCCGACACCATGACCGGCCGCTCGGGCCGGATGCGCCGCCACGGCTACTACCGCTTCCAGACGCCCCAGTCCGTCGCCGCCGCCATCGTCCGCACCGCCGGCCGCTACCGCCCCCAGCTCGTCCTGACCGGCGGCGGCAAGCTCCTGGCCCTCCTGGCCGCCATCGCGCCGGGCCTGACCGACCGCATGATGGAACGCTACCGCCGCGACCTGGTCGAGGCGATGGGCGAGGACCGGACGGCCGAGGCCGGCCGCCGGGGCCCCGACGAATGAGACGCATGGCTCCTACCTGGGCCGCTCCAGGCTTCCCAGGGCGGCCTGAAGCAGGCCGACGAGGGCCCCCATCGCGTCGCCCTGGGGCAGCGGGAGCTTCAGGTAGGTCTGTCCGGTGGCCTCGTCGCGCTCGATAAGCCGCCGCGAGGCGGGCTGCGGGCCCTCCGGCCGGCGGGCCTCGCCCGCCAGCGACCGGCTCATCTCGCGCAGGGCCGCGGCGCCCGCGGTCAGAAGGTCGCCCAGGGCGTTCAGCGCCGCCTGGTTCGACGCGGCCGCTCCCGCCGCCGCTGCCGGCGGGGCCGTCGGGGCGGTCGGTTCGTCAAGGGCCGCCGGCGGCGCGGCAGTAGCCTTCTCCACCGACTCCATGAACTTCTTCAGGCGCGTGCCGCCCAGGAAGACCTCCTTCTGGCCGCCGTCCAGCACGCCGGCGAACATCGACTGCTTGAATGCCAGCAGGCCCAGCATGCCCTCCTCGATGGTTCCCCTGGCGACGAAGTTGACCACCCGCACCGGCCTGTGCTGGCCCAGGCGATGCACGCGCCCGATCCGCTGCTCCAGCACCGCCGGGTTCCACGGCAGGTCCATGTTCGCCACGACGCTGGCGTGCTGCAGGTTCAGCCCCACGCCGCCGGCGTCGGTGGACAGGAACAGGCGGCAGTCCGGGTCTTCGCGGAACCGATGGACCAGGTCCTTGCGTTTCGGCCCCGGCACGCCGCCATGGAAGAGCACGTGGTCGAGTTTCCGCCTGGCCAGGCGGCGGATGATCAGCTCGTGCATGCCCAGCCACTGGCTGAACACGACGACCTTCGCTTCGCGATCCTCCAGCACCTCGGCGATCAGCGTGGCCAGCTCGTCGGCCTTGTGGCCGTAGTCCGTCTGCTTGTCCAGCAGGTAGGTGCTGTCGCAGCTCATCCGCATGTTCTGAAGGGCGCACGTCATCCGCCGCTGATCGATCTCGGACAGGTAGCCGTACCGCCGCCACTTCTGGACGATGCGCGCGACGATCTCGCGGTTCTCCTCGTGGTGGGCCATCTGCTGGTCGGTCATCGGCACGAAGAACCGCTTCTCCAGCCGCTCGGGCAGGTCCTCCAGGACGGCCTGCCTGGTCCGCCGCACGAGGATGGGTTCGAGCGTCGCGGTGATGTCGTCCAGCCTGCGGTAGCCGATGACGCGGCCGGTGTCGTCGACGTGCTGGTGGGCCGCCAGGAACCGGAACAGCGGGCCCAGCCGGTGGCGGTCGACGAACTCGACGATCGAGTGCAGTTCCTCCAGGCGGTTCTCCAGGGGCGTGCCGGTGAGCACGATGGCGTGGTCGGCGTCCAGCTTCTTGACGGCCTGGGCGGCGCGGGTCTTCCAGTTCTTGATCCGCTGGGCCTCGTCCAGGATGATCAGGTCGTACCTGTTTCGCCCGATGGCCTCCAGGTCGCGATGGATCACGTCGTAGTTGACGATCCTGTAGAACGCCTCGGCGCCGTACAGCGCCGTCCGTCGCGGCAGGAGCCCTTCGACCACGACGGCGGAGCGGTCGGTGAACCGCTCGATCTCGCGTTTCCACTGGTGCTTCAGCGAGGTCGGGCAGATCACCAGGACGCGCGAGACGCCCGCGTGGCGCGCCAGGATCTCGGCGGCCGCGATGGCCTGGAGCGTCTTGCCCAGCCCCATGTCGTCGGCGATCAGGCAGCGCCCGGCGCGGGCGGCGAACAGGGCGCCGGCGCGCTGGTAAGGATACAGCCTGGCCTTCACCAGCCTGTCCAGGGCCCCGTCGGCGGCGCCGTCGGGGAAGGCCTTGTCGATCCGGCGGATCCGCTCGGCCCGGTCGCGGGCCTGGGAGACGAACTCCAGCGCGTCGTCATAGCAGCGGACCTCGTGGCCGTCGCAGGCATCAGCGGCCGAGCCGGCGAGGAACTGGTGGAAGCGGCCGTAGTGCGTCGGCGGCAGGACCCCGTCGTCGCCGAAGAACCGCGCCGCGAGACGGCCAAGGGCCTCGGGGCACTGCGAGCCGGCGCGGAAGACGACGTCCCGCCGGGCGCCGTAGCGCAGGTAGACCTCGCTGTAGGGGGGCTGGAAGCCCCGGGCGAAGGCGGCCTTGGCGCCGCGCCTGCGCCGCAGGGCGTTCAGGGTGAACTCGATGTGCTTGCAGGTGCCCAGCGTGTTGACGGCATAGTCGGGGCACGAGCAGTAGTTCACGCCCAGCCCCTCGCCGCGGATCGCCACCCGGTAGGTCCGCCGGGTCTGGGGGTTGGTCACCTCGAACTGCGAGAAGATCGGCTCGTCGCCGACGTTCCTGAGCCTGAACGCCTGGTCGGCGGCGAACTGCCTGCGCAGGGCTATCTGCCAGGCCTCCAGGCTCATCTCCTCCGGCTTGCGGAGGCGCGAGACGCGCGCCTTGGCCGCCTTGGCCGCACCGGCCGTCTTGAGGCGGCTCCCGCGACGAATACCCTTGCTCATGATCGGCCTCCGGTCCGTTCCCGAAATCGCTCCTGACCCCGACGCGCCGCGGCGGCAGGGCGGGCCGACAGGATACCCCGGGCCTGTCCCCCTGGCAACCGGACGTCCCGCGACCTCGATTTCACGCTTGACCGCGGCCGGGCCGCCCGTCACACTGATCGGCGACCTGCGTGGCGTCAGGTTTCCCATCTGTTCTTCAAGCCGCCCGCGCAGGGCTGTGGAATCGCGGGTCCT
>JAAYZK010000305.1 GCA_012514895.1 Planctomycetota bacterium | reverse complement strand
CTACACGCGCCACGTAAGTGCTCCTGTTGTTTGGTGGGAAGCCCCGCCTGGTCGCGGGACGCATATCCGGGGACAACTCTACTAGGCGGCGGGGACAACCCATGCCGCCGCTATCCTGACCCCATGACCGACGCCGACCGACCCCGCCGATTCAGGCTCGCGCCCTGGCCGATTCTGCTCCTGGCCTTCGTTTTCGTCTTCGGCGCCGCGATGACGCTGTGGGGGCCCGTCAACCTGCTGGCCTGGCGCGGGGGCACGTTCCCCGACCCCGATCCCGAGCGGCCAGTCTACCAGCAGAAAATCGTGGAAATCGGGCGGGTGCAGTACGAGGACCAGCCCGACGGTTCGCGCTACTTCACGCGCGGCGACGACGAGGCCGGGCCGTCGGAAAGCACGGTGGCCCCCAAGGAGGGCGACGACCCCCTGCTTGACGACGCCTCCCCCGATCCGGAGGGGCCGTGGGACGCCGCTTTCGCGTCCTGGGTGCTCAACGAAGCCGGCCTGCCGGTGCGGGCCGAAAAGCCGGGCGAGTCCGACGCGTGGCTGATCGCCGACACCCTCGAGCTCGCCGGGGCGATGGCGGACCGGGGCGCGTACATCGACGCCGACGACGACCCGGAGTTCTCGCCGCAGATCGGCGACCTGATCTTCTACGACTACCCGGGGCCCTTCGGCCATCACGTCAACATCGTCGTGGCGGTCCAGGGCGACGTGGTCACCGTCGGCGGCGACGAACTCGGCGGCGTCGGGCTGGCCAGCATGAGCCTGCGCAACCGCGGCGGGATCATGGGCTGGGGAGCCACGGGGCGCCTGGAGGACCCGCTCGCGGCGAAGCAGTCGGCGGGCGCGGGGCTCGAAGGCGAACCCGGCCCCGACGGCCTGCCGGAGGACGCGGACCCGGACCCGGAGCTCGGGCCCAGGCCGGCGGTTACACCGGAAGATGCTCCTCGATGAGGTCGACGATCGCGTCGTCGTCGGGCTCGGTGCGGGGGCGGAAGCGGCCGACGATTTCGCCGGAGTCGTCGACGACGAACTTCTCGAAGTTCCACGCCACATCGCCGGCCTCGCCATCGGCGTCGGCGACCTGCGTCAGGCGCTGATACAGCGGGTGCGCATCCTCGCCGTTGGCGTCGATCTTGGCGAACATGGGGAACTCCACCCCGAAGTTCGACCGGCAGAACTCCTGGATCTGCTCCTCCGTGCCGGGCTCCTGGCCGCCGAACTGGTTGCACGGGAAGCCGAGGACGAAGAAGCCCCGCATGGCGAACTCGTCCTGGAGCGCCTGCAACGCCTCATACTGCTCCGTCAGGCCACACTCGCTGGCGACGTTGACGATGAGCAGGACATGGCCCGCCCAATCCGCCAACGTGGTCTCGCGGCCGTCGATGGTGGTGACGGGGATGTCGTACAGGGAACCGGTGGTCTGATTGCCGTCGCTCATGCCGCCCATCGTAGGGGCACGGCACCGTAGCCCGCCGGGGCGACGCCCGCCGACATGGCCAGATCGAGCAGGCGGAGGATGTCGCGGCGGACCTTCTCGTCCCGCAGGCGGGCGGCCGACACGGAAATGCGGATCGGGCGGCCGTCGGCGATGGCGCGGTTGACGGAGTTGCGCATCGCGCGGCGCCACCAGCGCGCCGCGCCGAAGCCCTCGCCCACCGCCAGCACGCGGGTGGGGTCGGTGGCGCCAGTGACCAGGTCATGAACGCCGTGCAGATCGGCGGCGATGCGGAAACCGAGGTCCGGCAGCACCTCCAGCGTGCCCGGCGACATCAGCCAGCGCGGCGGGGCGAACATGTCGGTCTCCAGGCTCAGGGCCCTCATCTGGCGCGTCGCCGCGGTCAGCCGCAGACGGGCCTCGTGCGCGTCGAGCGCCGCGAACTCGCCGCGGCGGCCGCGGTCCGACTGGTCGTAGCCCGCCAGCAGGATCTCGGCGCCCTCGTCCCGCCGGCGCCGCACCCAATCCAGCACCGCCGGGGAATCGCGCAGCGACCAATCGGCGCCCAAATGAGGCGCGACCAGCAGAGACGGCGAAATGCCCCGGTACTCCAGGGCGGCGATGAAACGTGCGGCGTCGAGCAGCCGGTCATCCCGGATACCCGACACCGACACCACGAGGGCGGGCGAGATGGCGGTCATGGGGCAAGGAAAACATCACCGGATGAATTTCCGGTGACGGCCAGTGGACGCCCACCCTAACGGCGGGCTAATCCCTGATCGGCCGCTAATCCCAGTGCACGACCTCGTCGAGCTCGAGGCCCTTGCGCCACCCGAACGCCTCCAGGTCCCGGACCTCCGCCAGGTGGGTCACGGGGCCGAGGCACAGCCACGCGACCGGGCGAACTGGCTCGTCGACGCCGATGAACTCCGCGAGGAACTCCTCCTCGTAGAAGCTGACCCACCCGATGCCGGCGCCCTCGGCCGTCGCGGCGAGCCACATGTTCTGGAT
>JAAYZK010000304.1 GCA_012514895.1 Planctomycetota bacterium | reverse complement strand
TACCGCAACTGCCGCCCATCAGCGCCAGCAGGACGAGGGACAGCCCCAAGCGCGTCAGGATCGATGATCGCATCGCAGGTCCGCCTTCCATCCCATTGTTGGACGGACCGGCCGGACGGCGGAATCGTCGAGGCCGTCCGCAAGCCAAAAGGGCGGCACGGGGCACCGCCAGACCCTAGGACCGTCTCAGACCGACCGGGGCTGCGGGGCCATGGCAGCGGGATCGCTCAACGGGATCGTCGCGATCAGGCGCAGAGGGCGCGTGGCGTGCAGCCAACGCGACGAGACTCAAGATCTTGGAGAGCCGCCCCTGCTGACCGACAACATCCTGGGCCTGATCGGCGATGCGCGGCCCACCTGCTGGACGACGCGGAGCGGTATTTCGCGACGGCGCTGCTGTGAGGGGGCGGGGGTGGGTGAAGCCGGATGTGCGGGCGATTCGGGCGTCCGTCGGACCAGGCGGCCCGGAAAGGGACGAGGCACCCGCCCGATCGTGGGCAGGTGCCTCGTGCGCCAGAGACTAGCCACGTTCAGGATCCGAACTCGTTCTTCAGGATGACGAAATCGTCCAGGTCGGTGTCGCCGTCGCCATCGCAGTCGCCGTCGTCGCCGGTACCGAAGGCGTTCTTGAGGATGACGAAGTCGTCCAGGTCGACATCACCGTCGCCGTCCAGATCGGCTCGCAGGGCTGGCGGCATAGCGGGGATGGGTTCCCAGCCGGCGTAGCGGTCCAGGGTCATGCCCTCTGTGTCGATGGCGATCGACTCGATCAGCACGTTGGTTTCGCCCAACGTGGCGGGGACGCCGCCCATGAAGAACTTGAGATTGGCGACGGCGTCGTTGTTGCGGGCCTCGTTGCGCATGGCCCACCACGTGCCCCCGTTGGGGTTGGGTACGGCAGCGGGCTGGCCGCCGTCCGGGCAGAGGTAGTAGCGGGCGCGGTCGTTGGCCTGGTCGATCTGGACCCACAGTTCCTGCCAGACATTGACCTCTTGGCCCATGTTGACGTTCTTGTAGCCGTTGACGCCGGTCGGCGAGGGATTGGCGGGGCTGCCGTCGCAGGCGCGGAAGTCCTCGCCGCCGCTGAGGCGGACCAGGGCGCCCATCTGATTGTAGTTGAAGGCCATCTGCTGGAAGAGCTTGGATGTGGCGTCGCCGGTGTCGTAGCCGGCGTAGTCCCAGTGCGACCACAGGTCATTGGTCCCCATCAGCGTGTCGTTGGGGGCATCGGCCTTGAAGCGGACGTAGATCGTCCCCTCGCCGTAGATGGTCAACGGCCCCAACGACATGCAGGCGTAGATCGTGCTGACCACGCCGCGGTCGCGGTTCTGCAGTCTCACGGCCAGGTTGGCCGGATCCTCGGCGAGCGGCTCGATCGTCACACCGCCCGGGTCGCCGAACTGATTGGTATTTTGCTGGACCGCCCACCGGGGGGTTTCCGTTCCGGTGCCGTCATCGCCTTGGCGATGGGCGGTGCCGATCTGGTATCCGTCGAAACCGTCATCAACCACGACCATCTCCGCCTGTGTCGCCAGAGCGGCCAGAACCAGCACAAGGCCCATCGTCCTCATCTTTCTCATCGATTTCTCCTTTTCTCTGAAAGGGTCGCACCGGACCGCAGTTGGCTGGGCACCCACAAGAGAGAACTTAATACTCAACGTCGAAACCGTCAAGGGAGAGAGTTTCAGAAACTCTTATAACTACAAGAGTTACGTGCGTAACTCCATCAATCAAGCGTGTGATTGTTCCTGAAGAAAATTCGTGGCGGAACTACGGTGGGGGAGCGCGAATGTCCCCAAGAGGCTCCGCGCTTCACGGGCGGGAGGGGGTGTCAGGATCGCAACCATACCGCGCGGACGGCGGGCGGTCCATCACTGCGGGGCGTTCAGCCGCCCCTTCAGATCGTCGAGGCGGCGCTGGACCTCGTTGTCGCGGAGGAGGTCGTCGACCTGGCGGGAGGCGAGGTCCGATCCGATCAGCGCGGCGGTCTCGTCGGCGGCGTCGGCGGCGTCGGAAGCATCGACGGCCTTCTCCTCCATGCGGGCGACGTCGTCCAGCAGGCGCCGGCCGTCCGAGGCGATGCGGGC
>JAAYZK010000303.1 GCA_012514895.1 Planctomycetota bacterium | reverse complement strand
GGGCGCTTCTCTGTCCGGGGGCTTGGGCCCCCGGCAAAAGGCTTTCGCCCCTTCGGGGCTGCACACAAGGGGGCGCTTCTCCTTCCGGGGGCTTACGCCCCCGGCAAAAGGCTTTCGCCCCTTCGGGGCTGAACAGAAGGGCGCTTCTCTGTCCGGGGGCTTACGCCCCCGGCAAAAGGCTTTCGCCCCTTCGGGGCTACAGAGAGGGCGGGCCCCTTCCCAGCGCCCAGGCGATCAGGTCGGCCAGCCAGGTCGTCGGGCGATCGGTGCGGAGGGTGAGCAGGTCGCCCAGTTCGTCGTCGGTCAGGTCATAGTGCCGCCGCAGCGCGTCGCGGGCGAGCAGGAGCAGGTCGCTCAGCAGGCCGTCGGCGGCCTGGGGGTCGAGGCGGAGGCGCCCGCGGCGGGCGGCGCGGCGGAGGCGCGTCAGGATCGCCGGCAGCGCGGGCCAGCCGTCGGCCGCCGGTTCGAGCGTGACGCCGCCGCCGGCGAAGCGGGGGCGCCATTGGGCGGTGTCGGCGGGCAGGGCGAAGGCGACGCCCTCGACGCGGAGCTTGGGGCACCGGTCGGGGTGCGGCATCCCCGGCCGCCGGCGGGCGACCTCGAGGCGGCGGAGGCGCTCGGCGCGGTCCATCAGACCACCACCGGCGCCGATTCGGCGATGAAGGGGACGGTTGCCGCCGAGACGGCGTCGCGGGAGACGGCGGCCTCGTACCCGCCCAGCGAGCAGCCCTCGATGGTGACGGTCCGGTCGGCAACGCCGCGGGCGTCGGTCCAGGTGAACGACAGCGTGCCCGCCGCCCCGGCCGCGGCCGCCGCCTGAACCGGATCGACCAGCCGGATCGCCCCGCCGGTCCGCCCCGTCGTGTACCGCGCCACGCTCTCGTGCGCATCGCCGTCGGCCGCCGCGTGCAGCTCGGCGTACGACTGCGACACGACGATCGCCACCACGCCCGTCAGGGGCACGCCGCCGATGGAAACGTTCTTGGGATTGTGGAAGACGCTGTAGGACACAGGCTGCTCCTCAATGGTCTGTCGGACTGTCGATCATGTAGGCCACCTCGACCTCGATTCTCGCGCGGCCCCAGGGGCCGTCGGGGGGGTCGAGCTGGGGCGAGCCCCACCGCAGGGCCGGCGCCAGGCCGTCGTCGCCGTACGCGCAGCAGGCCGCCTGGGGCGGATCGGCGGCGACGGCGTTGCGTGCGGCGGCCAGCAGGCCCAGCAGGCTTGCCACGCCGGCGGCCTCGGCGCCGCCGCCGAGGCGGGCCAGGACGGTCAGCTCGGCCGTCATCGCGCAGGCCCGCCGCTCCTCGGGGGCGGGCCGCTCCCGCGTCCCCTTATAGTGGACCAGCGCCTTGGGCGACGGCCCGGCCAGCCGCGCGTCCAGCCGCCCGCCGCCGATCGCCGCCTCGGCGAACACCGCCTCGCCCTCCAGCCGCGCCCCCCGCAGGGCGGCGGCCAGGTCGGCCAGGATCGCGGCGTCGGTGTTGGTCAGTGTGATGCTTGTCATGGTCGATTCCTCCCTCAGCCCCGGTCCAGCCGCCTGAACCGCTGGGTGGCGGGCCCGTCGGGGGTGGCCAGTTCGACGGCGGCGATCGCCTCGGCCCAGCGTCGGGCGAAGTGGTCGCGAAGGGCGCTGTAGGCGGTGTCGCCGGCGGCGGCGTGCGAGCGGCCCAGGGCCAGCTCCAGCGCGCGGCAGGCGCAGGCGAGGCGGAGGCGGTCGGGGTTGCGCAGGCGCCGCAGGTCCGGGTCGCGCCGCCGTCCGCTGACGATGAACCACGCGTCGCCCGGCCCCCCCAGGGCGGTGCGGAACAGCCGCCCGACCTGCTGGAGGCAGTCTTCGCCGGCCTGGCGGATGAACGGCGCCAGGCCGTACACGCTGTCGTAGCCGGAGAGCTGCTCGATCCCGTCGTACAGCACGTCGAGGTCCTCGTCGCAGCACAGGGCCGCCTGCACGGGGCAGACGGCGTCGGCCTGGCAGCGGTGGAGGCGCAGCGACCCGGACAGCCCGCTGGCGTTGACGGCGTCGAAAATGACCTCGGCGGCCGACTCGGCCGTCCCGTCCAGCCCCGAGACATCGGTGACGCCGGCGGCCACGCAGTCGGAGGCGGCCAGGCCGGCCCCCTTGTAGAGGGCCGCGGCGACGGCGTCGCCCTCGCGGGCGACCTTCAGCCACAGGACGCCCCCGTCGGTGTTGCCCGCGCCGCGGCGGGTGGCGATCCCGTGCAGGCGCCAGCGGGAGGTGTGCAGGACGGCGCGGTCCTCGTAGGGGATGACCGCCTCCCAGGGCCTCCGCGGCGGGGCGGCGGCGGTGTCGGCGGGGGTGCCGTCGAACGTGTGGCCGGCGTAGTGCGTCTGGCCGTCGTGGACGTACTGGACCCAGCCGGTGTAGGTCAGGTCCGCCGCCGGGTCGTCGAACGTGTGGCTGTAGGCCCCCCCGCCCAGGTCGGTCATGGCGGCGGCGGCCGGGACGACGGCGGCGCCCGTGTCGTTGCGCTTGACGCCGTACGTGCCCGTCGGGTCCGACAGCCGCACGTCCAGCCCCGCGGCGGGCAGGCCGTCGATGACGATGCGGACGGTCAGCGTGGTCTGGCTCATGGGAACGTTACCTCGTAATGGTGGAAACTCACCTGGTAGTCGTGCCGGGGCGGGTCGTCGGGGACCGGCCCGGCGGCCAGGTACGCGGTCGTCGCCCCGACGGGGAAGGCCAGGCGCCGCCCGGCGGCGTCGCCGGCCAGGGCGAAGTTGCCGGCGGGGCGGTCGACGTACCCGTCGGCGGCAACGTCCTCGTGCGGCAGGCCCGAGCCCGGCGGGCCGTGATCATTGGGCCCGTGCGGGATGTTCAGCGATTCGGCGCCGCCGTTGCCCCAGTACACGTTGTAGTCGGACCACAGCCCGGCGGTCGTCCCGGTCTGGCGGGCGCCGCCGTCGTCGTTGCTGGTCAGGCGGTTGGCGATCATGGCCAGCATCGTCGCCGACGTCGTCACGTACGCGCCGACGGCGTTGCCGTCCAGCACGCAGTGCAGCAGCAGGACGAACGAGCCGCCCTGGACGTCGACGGCCGGGCCGCCGTTGCCGGTCATCACGCAGGCGAAGCACGTGACGTCCGCGGCGCGGTAGATCCCGTACGACCCGTTGCCGGTCAGGCGGCAGCCGACCAGGGCGCCCTGGCCGGGGGCGTAGTGCATGCCCTCCAGCGTGGCGCTGCGGCCCTCGCAGTCGATCATCAGCGCGTGGTGCATGACGTGCATGCGGTGGAACGCGTTCACGCCGGCCAGGTCGGCGGTGACGGCCGTGAAGACGCAGCCCTCCCCGGCCTCGCTGCCGATGCACACCAGCCCGTACGACGCCCCGCGGTGCAGCCGCAGGCGGTCGAACCGCCAGAACGACAGCCCGTCGATCGTCAGGCAGTCGCACACCGACGCCCCGTCCAGCCAGGCGGCCTGGGGCGCGGTCCAGTCGGGCCCGACGCCCCGCAGCGTGATCGGCGCCCCCGGCGTCCCGTCGGCGGCCAGGTCGCCGGTGATCTGCAGGCCCGGCTGGGTCGGCGGCGCGTCGATCGTCGTCGTGGTCGCGCCCCCGTCGGCGGTGACGGTGTCGCCCAGGGCGTAGCCGGGGTTCTCCAGGGGTTCGACGGGCTCGACCAGGACGTAGTCGCCCCCCGCCACCGCCGCGATGCGGGCGACGGCGCCGCGCGTGGCGTCCTCCAGCAGGTCGCCGGCGTCCATCCCCGCCGTCGAGGCCACCGGCAGCTTCCACAGCCGCGTCAGCGGCACGTTGGCGGCCGGGTCGGCCCCGTTGGCCAGCAGGATCGTATCGCCCGCCCCCGCCGCCGCGATCGCCCGCGCGGCCCCGGCCGGCCCGCCCCAGGCGTTGAACTCCTCCTGTCCGCTGCGGCTGTGCGTCCCGTCGAACGACAGCGCCAGGTCGACGTACCACGTGGTCATAAGCTCACTCCATTCGCTGAAGGCCCCGGCCGAAGCCGCAGGCCCGGTGGGGATACCCGTCCCCCCACCCCCGATGCCCCGCCACGCCCCGTCCCGTCCCCGCCGTTCCGTCGGCCGTTACCCGGCCATCGGATGTTCCCTCTTGGCTGTTGAACATTCGCCGTTTCCGTTCCCCTGGCCATTGGATGTTCCCTGTTGGATGTTGGATATTCGCCGTTCCCCGTCCGTCACGCCGTCTCCTGTCCCCCTCTGCGGCCCCCGGTCACGACCCGCCGGGGATCGCGTCGCGGACCGCCTGGACCTGCGCCGCGGTGACCTCGCCCCGCACGCCGCGGCCGACGCGATGGGCGGCCTCGCCGGCCAGGACGATCTGCGACTCCTGGCAGTCGACGATCCGGCTGTCCGGGTGGACGAGCCGATTGGTCAGGTTGCACCCCACGTACCGCACCGCCACGCCCGCATTGAGGGGCGTGAGGGGCTCGAGGGCCGACAGATTCAGATTGGCGATCGATTCCATGGATGACCCTTTCATCCGTTCCTCTCCTCCACCTTGCGGGCGATGCGTTCATGCACCCTGCGTATCTCCCGCTTCTGCCGCTCGCTCAGCGGTCCGTGGCGTTCGAGGTGGCGGATGTGCTCAGCCGTTGCGCGGCTGACCGTGTTTCTGTCCAGGGACATGGGCGTTGTCCTTTCCGCGGCCTTGGCTTTGCGTCTGGGTTTGGCGCAGCTGCTGTTGCGGTTGCGCCTGCGCCTGGGGCGCCGGACGGGGGCCGCCGAGGCGTTCGATCGGGTCGGAGGGGGGCTGGTCGGGCCCCTCGTGGGGGTGGCGGTAGCCCTTGACGGTGCGGTACCAGGCGATCTGGGGCATGCCCGGGTGGCCGTTGATCCGCTTGTCGACCGGCCGCGCGACCAGGACCTTGGCCCAGGTCGTCTGCCCGTCGCCGCCGCGGACGGCCCGCCAGCGGCCGGTCCACATCTCGACGCGGTTGCTGCGCCACGGGGCGCCGCCGCGGTCGGGGCTGTCGGGGTGTTTGTCGCTGCCCTCGCCGAAGAACCGCCACACGGTCCCGTCGGCGTCGACGAGGAACCGCCGCGAGCGGAGCACGAGGAAGTCCACCGGCACCGGCAGCCCCGCCGCATCCATCACCGGCCGGCCGTCCCGGTCGGTGCGGTACAGCCGTCCGCGCTGCGCGAGGGCGTCCTGGATGGTCCGGACCTCGGCGGCCTCGTCGGGGGTAAGGTCGTAGTGATGTCTGATCGTCTCGGTCATGGGAGATCCTTAAACAGCGTCTTATCTGCATACCGGAGGCGCGCCGCGGGGCGCGCCTCCGGCGGTCATGGGGAACGGGCGTCCTACGCGTCGGTGACGATCGGGACGCCGAAGGCGTCGACGATCTCGCAGACGCCGTACGCGGCGGTGACGACGATCTCGCGGGCTCTGCGGGAGGCGTCGTAGTCGTACTCGACGGTGATGGGGCGGAGCTGGACGAAGGCCATGGCCTCGGCGGTGAACATCGCCCCGACCCGGTCGGCCCCGCCGTTGGCGGTGTCGACCTCGGTGGTCTGGTAGATGGGCACGCCGAACAGTTGCCCCACGAACCCGGCGGCCGGCTGGCCCTCGGGCAGGACGCCCGAGCGGACCAGCTCGGGCAGGTTCTGGTAGATCGCCCCCGAGCCGGTCAGCGCGACGAACAGGTCGGCCACCTGGCGCGGGTGCAGGACGCAGCGCTTCTGCCCGGCGGCGTTGGCGTTGTCCAGGGTGTACATCGCCTCGACGAAGTCCGCCACGGCGATGTTCTGCCCGCTGGTGCCGACGGGCGCCCCGCCGTGCAGGTCGGCGAACAGGGCGCACAGGTCGCCGGTGACCTTCTGGGCGATCGCGCGGCCCTGGCTCTCGGCCCAGAGCATGATCTGGCGGTCCAGGCGGCTGGTCTCCTCGGCCAGGCGCGTCAGCTCGGTGGACAGCCCGACCTCCGAGAGAATCGTGTACGCCCGCGTGGGCGTGCGGGCGGCGGCGACCAGGTCGTCGCCCTCGGCCACGCCCGCCGCCGTCGTCGTCGGCAGAATCACCTTCTGCCACGTCGTGCCCATCCCCAGCGGCTGGATCTCGTTGAGCACCAGCGGCGCCACCACGTTGAACGGGCGCGCCTCCTGCACCACCGTCGCCACGATGTGCTCGGTGGGAAGGGTGTACTGAAGGGTGGTTGTGTTGGTCTGAGTCATAAGATCCTTTCGTTCTTGGGCCGCGCCGGGCGGCGGAAATCCGAAATCCCAAGCTCGAAATCCGAAACAAATCCAAAACCGCAAAACGGAGAAGCACCAAACAGCGCGGCCGTTTGGCCTTTTGCTGTTTTGGCCGTCTTGGGATTTGTTTGGTCCTTGGTGCTTCGAATTTCGTATTTCCGGCCGCGGCACGCGGCCGTCTACAGGTACGCGTCCCGGCCCGGCTTGACCAGGCCCAGCAGGGTTTCCCGCTGGCGTCGGGTCATGCGCATGGCGGCCTCGCGCCGCCGGTCGGCCGGCAGGGCGTGGAATTCGGCCAGCGTGCGGGGCCCCCGGTCGTCGGCGGGCGGACCGCCGGCGGCGCGGGCGCCGCTGCCGGGTGCGGACGCGGCGCGGAGAAGGTTCGCGTTGGCCTCGGCGGCGAGGAACCGCGCGACGAACGCGTCGGCATCCGCCGGCGCGCCGGCCTCGCCCCACGCCTGGTCGCCCGCGTCGGTCAGGAAGACCGGCGCCAGGCGCCCGTCGGGGCGCTCTTCCATCCGCGTGCGGGACCGCAGCAGGCCCACGACCTGGTCGGGGTTGATCGCCCCGGCCCGTGCCGCGGCGGCGCGAAGCTGCTCATCCCGCAGCAGCGCCCCCAGTTGGGCCTCACGGTCCCGCAGCTTCCGTTCGAGCTGTCGGCGGACCTCGTCCGATCCGTCCGGATCGCCGCCGGCCAGCGCCGCCAGCGCCGCCTCGGCCTCGCGCGCGCGCTGCCGGGCCTCCTGACGCTGGCGGATGACCTTCTCCAGCTCCGCCCGGGACACCGCGTCCCCGGCGGGATCGGCGGACACATCCGTGCCCGCCGCCTCCGTCGCCGTCCCTCCGGACGGGCCGACGGGTTCGTCGCTTGCGTCTGACATGGGCATACTCCTGGTGTGCAGGGGTGAATCACGCGCCGCCGGCGCCGAACGCCGCCGCCTCGATCTGGGCGGCCGCCCGCCGCTGGGCGTCGGTCCCGGCCGGCATGAGCAGGTTGGCCAGTTGGCGGGTCATTTCCCGCCCGATCTCGGGGATCGCGACGGCCAGGGCCGGGCAGTCGCCCACCCAGCGGCGGATGTTGTCGAGCATCTCGGCGACCGGCTCGAGGATGTAATCGCGGTTGTACGTCACGGCGTAGCCCAGCTCGGCGGCGGCGCGGTGCGGCTCGATGACCTCGCCGGTCATCAGCGCGACGGCCTGGCGCATCATCTCCAGCTCGACCGCCTCGAGCTGCCCCGCCGTCGCCCGCAGCTCGTTGTCCAGGTCGCTGCGTTCGATGGCCAGCTTCAGCCCCGAGCCGCTGGTGGCGCTGATCTCGGCCATGCCCCCGCGGAACTTCAGCAGCCGCAGGATCTCCCCGAGGTACAGCCCCAGCCACTGGCGCTTCTCGGCGATGTGCGCCACGTCGCCCTGCGCGATCTGCAGCCGCGCCTCGCCGCTGGGGATCTTCCACACCACGCCCGGGGCGTAGGTGTCCGGCAGTTCCTCGGCGCCGACCCCGCTGAGCATCCAGCGCGTGACCGCCGCCAGCAGGTCGGCGTCGGCCTGGCTCTTGAGGTTCATCGCCACCCGCGCGACCATCGCCGGGCGGGTCAGCAGCGACAGCGGCACGGCCCCCTGGCCGGCCTTGCGGCTCTCGGCGAAGTAGACCTTCACCACCGGCGGGCGCCCCAGCCCGTGGTCGCCGCGGCCGACCAGCTCGACGCGTCGGGCGCCGGCGCGGTCCTGCTCGGCGCGCCACAGCCGCCACTGGCGGTCGGTCACCGTCAGGAACCGCGTGACGGCCGCCGCCGGCGAGGCGTGCTCGTCGGCCGGCGGCTCGGTCCCCAGGCAGTACCGCGCCCACCGCAGGGCGCCGCTGCCCGTGACGGCCCAGTCGTACCGCCGCAGGGGCGAGAACCGCAGGAAGTATGGGCGGATCCCCGCCGCCAGCTCGTCGGCCCGCGTGCGGACCGCCGCCCCGTCCGCCCCGGTCACCTGCGCGACGACGTCGACGCCGGTGACGTACATGTCCCAGCACACCGACCGCATGAACGCATCCAGCGTCGTGCCCTCACCGTCGGCGTCGTGCACCAGGGCCTCGATCAGCCCCGCGAACCGCCCCGGCCGCACCTCCCGCTTGGGGGCCGTCCGCCACAGGTTGTCCACGCGGATCCGCACGCCGTCGCGGCACATGTCCAGCGGGCAGGCCATCGAGACGCGGTAGGCGTAGTCGTCGGGGTGCTCGCGGTCGGAGAACGGGCGGATCATTCCGCCGGCCAGCACGTCGGGCGTGCATTCGCTGGCGTCCAGCTCCCCCTGCCATCGAGGGGCGTGACGGTCATACACCGGTCCGGTCCTGAAAGGGTCGAAAGTGCTCATCCGCAAGGTCCTGTGTCAGGGTGTCAGGGTGTCAGGTTCTGTCCCATGGGAAGCCGCCGGCCGAAATCCGAAGCACGAAACTCGAAATCCGAAACAAATCTCAAACGGAAAAGGCAGCAAACACCCCAAACAGCCCGCCGTCGTTTGGTGCTTTTCGGTTTTGCCGTTTTGGATTTGTTTCGGATTTCGTGCTTCGGATTTCGTGCTTCGCAGTTCGGATTTCGGATTTCACCCGCTATATCCCATCGTCCGCGCCTGCGCCCCCCCGGGCGCCCGGCGGTTCACGAAGTAGTACCTCAGCGCGTCGACGGCGTGGTCGCAGGGCTGGGGCTTGATCGGTTCATCCACGTACTGCCCGTTGATCTGGCGGAGGCGGTACTGTTCCATCGCCGCGATGAGCTGGGCGCACCGCCCGGCGAGGGTCAGTCGCGGCTGGCCGCAGGCGGGCTTGAGGGCGGCGCGGACGAGGTTGATGCCGTTGCGGACCTCGCGGGCCCAGGGGCCCAGCGTGTAGCTGCAGGGCAGTCCCTCGCGGCCGAAGACCTCGACGTCGCTGTAGCCGGTCTGGTCGTTGCGGTTGCGGCCGGCCGGGTCGCAGAACGTCGCGGCGATCCTCCGGTCGCGGTCCCGAAGGCGGATCTCGCAGGCCGCCTGGTACACCGTCGACTGCCGCAGCCACAACTCGTCGACCACCGTCGCGTGCCCGCCGGGGTCCTCCTGGACCCACAGGCAGACGAAGTCGTTCAGCCCCCAGTCGACCGACCGGTACGTCGGCCGGTCGTCGCGGAAACCGGCGGCGGCCTCGACGTGGACCGCCCGGTCGAACGACGGGTACACCAGCCCGGCCAGCGTGGGCCGGCGGCACTCGGCCTCGGCCTGCCACTGCTCGGCCGACCAGTGGGCGAACTGCTTGATCGCGTCGTCGATGGCGAACAGCCCGCAGGCCTCCGCGGCGATCCCGACGTCCGCCCGCCCGTCCCGCCGCCGCGCCGCCGCCAGGCACGCCGGGCCCAGCGGGCAGCTTTCGCACAGCCGTCCGTGCTCGTGGCGCTCGACGGGGCAGCGCTGGATCGTCTCCCAGATGTTCCACTTGTGCAGGCGGATGTTCCGCGCGCCGGCGCCGGCCACCAGCTCGCTCATCGGCCCGTGGGCGTGGTGCCACGTCGACATCGCCACCGTCCGCGCCGGCACGCCGGGGCGGCTGGTCAGCGTGCCGACGGACGCCGCCATCAGCGCCGGGTCGATCTCGTCGACCTCGTCCCAGTACAGCCGCTGCAGGCCCGGGCCCCGCACCCGCTTGGACGAGGCCGCCAGGATCTCGAAGTCGCCGTTGTCCAGCCGCGTGATCAGCCGCCCCACAGGACCGGCCAGCCGGTCGGCCAGCAGCCGGTGGCACCACTCGGTCCAGTACTCGTACAGCGTCCGGGCCTGGTCCTCGCTGCCGGCCAGGACCCGCCCGCGGATCGGCCCGTCGCCCAGGCGGTACTCCAGCGCCGCCAGGATCGACCCGCCCAGCGTCTTGCCCCCGCGCCGGTTCGCCCACGCCGCCAGGTCGCCCCCGGGGTGGAGGATCCCGTCGGCGACGAAATCCAGCGGGGTGCTGTGGCCGGGCGTGAAGGCCCTGTGGGGCAGCTTCACGCCGAACCACTGCCAGACCGCCAGCCAGACATCCTGTCGCGTCCGCAGGGCGGTCATGTCTCGGGCCCGCCCAGCTCGGCCAGGACGCGGCGCTTGGTCTGGTCGGACAGGCCCGTCAGGTCCGCACCGGCCTTGGCCCGCCCGTCCGCCGCCGCCGCCGCGTCGTCCTGGGCCATCTTGAGGATGTCGACCGCCGCCTTGCGCTGGACCTCCTCGGGGACGTCCGGGGCGCTGATGAGCCGTCCGAGCCTGGCCCACGCGGCCCGGGACAGCGTTGCGCCGAGCCGCCGGCTCTGTTCGCGCACGCCCGCCGCCGCCTCGAGGATCCGCGCGTGCAGCTCCGGCCGCACCTCGCCCCGGGCGATCCTGCCCACCTGCGACGCCGACAGCCCGTGCCGCTGGCCGATCTGCCCGTAGTTCAACTGCCCCTCGGCCAGGTCGGCGATCAGAAGGTCGTCGTCATAGTGCTTCGTCGGCTCTGCCATGGTCCTTCCCGCCCTCGTACTCGTAGCTCGCCACCGCCCTGCCCCGCGAGGTCACCGCGCTATGTCCTATGGCCGCATGTTCCTTCCGCCCGGTCCGCGCCAGCCTGCGGAACCGCCAGCGGGGCGAGCCCGCCAGGACGTGCAGGAGGGCCGGGTGGCCCGCCGTGATCGTCACCCGCAGGTCCCGCCGGGCGTAGAGGTCGGCCACGGCGTCCAGGACGGCCCCGCCGATGCCGACGCCCTGGTAGTCGGGCAGCACCACAAGCCGGGTGATCCGCCGGAATCCCGTGCGGCCCATGACCGGCAGCACCGCCGCGAAGGCGACCGGCTCGCCCTCCCACGTGGCCAGGAAGCACTGGGCCGAGCGGTGGAGGGCGCCCGTCAGATAGTGATGGTGCGCGAACAGCCGCCAGGCGTCGTACCCGCAGCGGTCGAGCTCCAGCCGCAGCGGCGGCCGCCGAAGACGCCCCCGGGCGAGGCGGCAGGTGGCCATGTCGACCACCCAGTCGGGGGCGAGCCATTCGAGGATGTCGTAATGGCACGAGACGGCCACGAACCGCCTCGCGCCGACCCGCCCGCCCCGGACCGCCCGCGCCGCCGCCGCCGAGCCGATCCGCCCGACGGTGCGGTCGACGACGGAGGTGAACTCGTCGACCACCGCCAGCTCCGCCTTCGTACTTAACGCCCGCGCCAGGTCGCAGCGGAACCGCTCGCCGTTGCTGAGCGTCCGGTACGGCCGGATCCACGCCG
>JAAYZK010000302.1 GCA_012514895.1 Planctomycetota bacterium | reverse complement strand
GCCACAGGTCGTCGTTGTACATGAAGCAGAACAGGACCAGTTCGACCACGATCTCCCGCCGGGCGGCCTCGGCGAGGAAAGTCCGGAGGCGGTCGAAGTACGCCTGGTCCCATTGCTGAAGGTCGAAGCGCCCGCCCCGGCGAAACCCCCCGGCGGCGTCGACGCGCTTCCAGGGGCACGCAAACGCCTCCGCCGCCGGCGCCAGCGTGTTGTCGGCGATGCCGAATTCGCCCGGCAACTCGCGGTAGGTCCCCGCGAACGTCCGCGTCAGGTTCAGCCCGTCGGCCGCCAGGACATCCAGGTACCGCTCGAAGTCGAAGGCCTTGTTCAGCACCGCACCGTAGTGCTCGCCGGAGGTCATCAGGACGACCGGGCGTCCCTGCCAGTGGAGATAGTGCGGGTTCCTCGGATCCAGCGTGATCGGCGCCATGCGTGTCTGCTCCCCGGATCTGCAACGGGCCGCGCCCCGTGCACAGCCTGCCCAGGCCACCCTATCGCCGCTGGGGACTGGACAGGCAAGCGGAATCTGGTAAGGTGGCGGACCTTTGAGCGCATCGGCCCCCCGGGCAGCCTATCGTACCTGTTGAGGACGCAGAACGATGAGCACGATCGTGATGAAATTCGGCGGCAGTTCCCTGGCGGATCCCGAGAAGATCCGTGCGGCCGCCAGGCGCGCCATCGCCGCCAAGAGGAAGGGCAACAAGGTCGCCATGGTCGTCTCGGCCATGGGCGACACGACCGACCACCTGGAGACCCTCGCCTTCGCGACGGCCCAACAGCCCCACAAGCGCGAGTGGGACCAGCTCATGGCCACCGGCGAGCAGGTGACCATCGCCCTGACGGCCATGGCCCTGCACGACATGGGCGAGAACGCCATCAGCTTCACCGCCGCCCAGATCGGCATGGTGACCGACGACGTGCACACCAAGGCGCGCCTCAAGCGGATCAACGCCAGGCGGATCCTCTCGGAACTGGACGCCGGGAAGATCGTCATCATCGCCGGGTTCCAGGGCGTCACCGAAGCCGGCGACGTCACCACGCTGGGACGCGGAGGCTCCAACGTGACGCTGGTGGCGATCGCCGCGGCGATCGGGGCCGATGTCTGCGAGAACTACACAGACGTGGACGGCGTCTACACCGCCGACCCCCGGATCGTGCCCAACGCCCGCAAACTTGACACCGTCAGCTACGACGAAATGCTCGAACTGGCGTCCCTGGGCGCCAACGTGCTGCACAATCGGGCCGTGGAATTCGCCAAGAAATACGACGTCCCCATCCACGTCCGCAGCAGCCTGAACAACCGCAAGGGGACGATGATCGTCGCGGAGAACCCCGCCATGGAAAACATCGTTGTGCGAGGGGCCGCCCTGAAAGAGAAGCTGGCCCGCATCACCCTCAAGAACGTCCCCGACAAGCCCGGCGTCGCCGCCAGCCTGTTCCACGGCCTGGCCAAGGCCGGCATCGTGGTCGACGACATCGTCCAGACCCTCGACGAGAACAAGAAGGCCACCGTCAGCTTCACGATCGAGATGCGGGACATGCCCGACGCCGAGACGGTCTGCAAGGGCCTGATCGCCTCGTCCCTCAAGGGCGCCGACCTGTCCCACGTGGCCGACCTGGCCAAGATCTCCGTCGTCGGCGTCGGCATGCGGGTCCACACCGGCGTCGCCGAGCGGATGTTCGGGGCCCTGGCCGAGGCCAAGGTGAACATCCAGAACATCACCACCAGCGAGATCAAGATCTCCTGCATCATCGACAGCGCCGACGGCAAGACGGCCCTGCGGATCGTCCATGACGCCTTCAACCTGGGCGGCCGTCCGGCCGCCGCCGGGAAGGCGACGAAGAAGACCCCGAAGGCGGGAAAGTAACCCGCCTCCGCCGCCTCGCGCGAGCCAAGGAACGCCACGCTCAACGTCCGACCCGGCGTGGCGTTTTCACGCGCGACAAGGCCGAACGATGACCTTCGCACCGGACCGGGACCGCCGATCAAGCCTCCGCCGACGACAGGCCGCCCGACGCGCTCTTGTCGCCGTCGCGGCGGCAGCGGCCGTCGGGCTGATGGCCCTGGCCGACCGGGCGGGCCTGTTCGGCCGTCACGGGGGGACGGACCTGGAAACCTACCAGGACCGGATCTTCACCGTCGTGCGTGTCGTCGACGGGGATACCTTCGACGTGGATCACCCCGACGCCGTCCACGGCGCCCCTACCACCCGCATCCGCCTGCTGGGCGTCGACACCCCCGAGACCAAACGCCCCGACACGCCCGTCCAGCACTTCGGCCCCGAAGCGTTCCAGTTCACCCGCGACCTGGTCCAGGACCGCCCCGTCCGCCTGCAGCTCGCCTCCGGCGGGCGGACGCGGGGCGACTACGGGCGGCTGCTGGCATACGTCCTCCTGGAAGACGGCCAGATGCTCAACCTCAGGCTGATCCGCGAAGGGTACGCCTACGCGGACCCGCGCTGGGATCACCCGCGGCGGTCCGAGTTCCAGCGGGCGATGACAGCAGCCCGCAAGGAACGCCGGGGGCTCTGGGCGGAGGCGACGGATGCCGACCTGCCGTTCTACCTCCGCGACGGGACGGGCAGGCGGTAGACCGCCTGCCCCCTCGCGCGCCTGCCGGAAAGGAACGGCCTGAGACGCAAAGGACACGTTGGCCCCTCCCGCGGGCAGATGCCCTGGTCGAGGGGAATTCTGCGGGAGGCGGGGCCGTCCGGGCGGAGCAGGAAGTCTGTGGAATTCCCGGCGGTTCCTGCCGATACAGTAAGGGGGGCCGCCCCCTCGGACGGCGGCGGCACGGGATCGCCGGAACGCCCGAGTCGAGCTTGACCCACCGGTGCGATGCCGCTAGACTTGTGTGGACAGCATGCGGAGCCGCGCTGCGGAGACCCCCGGCGGGCCCCATGGGTACTGAAGATATAAATGATCGCCTTAAAGGCAGTTAACCGCATACGTCCGATGCTGGGTTCCCGGTCGGCGTTCTGGCCGATGGCCTTGGCCTCCTGGATGGAAAGTGTCGTGCGCAACAGGCGTCAGCGCGCGCGGGAGCAGTAGGTGGCAACAAGTTTCGGATCCGACTTCCGGCGCTCGTTCTCGCGAGGACTGGCCGCCATTCTGCCGACGGTCCTGACAGTAGCCATCATCGGCTGGCTCATCCAGGCGATTCACAGCTACATCGGCCAGTACATCAGCGCGGGCACCCGGTGGTTGATCGGCCGCTTCTGGAAGGTGGACGCGACGACACTCCAGGAGGCGTGGCGCCACTACCAGCTGGACATCCTCGGGTTCGTCCTGGCCATTATCCTGGTCTACATCCTTGGTCGGATGGTGGCCAGCCTGCTGGGCCGCAGCGTCTGGCGGTCGTTGGAAGGCTTCCTGATCCGCCTGCCGCTGATCAAGCAGATCTACCCGACGATCAAGCAGGTGACGGATTTTCTGATTCTCTCGGACCCCAAGGTGGAGTTCTCCCGCGTCGTGGCGGTCGAGTATCCCCGCAAGGGCTTGTGGAGCATGGGATTAGTTACTAACCCGGGCATGAGGTCGATCCAGAAGCAGTCCAACGTGGGGCTGCTGACGGTGTTCATCCCCTCCAGCCCGACGCCGGTGACGGGCTACACGATCACGGTGCGGCGGGATGAGGTGATCGACCTGCCTATAGATATCGATGAGGCCCTTCGATTCGTGATCAGCGGGGGCGTGATCCTCCCTTCCACCGAAGCGATGGAAGGCCAGGTGACCGACCGGCTGACCGAGGACATTCAACGTCTGCCGACGCGGAGCGCCCCGTAGGACGCCATCCGCGGACGGCAGGGAGCAAGGAGAGCAGCGTTGAACATCATCGTCAATGCGCGACACATGAGTATCACGGATGCCATTCGGGATTACGCTCGCGAAAAGGCGTTGAAACTGGAGAGGTACTTCGACAGAATCATGGACGCCGAGGTGGTGATGGACCTGGACGGCGGCACCCCCTTGGTCGAAGTGATTGTGAATGCGACGCATAACACGAGGTTCATCGGCAAGCACCGCGGCGAAGACATGTACGGGTGCATCGACAACGCGATGCACAAGGTGACCGAGCAGGTGCGCCGCCACAAGGATAAGGTTCGGGACCGCCAGGGTCCCAGCCACGAGGCGCAGATGGAGCAGGCGAGCGGGGGATCGCCTGGAGCCGAAGCCCCGGAGGCCTGATGCGGAACCTCCGGGTCGGTCCCGTATGTTCCATCCGGCCGGCTGTTGCTGCAGGAGATGCGAATGAAATTGTCAGACATCATTCTTCCCGATGCTGTCATCGCCCAATTGAAAGCCACGGATCGTGACAGCGCGATCACCGAGACCGTCGAAGCCCTCGCCGACGCCGGGGCCATCCCCCGCAGCCGCGTCGCGGATATCGTTGCGGCGGTGATCGATCGGGAAGAACAGGCCACCACGGGCATCGGCAAGGGCGTGGCGCTGCCCCATGCCAAACTCAAGGGCATCAAGAGCCCCATCGGCGCGATCGCGCGATCCAGCGAAGGCGTCGACTTCGCCGCCCTGGATTCCAAACCCGTGTACAGCATCATCCTGCTGCTGAGCAGCCCGGATCGCCCTGACGAGCACCTGCTGGCCATGGAGACGATTTTCCGCCATGTCCAGCGGGAGATCTTCCGCAAGTTCCTTCGTCAGAGCGAGACGAAGGAAGCCATCGTGGAGCTTATCGAGGAGGCCGACCAGCTCGGCTGAGCCGCGTCGGCCCACATGCATAGCCGTCGTCGCGGCGGTCTGCACGGAACAAGGCCGTGAACCAACAGCAGCGTGATGTGACGATCGTCAACAAGCAGGGGCTGCACGCCAGGCCGGCGATGCAGTTCGTGGACACGGCCAACCAGTTCGACAGCACCATCACCGTCGTACACGGCGACAAGCAGATGGACGGCAAGAGCATCATGAGCGTCATGCAGTTGGCGGCGACGATGGGTACGACCCTGCGCCTGATCGCCGAGGGTGACGACGCCGGCCAGGCGCTGGAGGCGTTGGATCGTCTGGTCGCCGGCGGCTTCGGCGAGGAGTAGACGGGGGCGCGCCCCCGGAGCATAGGCACCCGGCCGACCGGCCGGTGCGAACACGGATGGAAATCAAGAAAGGCATTGGGGTCTCCCCCGGCGTCGTGATCAGCAAAGCGTTCGTGCTGGACGCTGAGGATTACCCCATCCCCGAACGGCACGTTGAGGCCGCGCTGCATCAGGAGGAGAAGGATCGTCTCGGCGCCGCCATCCAGGCCAGTCGTGCCGAGCTGATCGAGCTGCGCGGTCGGATGCGGGACCGGATCGGGGAAGAGACGGCGGCCATCTTCGATTTCCACCTGGGGATGCTGGACGACAAGCGGCTGATCGGCGAGATCGAAGCCGCGATCGACGCCAACCACTACACCGCCGAGCACGCGGTATCGGCCGTCTTCCGGGCCCATGCCCGCAAGTTTCTGGACATGCCCCAGTTCATGGCCGAGCGGGTCAAGGACGTCAACGACATCCAGCGCCGCCTGCTGCGCAACCTCATCGGCCAGAGCCGCGCCGCCCTCGATCACCTCACGGGCGACGTGATCCTCCTGGCCCACGACCTGACGCCCAGCCAGACCGCCAACCTCGACCGCGAGCACATCCTGGGCCTGGCCACCGACGCCGGCGGGCGCACCAGCCACACCGCCATCGTCGCCCACGCCTTGGGCATCCCGGCCGTCGTGGGTCTCAACGACGTGACGTCCTCGGTCCAGCCCGGCGACGCCGTCATCATCGACGGCAACCGCGGGGTGGTCATCATCGACCCCGACGAGAGCACGATCGCCGAGCACCAGACCTACCTGCAGCGACTGGCCGAGCGGGAACGGACGCTGGTCGAGTTGCGGGACCTGCCCGCGGTGACCCGCGACGGGCACGAGATCACGCTGCTGGGCAACATCGAGTTCCCCGACGAGGTCCGCAACGTCCTGGCCAACGCCGGGCACGGGATCGGGCTGTACCGGACCGAGTACCTCTTCCTCGGCAGCGAAGAGGAGCCGACCGAGGACGAGCATTACGAGGCCTACACGCGGGCCATCGCCCTGGCCGAGGGGCGCCCGGTGGTGATCCGGTCGCTGGACCTGGGCGCCGACAAGTACACCCAGGCCCGCGCCATGAGCCCCGAGCGCAACCCCTTCCTGGGGCTGCGGTCGATCCGCTACTGCCTGCAGAACCTGCCGATCTTCAAGACGCAGATCCGGGCGATCCTCCGGGCGGCCCGGACAGGGCCGGTCAGTCTGCTGTTCCCGCTGATCGCCAGCGTCATGGAGCTGCGCCAGGCGAAGATGATCGTCCGCGACGTGGCGGAGGACCTCGAGGAGGAGGGCGTCGATTTCGAGCCGGACATCCCCATCGGGATGATGATCGAGGTGCCTTCGGCGGCCCTGATGTGCGACGTGTTCGCCCGCGAGGTGGATTTTTTCAGCATCGGCACCAACGACCTGGTCCAGTACACGCTGGCGGTCGACCGGGGCAACGAGAAGGTCGCCTCGTTGTTCAGCGCCGCCCACCCGGCGGTGGTGCGCTTGATCAAGGATGTCATCCGCGCCGGCCAGCGGCACGACATCTCCGTGAGCCTGTGCGGGGAGATGGCCGGCGACCCGGAGTACACGCTGCTGCTGCTGGGGCTGGGGCTGCGGATCTTCTCGATCGCCCCGCCGGCGATCCCGGAGATCAAGAAGGTCATCCGCTCGGTAACCATGGAGCAGGCGATGCTGACCGCCCGAAAGGTGATGACCTTCGACACCGACAAGCAGGTGACCAGCTATCTCCGCGACCAGACGCGCAAACTTGTCGGAGACTCGTGACCTGCAAGCCATGTTGGCCGTGCAGGGGGTTGGTCCGCCCACCGACGGGCGGGACCCGTAACGAAACTGAGGCAGGCGGGCCGGTCGGCCCGCTTGGATGTTTGACCACTACAGTCAGAAAGGAACATGCCGAACTGCTGCAACTACGCGTGGCCGTCGCGTTCCGCGTCGACCACGAGGCGCGATTTCTGTCGCATCACGACATGATGCGACTGTTCGAGCACGCCGCCGTCCGGGCAAGACTGCCGCTGCGGTACTCGGAGGGATTCAATCCCCGCCCGAAGCTGTCGCTGCCGCTGCCCCGCCCTACCGGCGTCGCGTCTCGCTGCGAGCTGCTCGTCATGCGGCTGGCCGAGCCGGCCGCCCCCCAGCATGTCAGGGAGAGCCTTCAGGCCGCCCTGCCGGATGGGGTGACGATCACCGACTGCCGCCCGATCCCTGGAACAGGGACCGTGCACGCACGGGATGCTTCATTCGAGTTGCCGGTGGCCCCGCCCCAGCGCGGGCCCGTCGGCGAGCGTCTGGAGCAGTTGCGTCGCGCGTCGCAGTGGATGGTCCGCCGCGAGGGCACCCCGTCAGACGCCGCCGGCCGGCCGATCGATCTGCGGCCGTTGGTCGCCAAGATCGTCCTGGAGGACGGGCACCTGCGTTTCACCCTCGTTCCCGAGGGGCAGCGCTGGGCCCGGCCGTCCGAGGTACTGGCGCTGGTGGGGCTGGACAGCCCCGACGCCCGCAGCCGCCTGGTTCGCACCGAGGTCCACTGGGACTGACTGTCGCGCGTGGTGATGAGTTCGGCAATTGAACGAACCACGATGTCCAAGGAAATGCTGATCAATGTCGCCGACGGCGAGGAATGCCGTCTGGCCGTGCTGGAGGACAATGTCCTCCAGGAACTGTACACCGAGCGCGCCAGCGAGCAGTCGCAGGTTGGGAACATCTACAAGGGCCGCGTCACGAACGTCGAGCCGTCCATCCAGGCGGCGTTCGTGGATTTCGGCGCCCCGCGCAACGGGTTTCTCCACATTTCGGACCTGCAGGCCCGCTACTTCCCCAAGGACAAGCGGATCGAGGAGCCGGTCGGCAAGAAGATCTCCCGCAAGGACCGCCCGCCCATCCAGGAGTGCCTCCGGCGCGGGCAGGAGGTGATCTGCCAGGTCATCAAGGCGGGCATCGGCACCAAGGGCCCGACGCTGACGACCTACCTGAGCGTGCCGGGCCGATTCGTCGTCATGATGCCCGGGATGACCCGCCTGGGCGTCTCGCGGAAGATCGAGGACGAGGACGAGCGGCGGAAGCTGCGTGCGATCCTGGAAGAGATCGCCCCGCCGCCGGAGTTGGGATTCATCGCCCGCACCGCCAGCCTCGGCCGCACCAAGAAGGATCTGCAGGCCGACCTGAACTACCTCCAGCGGCTGTGGCGATCCGTCGAACGCCGCGTCGGCAAGGCCAAGGCGCCGGCGGAGCTGTACACCGAGAGCGACCTGGTCATCCGGACGATCCGTGATGTCTACTCCAGCGAGATCGAGCGGATCATCTGCGATAACGCCGAGATGGCCCGCAACGTGGCCGACTTCCTCAAAGTCGCCATGCCGCGGGGCAAGAACGTCGTGCAGTACTACACCGGAGGAACGCCGCTGTTCCACCGCTACGGGCTGGACGAGGCGATCGAGAAGATCCACTCGCGGCACGTCGAACTGCCCGGCGGGGCGAGCCTGGTGATCGACCAGGCCGAGGCCCTGGTGGCCATCGACGTCAACAGCGGGCGGAACCGCTCGGCCAGCGACGCCGAGGAGACCGCCTACCGCACCAACCTGGCGGCGGCCCGGGAGGTCGCGCGCCAGCTCCGCCTGCGGGACATGGGCGGAGTCATCGTCATCGACTTCATCGACATGCGATTCGACCGCCACCAGCGAGAGATCGAGCGCGTCCTGCGCGACGAACTCAAGAAGGACCGCGCCCGTTCCAAGCTGCTGCGGATCTCGAAGTTCGGCCTCATCGAGATGACCCGCCAGCGGATCCGCCCCTCGCTGACCAGCAGCATCTACCGCGACTGCCCCCACTGCAACGGCACCGGCATCATCAAGTCGCCCGAGTCGCACGCCCTGGCGGTCCTGCGGGATCTCCACCTGGCCACGGCCGACGACCGGATCGCCCGGGTCGAGCTGACCGTCGCCCCGCCGGTGGCCGAGTTCCTCAACAACCAGCGTCGCAGGCAACTGGCGGCCCTGGAGGCCGAGAGCGGCAAGAGCGTCACCGTCCGCGGAAAGTCCACGCTGGCCGGCGACAGCATCCTCTACGAGTGCTACGACGACCGCGGGGGGCTGGTGGGCTGGCAATCGCCCACCGCCGGCGCCCCCGTGCCCCTGCCGCCCAAGGCCGCCGCACGGCTGTCCCTTGGCGCCCCGCCGCCGGAGGAGTTGGTCGACGCCGACACGCTGGACATCGAGCCGTCCTACGATCGGGAGGCGGCGTTCGCGGAGGAGCTGCCGCTGGAGTCGCACGAGCCCGTCGAGGCCGAAGCCCCCGGCGAGGCGCCCGCCCCCGTCGAGGCCGAGGAACTCGAGGTCGCCGAAGAGGAGCTGGAAGAGGGCCTGCGCCCGAAGAAGCGGCGCCGCCGAGGCGGCCGCAAGCACCGCCGCGATATGGGACCCGAGGCGGCCGAGGCGGCCGCGTCTGTCGAACCCGTCGAGGCACACGCCGAGGCCCCCCAGCCCGAAACGGTCGTGCCGCTCGTGGTCGAAGCGCCCCCCGCGGCTGCGGCGGGCGCGACGGCGCCGGGAGCCGAAGGCGAGGCACGGAAGAAGAAGCGCCGCCGTCGCGGCGGCCGCCGCCACCGCCGCAAGTCTGCCGCCGAGGCCCAGGCGCAGCCCGCGCCGGTGGTCGAAGGCGCCCCCCCCGCGCCGGAGCCTGCGGCCCAGCCCGTCGTCGCAGCGCCCCCGGCCGAAGCGCCTGCCGAGCCCGAGGCGCCCAGGCCGGCCGCCGAGGCGGTGACGGCCGCGGCCATCGAGAAGCTTCAGGCCGTCACCGAGGCCCCTCCCGCGCCCCAGGGGCAGCCCCAGGCGGCCGCTGAGCCGCCGGCCCCGACGGAGGAGGAACCGGCCAAGGCGAAGAAAACCGCCAAGCGCAGGACGCCCAAGACCGCCAAGACCGCCAAGAAGACGGCGGCGAAGACCGGGACGAAGCGGACCGCGCGCAAGACAACGAAGAAGGCCGCGAAGAAGACCTTGGAAGCCGATCATCCGGCCGACGACCAGGGCATGTCCGTCGCCGAGGGGGAGGCCTGACGGTCCAGAGAAGGTCTGGCCTCGACGGCGGGAGAATCCGGTCTTCGCACACGGCGCAGATGGCGTCTTGTGCCAGGGTATGCCGTTTGTGCGGCATGTCCGAGTGACGATTTGAGACGCCGCGCCGATGGGCGCGGCGTCCTCTTTGACCTCGCTGCAACCGCCAACGTGCTACCGGTCTTTCACCGCCGGTCCTGTCGGGCACAACACGCCCCCGCGGGGCGCCTGGACGCGGCCGCGGCACCGCGAGCCGGCCGCCCGGGCGGCTTCGGCGGTGAGGTCCATCAGGACCAGCCCCTTGTCGACCGTGTGGGCGAAGATCGTCTCCATGTCGTTGAGGTGCGGCTGGCTGAGCTGGATGCAGGTCAGGCCCTCGGTGCCGCTCATGATCTCGATGAAATGGTCCCCCCGGCCGCAGTAGTGGATCGCCCCCCCGCCGAACTGCCGCAGCAGCCGCTGGTCGTGCGGGAACACCAGATCGCGGTACGTCGCCGGCGACAGGTTCATCAGCGAATCGTTGCGGATCATCAGCCGTCCCTTGAACATCTTGCCCCAGTGGCAG
>JAAYZK010000301.1 GCA_012514895.1 Planctomycetota bacterium | reverse complement strand
TGGGCGGCGACCTCGGCCGACGACATCGCGTCGGCGAGCCGTTCGACGACCGTCGGGTCGGCCAGCAGCAGAATGGAGGGCGCCTCACTCATGCGTTGCGTTTCAGCAGGGCCGCCAGCTCCTGCGGCGTCAGAAGGTCGGCCGCGCCGGCCGGCGCGGCGTTCCGGACATCATACGTTTCGCCCGCCGGACATGTTTGCGGTGCCGTCGCCCCCGGCAGGTCGCCGACGATCCGCCCGTCGGGCCCCACGGCCCGCACTGGCAGGCCGCGACGGCTCGCCAGGGCCATCACCGCCTCGGCCTGAGGCGGACTGGACACGACGTCGACGACCAGCGCCGCGGCGCGGCCAGTCAGCAGGGCGACGGCGGCGGCGTAGGGATCGCTCGTCGTCAGCACGGGGCCCTGCACGCCCAGGCGGGAAGGCGCCACCGCCGCGCGGGTCGGGCTGACCAGCAGCACGACGCCGATCTCATCCATCCGTGTCGATGACCCGCATATACTGTTCATGGATCCACTCTTCATGATCTTAACGCGAACACCTTAATCCGTAAAGGCCTCGCGTTCGAGGAGGCGGGTCGTGGACGGTTGAATAGGTGTTGCCATGCATGGCCCCGTCGGCGACAATAAAGCTGTGCAGGCCCCTCGCCACGGCCGGCGGGGGCCGTTGGTGCGCCGCCTGGAGCGTCGAGCACAGGGAAGGCTTGGGCCGGAAGGGAGTTAGGCAGCAGATGGCAAGGAAGATCGCAACGTTCGGGTGGATGGTTGTACTGGCGGCGGCGTTGGGTGCCGGTTGCGGCGCCGACCGCAGGGGCGGCTTCAGGACCGCCGTCGCCCAGGCCCCGACTCCCCAGGCCGTTGGCGCCACCGAGTGGCTCCAGTACGTCGACAACCTCCAGACCACCGCGGTGGTCACCACCTACGAGGCTGACGGGACCGCCATGGTCCGCACGATGCGCCTGGATGTCGATGTCGATAGCGGCGTTGTGACCGCCGAAGGCAATCTCCCCGGCGGTGCCTGGTCGGCGCGGGTGACCCTGGACGGGTGGGGCGTCACCCACCCGCTGGGTATCGGCTGGGTCCGCGATTACGGCGACCTGAAGCTGACCAACCAGGAGGAAGAGGACCTTGCCCGAACGCTGCGGCTGATCCTGCATCGGATCCGCGGCCCGATCAACCTCTACAAGGGCGGCGGCGAGGAGATCGTCGCCGTCGAGAACGTCTTCGTGGCCGGGTACGACGCCACGCGGATGATCGCCTCGGGGCGCCCCGGACTGGCGCTGGCGTACTACTTCTCCGACGGCCAGTTGCGGATGATCGCCCAGGGCGCCGTCGAGCCCGGCGGCAACGGGGAAGTGACGGTCTATACGACCGAACGAACCGCCGCCGGCGCGATCCAACCGGCCGGCTTCGAAGTAATGCAGATAGGTCAGGACAGCCTGATCGGACAGCGCAAGATCATGGCGGTCCGCCTGACGGACGTAAGGCTCGACTGATCGCGGCCCGGCATGGGGTTGGGCTGTGCAGCCGAGTCCGGAGCACGGAAGAGAGTGACCGACATGAGTCTGGACATCGGTCCCATCGTGGAGGGGTGGCCCTACGAGCCGGGCAAGTTGAGCGTCCGACGGGTGCTCGGCGAGGACGGTCGTGAGAAGATCCAACTGCGGCTGGACCTGGGGATTCTGCAGATGGAGACCACGGGTCGGCCCGACGGCCGCCGCCCCCATGGCTATGAAAGTTACCTGGCGTATTACAAGGCGAGGCTGGTCCGTTACTGCCGGGAGCACGGCAACGACGAGGGCTTCCGGCTGAGCAGCCGCGACTGCGAACTGCTCCGCAACGAGATGCTGATGTACTACCACCGGTATCTCAGCGAGTTTGCGCTGGACGAGTACGACGCCGTCATCCGCGACACCACGCGGAACATCGAGTCGATGGACCTGTGCAGCCAGTACGCGGTCGGCGAGGCCGACCAGACCGCCCAGGAGCGGTTCCGCCCCTACATCATCATGATGCGGGCCCGTGCCCGGGCCCTGGAGGCGCTGAAGGACGACGATTACACCGGCGCCCGCGTGGCCGTCCAGGACGGCCTGGAGGAGATCCGCGAGAACGTGCTGTGGACCGACCAGGAGGAGGGGTCCGAGGACTCGGTCGAAGTGCAGATCCTCGAGACCCTGCTGGAGGAGATCACCGAACGCGAGCCGGTCGACCCGGTCCGGGCGGTCGAAATGGCCCTCGAGCGCGCCATCACGGAGGAGCGTTACGAGGACGCCGCCCGTTACCGCGACCAACTCCGCATCTGGAAGGCCCACCCGCCCAAGTAGGCGGCGGGCGAGGCGACGCGTGCGAATCGCGCCGCCGGGGAGCGATTGACTGCCCCCCGGCGGCGTGTTTCTTTTTGACGCGCCGTAGCCCTGACTGGGACAGGGGAAGCTGTCGAGGTCGACGTCGGGACGGCGGCGGCGCCTATAATGCCCACGGATCGCGCCGGGGGCGCGGAATGCGGGTGGGGCGATGCGGGTGGGAGTGCTCAGGGAGATTGCCGAGGGCGAGACGCGGGTGGCGGCGGTGCCGTCCACCGTGCGCCGGCTGGTCGAGCTGGACCTGCAGGTGGCGGTGCAGGCGGGGGCGGGGATCCAGGCGGGGTTCGACGACGACCAGTACCGCCAGGCCGGCGCCGCGGTCGATCCGTCGGCCGAGACGGTGCTCGGCGGGGCGGATCTCGTCCTGAAGGTGCGCCCGCCGCGCGCGGAGGGGCCCGGCGGCTGCGACGAGGTGGCCCGCCTCCCGGCGGCGTGCACGCTGATCGCCCTGCTCGACCCGCTGCGGGATCCCCGTCCGGCGGCGCGGTTGGCCGAGGCGGGGGTCAACAGCTTCTCGCTGGACCTGCTGCCGCCCATCGCCCGCGCCCGGGCGATGGATGCGGCGGCGAGCATGAGTTCGCTGGGGGGCTACCGCGCCGCGGTGCTGGCGACGGCGTCGCTGGGGCGGATGATCCCGATGATGATGGCCCCGGCGGGCACGTTTCCGGCGGCTTCCGCGCTGGTCGTCGGCGCCGGCGTTGCCGGGCTGCAGGCCGTCGCGACGCTCCGGCGGTTCGGCGCCGCCGTCACCGCCGCCGACGTCAGGGCCGCGGCGGCCGAGCACGCCGCCAGCCTGGGCGCCAGGGCTGTCGTCGTCGCCGCCCCGGCCGACCAGGACGATTCCTTCTGCCGGCGGGAGCAGGAATACCTCCTGCCCTACGTCCGCCGCGCCGACATCGTCATCGCCGCGGCCCGCCGGCCCGGACGGCCCGCGCCGGTGCTGATCACCCAGACGATGGTCGAAGCGATGGGACGCGGGGCGGTGGTCGTCGACCTGGCCGTCACCGACGGGGGGAACTGCACGTTCTCCAGGCCCGATCAGCGGGTCGTCCACCAGGGCGTGACGATTCTGGCGCCGACGAACGCGGCGGCCCAGGTGCCCGCGCACGCCAGCATGATGATCGCCCGCCATGTGCTGGCCTTCATCGAGGAATGGATCGCCGCCGAGGGCCTCGCCGGCCAGACGGACAGTCCCATCCTTCGAGCCGCGCGGGTGACGCACGCCGGGAAGGTCGTCCACCCGGCGGTGCTCGAGCGGATGGGCAAAGGGGGCGGACCATGAGCGTGACGGCTGCAATCATCATCTTCGTGCTGGCGCTGCTGGTGGGGCTGGAGGTGGCCGCCCGGGTGCCCGCCAGGCTGCACACCCCGCTGCTGAGCGGTTCGAGTGCCATCAGCGGAACCATCCTGGTCGGTGCCATCGCCATCGCGGCCGCCGGGGACTCGTGGGGCGCGACGGCGGGCCTTGCGGCCGTGACGGCCGCGACGGCCAACGTGGTGGGGGGGTTGCTGGTGACCGATCGGATGCTGCGGATGTTCGACCGCCGCAAGGGAGACCGGCCATGAACGGCGCGGCCGACCTGGCCTACCTCGTCGCGGCGCTGCTGTTCGTCGCGGCCATGAAGGCGATGGCCTCCGCCAGGACCGCCCGCCTGGGCGTCCTGCTCATCGCGGCGGGTGTGCTCGTCGCCGTCCTGGTGGCGCTGCTGGGGACCGCTCCGCCGGCGCTGACCTACGTCTACATCATGGCAGGCCTGCTGATCGGGGCGCTGCTCGGCGCGGCGGCGGCGCTGGCGGTGAGGATGGCCGCCATGCCGGCCCTGGTCGCGGTGTTCAACAGCCTGGGCGCCCTGGCTTCGGCGCTGGTGGTCCTGGCGGCGACCTGGACGGCGTCGCCGGCCTCCCGCACCCGACCGTTCGCTGTCGCCGCGGGCATCACCTCGCTGATCGGGTGGGCTGTCTTCACCGGTTCGCTGGCGGCCTTCGCCAGGCTGCAGGGCATCGTTCCCGGCGGCCGTCCGATCCTCCTGCCGCGCCGCCGGACCGCCGCCCTGGGTGCCCTGGCGGGGGCGGCTCTGCTGATCGCGGTGCTGGGGGTGGCTCCGGCCCAGCGGTGGCCGACGGTGCCTCTGGCCCTGCTGGCGGCCGGGCTGGGGGTGATAGGGGTGCTGCCGATCGGCGGGGCGGACTTGCCGGCGGCGATCGCCCTGCTGAACAGCCTGGCGGCCCTGGCGGCGGCGGGGGCGGGGGTTGCGATGGTCAACCCCGGCCTGATCATCGCCGGGGCGCTGGTGTGTGCGTCGGGGATGGTCCTGGCGGTGACGATGTGCCGCGCGATGAACCGTTCGCCGGCGGCGATCCTCCGGGCCGCCGTCGGCGGCGGGGCCGCCGGGGCCGGGGCGGGCGCCGTCCGGCCCATCCGCCGGTGGACCGTCGAGGACGCCGCCGGCGTGCTGGAGGGCGCCTCGCGGGTCATCATCGTCCCCGGGTACGGCCTGGCGGCGGCGCGGGCGCAGCACGCGGCCAAGGAACTGGCCGACCTGCTGGCGGCGCGGGGTGCGCAGGTCCGGTTCGCCATCCACCCGGCGGCAGGTCGGATGCCCGGGCACATGAACGTCCTGCTGGCCGAAGCCCAGGTGCCCGGCGAGTTGCAGTTCGACCTCGACGCCGTCAACGCCGACTTCCCCGACGCCGACGTCGCCGTGGTCATCGGGGCCAACGACGTGGTCAACCCCGCCGCCCGGACGGACGCCGGCTCGCCCCTCTACGGCATGCCCATCCTCGACGCCGCCCGCGCCCGCACCGTCCTGGTCGTCAACCGCTCCGACGGCGGCGGCTTCGCCGGCGCCTGCAATCCGCTCTTCGGCGCCGACAACGCCGCGATGGTCCTCGGCGACGCCAGGGACGTCGTCGCGAGGATCAACGGCTTGCTGAAACGCGGCGGCAGGGCCGTCACTCCATCAGCCCCAACCGCCGGCTGATCATCTCGACCCGCTCGATGCAGGCCCCGGGCATGAGGTTGTCCGAGATGCCGAGGATGACGCGGCGCCGGCCCCGGACGGCCTGGAGGATGGCGTCGAGGTGCTTCTCGAAGTCGCGCTGGGGGCACTCGGGGCCGAGGATGGAGGACGGGACGCCCCCCCAGATGGCGACGTCGTCGCCCCAGGCGTCAAAGGCGTCGGCCAGTGTGGTGCGCACAAGGGGGGCGGTGGCGAAGCACTCCATCAGGTCCCAGCCGCCGGCGCGAAGCTGAGGGAGGATGGCCGACGTGTCGTTGTCGGCGTGCATCGTGAGGAACTTGCCGGCGTCGTGAAAGGCCCCGAAGAACCGCTCGCAGTGCGGCAGGATGTAAGCCTCGAACAGCGGCGGCGGGGTGTACTGTGTCGAAAGGTGCCCCCCGTGCAGCAGCAGCACCGCCGGCGAGGCGAGCACCAGCGGCAGCAGACGCTCGTTGAAGACGTCCGTCAGCGTCGCCAGCAGGGCGTGGACTTCGTCGGGGAAGTCCGCCAGGTGGAAGAAGGCGTTGTCGTAGCCGGCCAGTTCGCGGACGAACTGGTGGAAGGGCACGTCGCCGATCGAGGTCATCGGCAGCCCGTCCTCGCCGATCCGCCGGTCGTAAGCCTCGTAGGCGTCGAAGGCGGGGTCCCAGTGCGTGTGCTCGGCGATGTACGTCCAGACCCTGTAGTCGCCGGGGGTCTTGAGGGGGTACTCGATCACGTGGCCCGGCAGGCCGAGCCGGTCGAGCTCGTCGGAGAACTGCATGACCTCCCGGACGGTGCCGGCGGGCGTGCGGTACTCGGTGATCCTGAGGTTGCCCTCGCGCCGGTCGACGACCTCGACGTTCTCGTATCGCTTGTTGAAGATCCTCCCGCCTCGCGCCGGCGTGCCGCAGCCCAGGGCGCGCTCGATCTGGCGAAGCGTCATGCCGCGGTAGCGGTCCGGCAGGGTGTCGAGCTTGACGGCGGCGTGGTACCACAGTTCCAGGCGGGGGATCCACGCCATGCGATCGGTCGTCTGGCCCCGCAGCACGGCCAGCACGCGTTGGCGGTCGGTCATCGCCACGTCACGCCTCCTTCGCACGTTCGGGCCACGTCAAAGCGGAGCATTCTAGCGATCGGCGCGGTATGCTGTCGACCATGAACACGGTTGAACTGTCCCAGTACGGGCGACGTTCCACGGTTCCCTCGCCGGTGGCGCGGATGATGAGCGCGTTCTCCTCGGGCTTCCGCGACGGGGTGGACATCAACCTGGGCGTCGGGTACGTCAACGAGGCGACGATCCCCACGGCCCGGGTGCTGGAGGCGACCGCCGAGGTGCTGACCGCGCCGGATCGCTTCCGCCAGCCGCTCAACTACGGCGGGCCGACCGGCTCGCTGCCGCTCAAGGCGGCCATCCGCCGGTATTGGATCGCCAACGCCGTCGGCGGCGTGACCGAGGCCCACCTCGAAGGCCGCCAGGTCATCATCGGCCTCAGCGGCGCGACGAGCCTGCTGTTCGCCGTCGCCCAGGTGATGGAACCGGGCATCGTCGTCATGGGCGATCCGATGTACTACATCTACACCAACGTCCTGCGCCGTCGCGGCTTCGAGATCCTCGCGATCGGCGAGGACGACCAGGGCCCCCGCGCCGACCTGCTGGAGGCGGAGTTGGAGCGCCTGGGCGAGCGGGCCGCGATGATCCGGTACTTCTACCTTGTGACGGTCAGCAACCCCACCGGGACGATCTGCACCACGGCCCGCAAGGCCGCCTGGATCGACGCGGCCCGGCGCCTCTCGCAGCGGCTGGGGCGGCAGGTGCCGGTGATCGTCGACAGGGCGTACGAGGACCTCCTGCACGATCCGGACGTCCGGCCGCCCGCCTCGGGGCTGACGCTCGACGGCGACGGGCTGGTCTACGAGGTCTCGACGCTCTCGAAGATCGTCGCGCCGGGGCTGCGGATCGGCTACATGATCGCCCCGGACGGGCCCTTCCTGCGGGCGATCGTCCAGGCCTCCAGCGACATGGGCTTCAGCGCCTCGCCGGCGCTGCAGTCGATGGCGGCCAGCCTGCTCGACCGGCACGTCGCCGAGCAGGTCCGGGCGGTCAACGCCGGCTATCGCGAGCGGGCGCTGCGGGCCGGCGAGGCGATCGACACGCTGCTGGGCGACGTGCTCGAACGCCGCACCGGCGGGCAGGCGGGGTTCTACTACTACCTCACCTTCCGCGACGTCCAGACGCACGACCAGTCGCCCCTCTTCCGCTTCCTGTCCCGCACGACCGGCGACCCCGCCGTCGACGGACCCGCCGAGAACCTCAAGCCGCGCGTCGTCTACATTCCCGGCGAGATCTGCGTCGACCCCGGCGGCCGTCTCGTCGAGATCGGCAAGCGCCAGATGCGTCTCTCGTACGGCTACGAGGATCCGGCCCGGGTGGCCGAGGGGCTGCGGCTGATCCGCGAGGGCGTCCAGTACGCGCGTCATTGACCCGACGACTTGGGCGCCTGGCCGCCCCGAACGGCCGATAAGATAAGGGGGCATTATTCTTGCGGTGAGCAGAAGACCACGGCGTCAGCGACCGACGACGGCCTCGAAGACCGCCGGGGCGGCGGCCCAACTGGCGGACTCGCCTCCGGTGGCGATGCGGTAGAAGTTGACGCCGGCGCCGGCGGCGGCGCGGGCGTCGCCGGCGGTGTCGCCGACGAACAGGACCCGGTCGTACTTGCGGGCCAGCCCCGCCAGCGTGCCGCTCTTGGGCAGGAAGTCCTGGGCCAGCAGGGCGTCGAAGAGGCCGGCCATCCCGTCGCGCCGCAGGTCGTCGCGGACCGCCTCGGTCTTGCTGGCGCTGACGACGACGATGTCGGCCCGCTCCCTCACGCCCTCGATGGCCTCGCGGCAGCCGTCGAAGACGACGGCGTCGCGGGCGCTGCGGGCGATGAGCTCGTCGCTCAGGTCGCTCCACCGCAGCGGCGCGTCGTCGTAGCCGTATTGGGCCTGGAGACGCCGGTAGGTGGCGGTCCCATGCTGCTCGCCCCGGGCCTCCACGTCGGCGACGGCGCGGGCGAAGGTGCCCAGGTCGGGCACCGGCAGCCCCCGGGCGGCCCATCGCTCCATCATGATCGTCAGGGCGACGAACCGCTGCACGCCGGCGGTGGCCTCGTCGACCATGTTCACCTGGAAGCACACCTCGTCCACCTGCGCCTGGTACGGCGCCAGGGACGGCCAGATCCGCGTGATCGCCAGGTTGAAGCCGCGGCGCCACTTAGCGGTCATCGTGTCCTTGCACGTGCCGTCCCAGTCGACGGCCAGGCAGCAGGCGTGGCGGCGGGGCCACGCGTCGAAGTCGCCGGCGGCGGGAATCAGGATGTCGGGCATGGGCTCCTATCCCTTGGGTTCAAACGCCCCGTACAGCACCGCCGCGGCGGTCCTGAGCGGCGCCCGCCCGATGCCGTACGTGCACACGACCGTCGGCCACTCGGACGGCAGCTCGCAGGGCAGCGGCGTGGCGCTGACGACCACGACGGCCTTGCCGGCGCCGCGGAGCATGTCGATGACCTTCGCGGAACTCAACACGTTCTTGTTCTTATAGTAGGTCACCACGAACAGGTCGTAGAAGTCCATGTACGCGCGGACCTTCTCGACGTCGGCGTCGGTGGCGTTCTCCTCGATTTCCACCAGCGAGACGTTCGGGCTGTGCGGGAGGATCTCCTCCCAGAACTGGCCCGGGTGCATCCAGGGGTCGTTGGCGTTGAGGTACTGGCGGGGGACCTCCTCGACCAGCAACACCCGCGCGGCGGCCGGCAGCGGCAGCAGCCCCGCCTCGTCGCGGACGACGTGCACCGCCTCCTCAGCGGCGCGGCGTTCGACGTCCCGCAGCTCGGGCGCGTGGACGATCGCCTCGGCCCGGGCGGCGTCGTGGCGGTAGGCCGGACCGAACAGCCCGCCTGCGAGCTTGGTGCGGAGGTTCTTGACCATCAGGGCGTCGAGGTGAGCCTCGGTGATCTCGCCCGCCTTGACCGCCTCCATCGTCAGGCGGATGGCCTCCTCGCGGATCGGCCCGCACTCCTTCATCAGGATGGCGCTGGCCCCGGCCCGGATCGACAGCATGCACGCGCGGGGCACTCCGTACTTCTTGGCGATGGCGCCCATGATCATCGAGTCGGTGCAGACCATGCCCTCGAAGCCCAGCCTGCCGCGGAGGATGCCGTTGATGATCGCGTCGGAGACGCTGGCGAGGTTGTCCCCGTCCCAGGCGGGGTAGATCGAGTGGCCCACCATGATCGCCCCGAGCCCCTCGGCGATGAGGCGGCGGTAGGGGGCGAGGTCCTCCTCCCAGAGGGCCTCGGCGGACTTGTCGATCGCCCCGACGTCGTGGTGGGCGTCGACGTCGGTGGCCCCGCGGCCGGGGAAGTGCTTGGCGCAGGCGATGATCCCCCCGTCGGTGAACCCCCGCAGGGCCGCCGAAGCCATGGCGCAGACATGCTCGACGGTGGTGCCGAACGCCCGCGTGCGGATGTACGTGGAGGTCGGGTCGAAGCAGATGTCGACGACGGGGGAGTTGATCATGTTGAACCCGATCGCCGTCAGCTCGATCCCCAGGGCCTTGCAGACGTCGTAGACGAGCTGCGCGTTGCCCAGGCGGGCGTAGCCGAACGGGTAGGGCAGGTGGAGCGTGCCTCCGCGGACGCAGTCGCCGCCGTCGGCCTCGCAGTCGAGCATCATGTGCAGGGGGATGTCGTACGGCCGGTCGTCCGCGACGGCCTTGACGTCGGCCAGCAGCCGCGCGTACTGCTCGACGTCCATGTACGGCGACTTGCACAGCAGGTCCTTGCGGTCGTCGATGAGGTTGCCCGTCAGGTCGGCCGGGCTGACCCGCTCGAAGGCCTCGGCCTTCTCGCCGGCGCGGGCGTACCGCCGGAACCCGCGGAAGTGCTGCGTGATCCGCAGCCCCCCGCAGTTGAGCCGCGTGACCGTCCGCCTCAGGTCCGGCGTGAGGATCGTGCCGTAGAAGGCCTGGGTGAACATCTGCCCGACTTTCTGCTCGAGCGTCAGACGGCCCATCAGATCGTCGATGATCCTGTCGTTGGCGTTCATGGTCGGCTCCATATCTGTATCGAGATCGCCCCCTGTTATGCCGTCCGGGCGGCGATTTGGCAAGGACGTTGCCGTGACGGACGGCGCGCCGGCTGTTACGATGAACGGGACAGACCTGGGAAAGGGACCGTGTGAGTTGATGCGACGGCTTGTCGACCTGCATACACACTCGACCGCCAGCGACGGCACCGTCGCCCCCGAGGCGGTGGTGGCGCTGGCCGAGAAGCAGCGCCTCGCCGCGGTGGCGCTGACCGACCACGACACCACCGAGGGTCTGGCCGCGGCGGCCGCGGCGGCGCGGCGGTACCCCGAACTGGCCTTCATCCCCGGCGTCGAACTGTCGGCGAGCAGCCAGGGGACGTCCTACCACATCCTCGGCCTGCACGTCGACGCGGCGGCGCCGTCGCTGGCGGCCATCATCGAGCGGCTGCGGGACGCCCGCCGGCGGCGCAACGCCGAGACGATCGCCCTGCTGCGCCAACTGGGCATCGAACTGACCGATGCGGACCTCCCCGGCGCCCACCGCGTCGTCGGGCGGCCGCACATCGCCCGGGCGCTGGTCCGCAGGGGCCTCGCCCGCGACGAGGCCGACGCCTTCGACCGCTACCTCCTGCCCGGCCGTCCGGCCTACGTCACACGCGACCGGCCGCAGCCCGGCGAGACCCTCGACGCCATCCACGGCGCCGGCGGGGTGGCGATCCTCGCCCACCCGATCCACCTGGGTTACGCCAACGCCGCCCAATGCGAACGCATCGTCCGGGCCCTGGTCGACCGGGGCCTGGACGGCGTGGAGGCCTACCACAGCGACCAGAACGACGACCAGACCCGCCTGTTGATCGACCTGGCGAAGCGACTCAAACTCGTCGTCACCGGCGGCAGCGACTTCCACGGCCCGGACTGGTCGGGCTTCAGGATCGGCCGCCCCCGCGTGCCCAGGACCGTGCTTGACCCGCTGGAGAAGCGGGCCGCGGCCATCCGCAGGAGCCGTGCATGATTCTTCCTCGAAAGGGGAGGAGTCTGGACGACACGCGGCCGTGGGCGCCACCCGGCGCCTACTCCTTGGTCCGCGGCACCTCGATGATCGACACGGTCCGCGCCGGCAACATCACCGTCATCCGCACGGCCGCGGCGATCGGCGCCGCCGAGATCCTCGCCACGCCCTGGCTGACGCCCAGGCCCTCCTCGGCGTGGGGCCCAAACGTGAGCCGGTGGTGCGTGCCGGCGGCGCCGACGGCCCCGAGGGCCGACAGGTCGATCCGCAGGGGCAGGTCGCGGTCGAAGGTGCGGTTGATCGCGTGGATGAAGACGCGTCCGGCGTCGGCGGTGACCAGGACGTCCAACTCGGCCGGCTCGTGATCCACGCCGCCGCCCCAGCCGAAACGGTAGGGCTGCGGGTGCGTCCGCACGCCGGTCAGCTCGCTGCGCAGCAGGGACGGGCCGTGATGCCTGCGGCAGAACAGCGTGGCCGAGCCCTGCGGCGTGTAGTAGGGGGGGTGCTTGCCGGTCGGGTCGGCGAAAACCGACGCGAAGCTCCACCCCCGCCCCAGGAGCATCGACTGCGTGGCCAGGCGGATGTCCCCGCCCTGGCGCATCAGGCCGTGGAGGAACGCCGCCGCCCCCAGCCCGGAGGCCGCCGGGGCGTCGAAGCTGTCGGTCAGGCCCTGCCAACTCCACCCGTTCCAGTTCCATTCGGTCGATGCGAGCAGGTAGCCCTGCCTGCGGGCGGCGTCGATGCTGTCGGCGTACGCCTGGTTCTGCCCGGCGGCGTCCACCGCGCCGGGCATCGAGGTCCATGCCCACCAGAGCTGTTCGTCGCTGACGGTCGCGACGTCAACTTTCCCGTCGCCGCGGAACACCTGGTTGCAGGCCCCCGGGGCGTACCGGTGGCAGGCGAGGTACGCGACATTTGCCTTGATGGCCGGGTCGGCGTGCACCGTCTGGGAGATGGGTCCGCCCAGCCAGGCGTCGATGATGATCTGGACGTTCGGGTCCACCGCCCGGATGGCACGGACATAGGCGGTGTAGACCTCGACGTACCACGCCGCCAGGGCCTCGGGCGTGGCCAGGCCGGTCGCCTCGGCGACCTGGTCGCGTACGGTCCCGAGGAAGATCTCGTTGCCGATCTGGACAAACTCGGCCTTGAAGGGGGCCGGATGGCCGTTGGCGGCCCGGACCGCCGGCCAGTCGGGCATGCCCTCGGGCAGGGCGGCGCCGACCGGGGCATTGGCGTACGCCACCAGCCCCGCCGCCAGTCGGGCGGCCTCGTCGAGCGGCCGTCGCTTCGCCAGGCCGTCCAGGAGGTTGACCACCAGGATCGTCTGGCACTTCAGCTCGTCCCGCAGGGCGAAATACTCGTCGTAGCCGAACCGGTTGGTGATGGTGAACGGCTCGTCGCGGCCCGGGCGGAAGCTGCGTGTGACCGGGCGCGGCCCGTCGCGGCCGGGGACGTTGTCGATCATGTCCCGCCAGTCGATGTAGTCCACGTCCGTACCGCCGGGAAAGCGGATGATGGGGATCTCCATCCCCTTGAGCATCGCCACGATCCGATCGGGCAGACGGCCTGTCCGGGCATCCACGAAGGCCTCGGGGCCATGATCGCCGAAACTCGCCCGTTCGAGGAACTGCCCGAACAGGCGGACGTCGATCGTGTGCAGCACGTCGTCGTGGACCGTCAACGCCGCCGTCCGGGACTCATCCGCCACGGCCGCTGCTCCGCCGATTACCAGGCCAAGTGTCGCCGCCCACACGCAGTGCCGAACCATGGCCACTCCTTTTCAAGTTCGCGGACCATCTTAACCATTCCCCCTGTTACAATCACCCGCGCATGGAGGCGACACAGCGCAATCGGTGCATCGGCGTGTTCGACAGCGGCCTGGGCGGGCTGACGGTCGTGCGCCGGCTGATGGAGCAGATGCCGGGCGAGGACATCGTCTACCTGGGCGATTCAGCCCGCGTCCCGTACGGCACCAAGAGCGCCGAGACGGTCCGCCGCTTCGCCATGCAGGACGCCGCCTTCCTGATGCGGTTCGATCCGAAACTCGTTGTCGTGGCGTGCAATACCGCCAGCGCCTCGGCCCTGGAACACCTCCAGGGGCGGCTGGAGGTTCCGGTCATCGGGATGATCCGCCCCGGCGCCGCCGCGGCGGCCGCCCAGGCGCCGTCCGGACCGTTCGGCGTGATCGCCACGGAGGGGACGATTGCCTCGGGCGCCTACCAGCGGGAACTGGCGGCGCTGGCTCCCGGCTGCGAGGTTCTGACCGGCTCGTGCCCGCTGCTGGTGCCGATCGTCGAGGAAGGTCGCGGCAACGACGACCCGATCGTGCTGCACGTGCTGGGCGACTACCTCCGCCTGCTGCAGCGCAAGCGGCCGCCCGTGCTGGTGTTGGGCTGCACGCACTACCCGCTGCTCACCCGGGCCATCGCCAAGCTCATGGGCCCGGACGTGGCGCTCATCGACAGCGGCCAGGCCGCCGCCCTTGCGGTGAAGCGCCACCTCCTGGATAATGACCTGGCCGCGCCGGCCTGCCGCACGGGAACCTTGCGGTGCTATTCGACCGATAACCCGGACCGTTTCGCGGCCGTGGCGGGCCGCTTCCTCGGCCGCGCGGTTTCCGGCGTGCACTGGGTTGGGACCGACGAACTGAACCTGTAGGATAGCCGCATGATTCGAACGATCCTCATTCTCACCTGCGTGACGCTGCTGGGCGGCTGCTCGGGCATGATGCGGACCTGCCGGCGGTGGGTCGACACGACCAGTCCCCGCCAGCGGATCGCCATGGCCTTTGACCTGCAGGACCCCGATCTGCGGCGGGAAGGCATCGCCGCCATGATGGAAGCCCGCGGCTGGGACCGGGAACCCTACCTGGAGGCTTACGCCACGCTGGCCGGGGACCCCGACCCGCTCGTCCGCGGCGCCGCCCTCGGCGCCCTGGGCCGGGCCGGGGCGACAGGCTACCTCGACGTCATCGTCGGCGGGCTGGATGACACCGACGGGCGCGTCCGCCTGGACGCCGCCGAAGCCCTCGACCGCGTCGCCGGCGAGGCGGCCGTCGAGCCGCTCCGCCGCTGCACGGCCGAGGCCGACGAGGCCGACCTCCGCGCGCGGTGCGCCCGCGCCCTGAGGCACTACCGCACGAGGCCCGTGCTGGAGACGCTGGTTACCGCCCTCAGCGACGAGGCCTTCGCCGTCCGCTACGAGGCCCGCCGCAGCCTGCGGGAG
>JAAYZK010000300.1 GCA_012514895.1 Planctomycetota bacterium | reverse complement strand
GCGGTTGGGGCTACAGCGTCGAGCTGCTCGAACGGGGACCCGACGCCCGGGTCACCTGGAGCCGCTGGACGCTCCAGAGCGACCGACGCGAGGGCGATTACCGCTCGCAGGTGGGCGTCCTGCGGCGTGGCCGTCCGCTGGCGGACAGGGTGGTGGAGATCGAGTACGACGCCCCCCGGGTCGTGATCAGAAACACGGGCCTGGGGCTTCGCGCCACCGCCGAGGTCGGCGCAGACTACATCCCCGAAGGCCGCCTGGAACCCCTCATCGCCGACGTGGCGCGGACGGGCGAGGCCGTCCAGGGCACCCTGGCCGCCGACGCCCAACGGGCGGTCGTGCCGGTCGTCATCGAGCCCGAAGGCCGCGTCTCCTATCGGCTGAACGGCCGGCCGGTGGAGCTGACGGCGGTCCGCCTCACGTGGCCCTCGGCGGATGCGGGCGCCGCGGCCGGGCGCTTCCTGGTCGACGACGGCGGGTCCATCGCCGTCCAGCAGTTGCTCGATCCCCAGGGCCACGTCGTCCAGACCTTCGAGCGGGCGTCCCTCAAGCAGGTCCGCCTGCACTACCCCCGGGCGCACGTCCTGCGCAATCAGGTGCTGGAAGCGACCGAGGAAGAGTGAAGGAAAGCCGCCGCAGCGGCAACGGCCGGCGGCACAGAGCCCGGATGAGGCTGTCGGCCGCGATCGTTCCCCACGCTTCCAGCCTCGAGAAAAAAGAGAAGAGTCTCCACCGCAATGCCGGTGAGCAGCGCTTTGAAAGAACCCGTTGAGTTCAAGTGGGCAGCCGCTGTACCCCCGTCAGGGGGTCTGGATCTGGCTTCCCGATCAATGGGCCTCGGTTCTTTACAATACGGCTGCTCTGTCGAGCATAGCAGAGACTCTTCTCTGTAACTGTACCATCCTTGTTATCGGCCGGCCACCGGTTCTGCTTGAACGACCTGTTCGTACAGGTCGGCGTGGGCGCCGACGAAGCGGTCGAGGGTGAAGCGGGCCTCGACGCGGGCCCGTCCGGCGGCGCCGAGGCGCCGGCGGAGGTCGGCCGAGGCGGCCAGGGCGGCCAGGGCGGCGGCCAGGGCGCCCGCCTGCCCCGGCGGGCACAGCAGCGCCGTGTCCGCCGCGACGACCTCGTTGAGCCCGGGGACATCCGTCGCCGCCACCGGCAGGCCCGCCGCCATCGCCTCGGCGGCGGCCAGGCAGAACCCCTCCCACAGGCTCGGCTGGACGAACAGGTCCCCGCCGGCCAGGACGCCCGGGACGTCGTCGACGTGTCCCAGCAGGTGCACGCGCCCGCCGGCGGGGCTGCCTGCCCGCCACCGCTCGACTGCGGCGCGCTGCGGGCCGTCCCCCGCCAGGACCATGTGCAGCGAGCCGTGCTCGGCGGCGGCCAGATCGAACGCGGCCAGCAGGACGGCGATGCCCTTCTGGCGGTCGAGACGGCCGACGAAGACCGCCGCGACGTCCCGGTCGCCCAGCCCCCACCGCCCCCGCCACGCCGCGCGCCCGGCGCCGCCGGAGGCGTAGCGGGCGGCGTCGACGCCGTTGTGGATGACGGTGTAGCGGCCGTCGTCCAGGCCGGTGCGGCGCTGGTGGTCGGCGCGGACGCCCTGGGAAACGCAGACGATCCGGTCGGCCCGTCGTCCGGCGCGGGCCGCCCACCGGAACCGCCAGGGGCGGAACCGCCGTTCGACGACGTGTTCGCTGTGAACCCACCGGCCGATCCCCGCCCGCCGTCCGGCGGCGGCCCCGAGCAGGCCCGCGTGGAACAGGTGGGTGTGGAGCACGTCGAAGCGCCCGGCCGCCAGCGTCCGCACGAGCGGCCGCCACCGCAGCAGATCGAGCTTGCCCCGCACGCCGATCACGTGCACCGGCACCCCCGCCGCCGCCAGCGCCTCGGCCACCGCCCCGCCCCGCAGGGCGACCACCTCCACCGCGAACCGCCCGCGCGGCAGGCGCGTCGCCAGTTCGTACACGCACCGCTCCGCCCCGGCCGGGCGAAGCTCCGTGATCATCTCGCAGATGCGAAGAACCATCCCCGCATCATAGCCGCCCGCCCGACCCGCCGGAAGCGCCGCGCCGGCAGGCTTCGGGCTTCAGGCTTCGGGCTTCAGGCTTCAGGAACGACGGAAGACGATACTTCGGACCGCCCCCTGGGTCCGTCGTCCACCTCACGAGGATCGCGGCACGTTCTGGATCCGGTTCAACAGCAGCACCACCGCCGCCACGGCAGCGGCGAGCCCGGCCGTCAGGACCACCGCGAGGACCAGGCCCGCCGCCGCTCCGACGGGCATGTCCAATAGCCCATCGACGGCCGTCACCGGAGGCGCGGAACCTCCCATGGCCAGACGGCCGAGCCTGGCAAGGACTATGGCCAGGCCGATGCCGAAGCCGGCGGCGAAGATCAGCCCCAACAGCGTCGCACCGGGCACGGCTCTGGCCATGGCGACCGGCCCGAAGGCCAGGATCAGTGCCGCAACCCCCCAAAGAGCCACAGGCAGCCAGACGCTCAACAGCCAACCGCCATAGTGCCCGCCGCTCCATAGCCAGACGTTCCACCCCCAATCGCGCCATTGTTGCTGGCCCCACAGCCACCCGGTCGCCTGGTCGATCACCATGCGGGCCAATACCGCCGCCGAAGCGCCAGCCAGCAGGAGACAGACCCACCTCCACCTCTTGTCGCGAAGCTGCTCACGTCTGGGCTTGCCTGCCAAGACTGTCAGGCCGACCACCGCGGCCCCCGCGGCCAGGACGATCCCCCACGCTTTCAGCCGGTGGAACGTCCCCCACGGCGAGGCCGCGGCATCCCGCTGCCACACGCGGACGGCCCGCCCCTTGGTCACCTCGATGAGGCGCGACCCGCCGTCGGCGGGAATGACCTGGACCACTTCGGGCGGTTCCCATTGCTGGGGATGCTCCGGCTGCGGGCGTATGCACAGGCCGTGATCGGGAACATGCACCATCCCGCCACGACCATAGACGATGAACTCGCGGCCATCCGGCATCCATTGGCAGCGGGTGTCGCCGTAGAAGCCCATGACTGGGGGACCCGGCAGCGGTGCGAACGTCTTGATGTCCCGCCGCTCGACCCCCACCGGGTTCATCCCCCAGCCGCGGCGGGGGTACGTGCGGGTGAGCAGAAGGCTGCCGTCATCGGGCGAAAGAAGAATGTCCCGGAGCCCCGGCCCCTCATGGTCCCACAGCCGCTGACCGCTGAGGACGTCGTACAGCCGCACGCGGCGGATCCGGCCGTAAGGCGGGTTATAATAGCCGACGGCCAGATAGCGGCCGTCCGGCGAGAGCGCCAGGGCGGAGACGCGAAGAGGCCCGGCGGCCGTCTCGGACGGCGTCGACGCCGCCCCCTCGGCCGTGCCGGCGGCGGCATCGGCCGGCGCAGTCAGCCGATCGGCCCACGCCGGCCCGCCTTCGCCTTCGATTGCCTCCACGTACACCGTCTCGTCGATCGCACACGCCACGACGCGATCGCCCCCGCCCCGTGCCAGCTTCACCGTGGCCGCGTCGGGGACCTCCCGCTCGACCAGGGCGCGCACGGCCCCCGTCCACAGGTCGTCCAGAAAGAGGCCCCTTGGGGTGACGGACACGACGCGGCGGCGATCGGACAGGACCAGCGCCCCATGGACCCGCTCGTGGGTCGGCTCGGCGACGGCGCGGCCACCGGTGGACAGGACCTCCAGTCGCGGCGGCGACCCTCGCAGCACGAGCACACCGGCGTCGTCGGCGAGCAGGTGGATCCACGTATTGACCAAGGAAGGCTTCCACACTTCCGCCGTCCCCGCCTCGATCACCTCGACAAGCCGTCCGTCCGTCAGATCCCACAGCTCTACCGTGCCATCGAGCCTGGCGATGGCCAGACGGCTCTCATCCGGCGAAAGCGAGGCCGGATGGCAGGTGGCTTCATCCAACTCCGGCTCGGGCGGACACGCCGAGTACGACCAGGACTTCCCTTTGTCGGGGTCGGCGAGCGTCACGTGCCACGGACTGCTGATGTTGGCCTTCAGCGACAACGCCAGCATCGCGAGAACGCAGCCCCACGCCGGCAGCCACGCCAGTGCGATCCACGCCCGCCATCGTCCCGTCCGCTTTGCCATCGCGTCGCTCTCCCCGCTGTCCCGGCCGCGACAGCTTACACGGCATTCAGCCACGTGGCAACGGGGCAGTTTGAAACAGCACGCTCGGTTTGGGCTGTCCACGAGCGGCCGGGATCAAGTATGCTGTTCCAGCGTGCGAGCATCGCGCCGCGGCGTTCGTACGCGAGGACGACGCCGCCCCGCGGGCCGCGTGAGACCGATGACAACGCCTCTGGATATCCTGGCCGCTGCCCGAAAACGCTCCGGCGAGCCGCTGCGCAGCGACGAAGGGGTGTCGTTCGGTCCGGCCGAGGCGGAGCTGACCGGCGTGTCGGTGGCGTGGACGGCCTCGCCCCAGGCGATCGAGGCGGCGGCACGGGCGGGACATAACTGCCTTGTACATCACGAGAACCTGACGTGGCCCTATCCGGGCATCGCGTCGAGGCACGAGCCGTCCGAGTTGGCCTGGCCCACCAACGCCAGGCGCCTGGAGCTGCTGAAACGGCATGGGATGACGGCCGTCCGCCTGCACGATACCGCCGACAAGCTCTGCGTCTACAGGGCCTTCGCCGACCAGTTGCAGCTGCGCGCCAGGCCGGGCGGCCCGTGGTACGCTCACAGGCTGTACGACGCCCCGGTCCCCACGTTCGGACGGCTCATCGACCACGTCAAGCGGTGCATGGGCATGGCGGCCCTGCGGGTCAGCACGCACCCGGCGGACTCGCCGATCAGCGCGATCGGACTTCCCTGGGGCGGGCTGGGGCTGTACACGAACGTGGGGTACGTCGAGCAGTTGATCGAGATGGGGGCCGACGCCCTGGTCTGCGGGGAGACCGACAACCTCGGCCTGCGGTTTGCGGCGGAACTGGACATCCCCGTCATCGAGACCTCCCACGAGCTGAGCGAAGCGCGCGGCATGGAGGAACTCGCCCGCCTCCTCGGGGAGGACCTGAACATCGACTGCCGCTGCGTGCCCGTGCCGTGCATCTGGCGGATGGCGTAGGGCCTTTGGCCGCCCCCAAGAGCAGGAATGCGCATGACAGGCGCAACCCCTGTCCTCCGGATGGGGCACGGGGCGGAAATCCCAAGCACGAAACTCGAAATCCGAAACAAATCCCAAACGGCAAAACGGAACGGAAAAGCACCAAACCCTGGGGCTCGGCCGTTTCGACGGTTGCCGTCTTTCCTGCTGTTTTGAGGTTTGTTTCGGATTTCGTGCTTCGGATTTCGGCTTTCCGCCCCGTTCCCTGTCGCCGGGAATGGGCGCCCCCCCCGAAAAAAAGTGGGCGCCGTGGGGGAGGACCACGGCGCCCGGTACGTCAAGTCGCCCGACAGGTTGTCAGCCCAGGATCGCCTGGAGGTCTTCCTGGGCGGTCGTGATGGGCATGATGTTGAACTTGTCGACGAGGATGTCGAGCATCGCCGGGGTGACGAAGGCCGGGAGGCTCGGCCCCAGGCGGATGTTGGTGATGCCCAGGTGCAGCAGCGACAGGAGGATTACCACGGCCTTCTGCTCGAACCAGCTCAGCACCAGCGAAAGCGGCAGGTCGTTGACGGAGCAGTCGAAGGCCTTGGCCAGGGCGACGGCGATCTGGATGGCCGAGTAGGCGTCGTTGCACTGGCCGACGTCCAGCAGGCGCGGGATGCCGCCGATGTCGCCCAGCTTCTTGTCGAAGAAGCGGAACTTGCCGCAGGCCAGCGTGAGGATGACGCAGTCGTCGGGGATCGCCTCGGCCAGTTCGGTGTAGTAGTTGCGGCCGGGCTTGGCGCCGTCGCAGCCGCCGATGAGGAAGAAGTGGCGGACGGCGCCGGCCTTGACGGCCTCGATGACCTTGTCGGCGACGCCGAGCACCGCGTCATGGCCGAAGCCGACCAGGATCGTGGTGTCGGGTCCGTCGGCGGCGAAGCCGTCGGCCGCCCGGGCCGCGGCAATGACCTGGGAGAAGTCGCGCCGGTGGACGTGCCTGACGCCCGGCCAGCCGACCAGGCCGGCGGTGAACAGGCGGTCCTTGTAGGAGTCGCGGGGCTTCTGGATGCAGTTGGTGGTCATCAGGATCGCGCCGGGGAAGGCCGCGAACTCCTTCTGCTGGTCCTGCCACGCCCCGCCGTAGTTGCCGGCCAGGTGGGGGTACTTCTTCAGGCCCGGGTAGCCGTGCGCCGGGAGCATTTCGCCGTGGGTGTAGACGTTGATGCCGGTGCCGGCGGTCTGCTGGAGCAAGGCTTCCAGGTCGAGCAGGTCGTGGCCGCTGACCAGGATGGCCTTGCCCGCCACGGGCTCGACGCGGACGGCGGTGGGCTGGGGGGAGCCGAAGTGCTCGATGTGGGCGGCGTCGAGCATGCCCATGACGGTCAGGTTGACCTGGCCGCACTCCAGGCACAGGCCCAGCAGGGTGTTGGCGTCGGCATTGCCGGCGGCCAGGACGGCCAGGGCCCTGTGGATGAAGGCGTAGACGTCCGGGTCCTCCTTGCCGAGGATCTGGGCGTGGTCGACGTAGGCGGCCATGCCCTTGAGGCCGTAGATGAGCAGCTCGCCCAGGGCCGTCACGTCGGGGCCGGCCTGGGCGAGGCGGGCATCGATGCCGACCGAGCGGCCCTGGGCGACGAGATTGGCCACGTCGGTCGTGGCCGTCCACGCCGGGGCGGCGACCACGCCGCCGGCGGCCGCGTACTTCGCCTGCAGGGCGTCGCGGACCGCCTTGCCCTCGGCGAGCTTGTCGACGATGTCGGCCGGGTCGAAGTTGACGTTCGTCACGGTCATGAACAGGGCCTCGACCACGTACAGGTCGGCGGCCGGGTCGATCACGCCCAGCGGGCGGGCGGCGTGAGCAACGGCCGAAACACCCTTGGCGGCGTGGACCAGCAGGTCCTGCAGCGCCGCGGTCGTCGCGTCCTTGCCGCATACGCCCATGGCGGTGCAGCCGGTGCCCTTGGCGGTTTGCTCACACTGGTAGCAGAACATGGATGTCATCAACGGTTCTCCTCGATGAACAGGTGCTCAAACGGATGGTGAAAGAATGATAGTCGGGACGGCCCCGAAACACTTCACGCCTGCGTCCTGACGGCCAGGTCCGACAGCCGCGTGCTGGACAGTCTGTCGTAGACCTCGTCGTGGACCGTCTGGTGAAGCCGCTCCATCACGCACGTGCCCTCCGGGCAGCGCGGCCGGCCGAGCATGCAGGTGACGGCGCTGAGGTCGCCCTCGACAGCCCGGTACACATCCAGCAGCGTCACCGCGTCGGGGTCGCAGGCCAGGACAAATCCGCCCGTCGGCCCCCGCCTGGACGCCAGGATGCCCGCACGGACCAGCCGCGGCAGCACCTTCGCCAGGTGCGCCGCCGAGACGCCGAAGATCTTGCCCAACCGCACGCCCGACACCGACGTGCCCGGCTCGGCCGACACCAGGTACTGCACCGTGTGAAACGCCAGCCCGAACGCCTCCGAGATTCTCACCATACCTGACATACGCGCCGCGGCCTCCGAATAACTGAATAATGGTATTGTAATACCGTAATCGAAAAATGCTGTCAACTCCTTTTGCGCTTTTTTTGCATTTTGCGTCCTGGCATACACTTGGGGTGAAGGTGCCGCGGGCGCCGTCCCGGCGGGAGCGGCCGCCGGCGGCCGCGAGCCGCCCTTGTCCCGATGGCGCGGCGGCGGTACACTTGTCCGCTCGGCGCGGATTCGACGGCAGCTTGCAGCGGAGCGATGCGGCGGAACGATGGCGACGACGGTCTTACATGGTCTGGAGACGCTGGGCGAACGGCCCGCCGGCTGCGCGGTGACGATCGGGAACTTCGACGGCGTCCACCGCGGCCACCAGTCGATCCTCGCCACGGCGCGGCAATTGGCCGATCGCGAGGGAACCCGGGCGGTCGTCCTGACCTTCGAGCCGCCCCCCCTGAGGATCCTCGCCCCCGAGCGGGCGCCCCAGCGGCTCATGCACCTCGACCAGCGCTGCGAGGCGCTGGCGGCGGCGGGCGCCGACGACGTGGTGGTCGTCCACACGACGCCCGGGCTGCTGCACCTGACGCCCGAGGCGTTCGTCCGCGACATCCTCGTCGACCACCTCGGCCCCCGCCACGTCGTCGAGGGGCCCAACTTCTTCTTCGGCCACCGCCGCGCCGGCAACGTCCGGACGCTGGCCGAGCTGGGCGGGGCCATGGGCTTCGAGGTGCACGTGGTCGACCCGGTCACCGTCGAACTGGCGGACGGCACGGTCACGCGGGTGTCCAGCTCGCTGGTCCGCCACCTGCTCAAGGAGGGCAAGGTCGAGGATGCCGCCGCCTGCCTGGGCCGTCCGCACACGCTTCGCGGCCTGGTCGTCCGCGGGCGGGGCATCGGCCGCCAGTTGCACCTGGAGACGGCCAACCTCGACTGCGACGACCAGCTCCTGCCGGCCGACGGGGTGTACGCCGCCTGGGCCGACCTGAACGGGCGGACGGTTCCCGCCGCCGTCTCCGTCGGCACGCGCCCGACGTTCGGCCTGACCGAGCGGGCCGTCGAGGCCCGCCTGCTGGACCATGAGGGAACCCTGTACGGCCGCCGGCTGGCCCTGCGGCTGATCAGACGCCTGCGGGAGCAGCGGGCGTTCGACTCGCCGGACGCCCTGTGCCGTCAGATCGCAAAGGATATTGAGGATGTCCGACACGAACTCCGCTGAATCGGCGGCCCACCCCATGGGCGAGCGGATCGCCGCGCGGCTGCGCCTGGGCGAGCGGCTGCTGCTGGTGACGCACGACCGGCCCGACGGGGACGCCCTGGGCTCGATGCTCGCCCTGGCCCGGGCCGCCCGCGCCCAGGGCAAGACGGCCCGGATGGTCTGCCGGGAGGTTCCCCGCGCATACCGGTTCCTCGCCGGCGGGGAGGCGTTCGTCCATCCCGACGACCTGCGGGCCGCGGCCGGCGACGCCGACCGGGTGGTGATCCTCGACACCTGCTCGCTGGCGCAGTTGACGGAGGTCCGCGACACGATCATCTCGTACTGGCCGGACCTGCTGGTGATCGACCACCACCAGACCGGCCACGACATCGCCCCGCTGCGCTGGCGCGACCCCACGGCCGCCGCGACGGGCGTGATGGTGGCCGAGCTGCTGGACCTGCTGGGCTGGCCGCTCGACCGGGCGGTCGCCGAGCCGCTGATGGCGGCGGTCTGCACGGACACGGGCTGGCTGCGCTTCAGCAGCACCGACGCCCGCGCCCTGGGCGTGGTGGGCCGCTGCATCGGCGCGGGCGTCTCGCCCGATGCGCTGTACCGCGCCCTGTACGAAAACGATCGGCCCGAGCGGCTGGCCCTGCTGGGGCGGATGCTGGCGAACCTGCGGTACCATGACGGCGGGCGGGTCGCGATGATGACGCTGTCGGTCGCCGATTTCGCCCAGACCGGCGCGACGGCCGACGAGACGGAGAACCTCCTCAGCGAGGCCCTCCGCGTCGGGGCCGTCCAGGTGGCGGCGCTGCTGGTCGAACAGGAGGGGCGCATCCGCGGGAGCCTCCGCTCCAAGCCCGCCTCCGACGTCGACGTCGCCGCCGTCGCCCGGCGCCTCGGCGGGGGCGGCCACGCCCGGGCCGCGGGCTTCCGACTCGACGGGCCCCTGGCCGACGCGACGGCCCGGACGCTGGAGGCACTGGGGGTCCGCTGACGGGGCGCCCTGCCGGGGACCCGGGGTCGCGTATCATCCGTAGGTTCCTCCTGTAAAACAGCTTACGCTTTCTCCCCGTTCCCGCATCGCCGCCGGGGCTCCCCCGGAGTTCTTGGCCCGACAGCAGTTATTCATAAACTTCTTTCTTGACAGAATGTCGCTGCGGGTATATTTTGGGCGCAGTGGTGCAGGCAGGCTCAGCCGGTACCCGAATGCTCAAGCTCAAACGTACAAGCCGACCCGCCTGCTCCCTTTTGCTCGGCACCTAGCGCGCTTATGCCGATGATGTAGGTACGGCCGGACATTCGGCCGTCGTCGCACTGCCGGTTGCTCGTTCGTCCAACGTGTCCGCCGCACCCGCTTGAGAGGTGGGTCTCGGGCTGAGCGTCGGAGAGAACAAGGAGAGACGTGCCCGGCCCCTGAGCTCGGGGGACGGATGTTCTGGTGCATGGAGGAGAAAGCTCATGGTTCGCTCGTTTGTGCTCTTTACGTGTTGTGCGCTCATGGCTTGCGCCGCAGTGTCGCAGGCCGCCCCTGTCAGCAACCTGGATGAGCCCCTCGGCGATTCGGGGTGGCGGATCTACGGTCCTGACCACTACAATCTGCAGGTCAGCGTCGACGGCGAAGGCGTCACCGAAGGCGTAAGGTGGGTGGCGATCACCGTTTCCAGGAATTTCCGCTTCGGGCCCGACCCGCTGACCGGGCTGTACCCCTCGATTGAACTGGATTTCGCCCAGGTCGAGGGCGTGGCGCTGGACGATCTGGCGACACGCATCATCATCCAGTCCGAGGCGATCAACAACAGCACCGGGACCGACTGGAACAACTTCCAGTGGAAGCTCTTCGGCCACGGGATCGCCCAGTTCAACCGCGAACTGACCAACCCGACGACCGACTTCATGGAGAACGGCTGGCTGATCGAGCCGTTCACCCAGTTCGCCTGGGACTATGATGCCCTTCGCGAGATCGACATGCTCAACGTCTGGGGCGGCACCGTCGCCGACGGCGATGCGTTCTTCCCCGGCACGGGCAGCGGATCGCTCGTGATCGATGTCACTCTGGACGATCCGGGGATGCCTGCTCCGGCCATCTTCAAGACCGCGCTGACGCCGATCCCCGAACCGGCCACGGTCGGCCTGCTGGCCCTCGGCGGCCTGATGCTGCTCCGCAGGCGCCGCTAGCCGAACAACTGCCGGATACCGACTGACGGAAGAGGCCCGCACCGCGCGGGCCTCTTTCATGCGCCCTCCCGGCGGGCGCACACAAAAACCCGCCGGCACACACAGGGGCATGCCGGCGGGCTGTTATCCCGAAGGGCCGACTCAGGCCCCGGCTTTCGCCAGCGCCTTGGCTAGGCGGCTCTTCCGCCGGGCGGCGGTGTTCTTGTGCAGCACGCCCTTGGCGGCGACCTGGTCGATCTTCTTGTACGCGACCTTCAACGCCTCGCCGGCACCGGCCTTGTCGCCGCCGCGGAGCTTCTCTTCGAACTCGCGCATGGCCTGCTTCATACCCGACACGCGGCGGCGGTTCAGCAGCCGACGCTTCTCATTCTGGCGGATCCGCTTCTTTGCAGATGGACTGTGTGCCACGCCTATCTCCTTGCATCCTCAATCGATGCCAAGCCTGTATTTCACGCCCCGCAGGGCAAGAACGGAGAATTATACCATCAACAGACACCCCTGCAAGCCTTTTTGCGCCATTTCCACGAGGCGTGAGGCAGGGCCGGGCCCCAACTGCTGCCGTACCTCACGCTCAGGCCTCGCGCCTGCCATTCTCACTCACTCCACACCGGCGGGCAGGTCGCCCGGTAGGCCTCCCACATGGCGCGCTGGAACGCGCCGCCGTAGATGTAGACGTCGATATCCTGCTGGCTGTAGCCGGCATTCCAGGCCAGCGACCAGGCGACGTAGCGATCGGTGTAGTCGAACAGCGCCTCGTGGTTCCAGGCGCTGCGCTGGCCCATGATCAGGGCCGCCAGGACCGGCCCCGGATACGACATGCCGTCGATGGTCCGGTACGGCGTGCCGTAGTACAGGTTGAGGCCGTACGGGTCCAGCCCCGGCGCCCAGCCGCCGCCGTTCCATTCCGGCGTGCCGACGTCGTCGGCCTCGCAGGGGATGAGCTGGGCCGCCCGGGTGTCGGGCCGCCACTGGGCGCTGTGCGTGCGGTCCACGTCCGCCTGGCTGAGGAACCCGGTCTGGGCATCCTCGGCGAAACCCCAGTAGGGCATCGACTTGGAGCGGCTGCCGATCGTCCGCATGTGCTCGTGGTCGAGCATGAGGCCCGCGAAGAGGATCGGCCACTTGCGGCCGTGATTCAGCCCGCCCTTGCCCCACCAGTAGCCGCCGTTCTCCGTGACGTGGTACAGGTCGATGCCGAGCTGGACGAAGCGGATCAGCAGTTCATCCTTGTTTCGCCCCTGGGTGGCGACCAGTTGGGCCTCATCCAGCAGCAGCAGCAAGGCCGCCCTGCCCACGGCCATGGAGTACTCGCGGCCGTAGCTGGGCATGTTGTCGGTGGGGCTGGAATACTGCGTGCCGTCGCCGACATGGCCGAAATGGTCGATCCACGGCCGCTGGAACGTCGCGGCGACGCTCGCCAGCGACGGCGTGTTGGCCACCAGCGGCAGGTTGGGCAGCAGGTCCTTCCGCAGGGCGTAAATCGAGTAGAGCGGCTTATCGGCACCGCTGTAGGGCGGGCGGAAGCAGGTCGCCCCGTTGTCCGGCGGGACGTCGTCCAGGACGGTCAGGACGGCCGCCGCCTTCAGTTGGGGCTGAGCACCCTGGGGATGGCTGATCGTCGAGACCAGCGAGGCGGCCTGGGGGATCCGCAGCGGCGTGGCCGCACTGACGCCCAGCGCCACGTTCATCGCGGCGTCATACTTGGGGCCGTAGATCGCTCCGCTGATCGAATGCCAGATGTACATCTCCGAGTCGAAGCCCTGCCTGCTGCCGCCCGGGGGCGTCACGGGATCGAGCATCGATCCGTTCATGGTTCGCGGCCGCGGATCGGCCCCGCCCGCGACGAAGCCGTCCAGCGAGGTCGTGCCGATGACGACCTCGCTGACCGGGTCGATGGCGGTGATGCTCACCGGCCCGACCACCCACCAGTCGCCGTTGGCGAACTGGCCGGTCTGGTGGACGTGGTCGAAGGTCCAGGTGATCCCGTACTGGGTGATGCTGCCGCGCCACTGCGGGGCGGGCGTCGTCGAATCCACGGTGACGGTGAGCGTGTCGGCGGCGGCCAACTCGCCGTCATCGGCCAGCAGTTGAAGCGTGTAGACCCCGTCGGCGGGGAAGACGGCCGTCGTGCTCAGCGCGTCGGGGGCCTGGAAGACTGCGATGGCCGGCCCGTCGACCTGCGACCACGCCGTCGCCAGCGACCCAGTCAGGGGCAGTCCGTCGTCGGCGGCCGACCCGAACAGAGGGACCTCACTGCCCGCCGTCACCTTCAGGTGCGGCCCGGCCTCGACGTCCGGAGGCAGGTTGAGGTACGCCTGCACCGTGATCACCACGGTGTCGCTGCCGGTATCGCCGGCGTCGTCGGTCACCACCAGTTCGATCGTGTGGACCCCCGGCGCCAACGAAATCATGGGCGTGGCGCCGGTGGCGATCGTGACGCCATCCTCCCGCCAGTCGTAGGCGACGATCGTCCCGTCCGGATCGCCGGACGGCGACCCGTCGAGGCTGACGTCTTCGGCGCCGCTGTCGTCGGCGTCGATGAGGGTCTGATCGGGACCGGCGTCGGCGGTCGGCGGCACGGAGGCGCCCTCGCCGGCGATGTCGATGATCAACTGCCCCGACTCGACCCGCACGCCGCCCGGCTGCAGGGCGGCCTCGGCGGTCAGGCCATACCCGGCCCCGTAGGAGCGGTAGTCGAAACCGGCCCAACTGCCGGTGCTGACCGACCCGCCGTGGGTGTGGCCTTCCAGGCCCGACTGGCAGTCGAGGATGAACTGCCGTCCGGCGGTCAGTCCCAGCGCGGCGTTGTCGCCCAGCGTCCACCGCGTGAAGCTCACCGGCGCCAGCGGATCCCACGGCCCGTCCACCCTGGCCGTCTCGCCGTCGGCCGTCTTGGCCAGGCCGCCGTACAGGTGCAGTTGGCGGCTGTCGACCGCCCAGATCTTCGCCGACAGGGCATGGTCGCACACGTTCTCGTAGCGGATGGTCCACTCCCAGGCCGTCCCGTCGACGCCGGGCGGGCGGATCACCAGCGCGGCCGCGGTGAGCAGCTCGCCGGGGGAGAGCGAACGGTCCCCGTCGGCGTAGCTGCCGTGGTACCAGTCGCTGGAATCGGCCGTCTCCTCGTACGCGATGGTGAACGAGCGGCCGTCGGGGTCGGTCGTGAAGGTCAGGCGGTCGGCCAGCCCGCCGACGGGGGCCTGGCGGCTGAAGACGTCGCCCCCGCGGCCGTCGAAGCGGAACAGCGTCGCCTTGCGGTTGTAGGCGCTGGCGTCGAGAACGCTGGCGTGGCCGTCGCCGGTGCCGGCGTCGGTGAGGTCCCTGAAGGAGTAGATGCCGCCGGACTGGACGTCGACGAGGATCTCCCAGTAGCCCAGGTCGGGATCGACCGAGTCGTGGGCGGTGACCCTGTAGTGGTCGCCGGGACTCTCGACCACCGTGAGCACCGGGCGACCCGTCGCCGGCGCCACGTCGCCGAAGTGATGTTTGAGGATGACGAAGTCGTCCAGGTCGACGTCGCCGTCGGCGTCGAAGTCGCCCTGGCCCCAGACCGCCCCGGCCGGCGTGCCGAAGTTCGTCTTGAGAAGGACGAAGTCGTCCAGGTCCACCCGCCGATCGCCGTTGGCGTCACCGGCCAGCGGCGCCGCCGGCGCCGAGGCGGCCAGGTGCAGCAGAATCACGGCGGTCAGAACGCGCATTGGGGCAGCAGACATCGCAACCTCCGTTCGATGAGCGGGGCCGAACGCCCCACGACACGATTCTACCACGACTTGCCGAATCAGCAATCCCCGCCGACCCTGGCGGCGTGCGAAACGGGGAGGTAGAATCCGGCCATCCCAGCAGAGGTAGGCTCGCCCCCATGGTTGCCACACCGCACCCGCTGCCGTACTGGTTCGCCAGCGGCCTGTCGTTCTTCCCCGGCCTGCTGCTGATCGCAGCGGCGGCGTGCATTCCGCTGGGGCGGCTCCCCCGGCGGCGCCTGGCGGCCCGTGCCGCGACGGCGGGGGCGGGGGCGGCCCTGGCGATCCTGTCGGCCGCGCCGCTGCCGCCGTGGGCCTGCGGGCTGGGCGGGGCGGTCGTCGCCGCCATGGCCGTCGGGACCGATCCGCTGGGCCGCTCCCATCGCGCCGCGGCCGTCGCGCTGCGCCTGGCGGCGGTGGGCGCGTGCCTGATGGCCCTGGCGGTGGAACTGCCCTGCCATCGGTTCCCGGCCCTGCCGCTGGGCGAGGGCGAGACGCTCTGCGTCATCGGCGATTCGCTTGCCTCCGAGCCGGGGGCGCGGACGTGGCCGGCCCTGCTGGGCGCGCGGCACGACGTGGACGTGGTCGACCTGACAGCCGGCGGGGCGACGGTGAACGATGCCCGCCGGCAGGCGGCGGCCCTGGCCGGCCGCGGGCTGATCGTCCTGGTCGTCGGCGCCGGCGACCGGCGCGCCGGCCGCAGCGCCGAGGATTTCGCCGCCGACCTGGACGCCCTCGTCGCGACGATCAACGCCAGGGGGCCCTGCCGTGTCATCGTCGTCGAACTGCCCCTGTCCCGCCGGTACGGCCTGGCGCAGCGGCGGGCGATCCGGGCCCTGCCCAACAGGGCCCTGCTGCCCAGACGGGTCCTCGCGGGCCTTCTGGCCGCCGACGGGGCCGGCCTGTCGCCCGACGGGCATGGGAAGATGGCCGAAGCGATCTGGCGGGCGATCGAGCCCCGATGAGCCGTCGGACGCTGTCGCACCTCGCGCCTCGCGGCTCACCCCTCCAGGTTCAGATACGCCACTTCCCCGGCGGTCAGCGGGAGGTCCGCGGCGGCGGCGTTTTCGCGTGCCTGGGCGGGCGTCCAGGAGGCCTGGAGGGGGTAGCCGTTCAGCGGGCCGCACAGTTGCCAGGCCAGGGCGATCTGGGCGGGCGTGGCGTTGTGGCGTCTGCCGACCTCGGCGGCGCGATCGAGGCGGGTGAAGTTCGCCTCGCTGGCGAAGCAGCGGATGCAGCGCTTGTCGTCGTCGCTGGTGAAGCTGCCGAGATTGTCGCGGGTGAAGCGCCCCCAGAAGAACCCGCCGCACAGGCTGGACCAGTTGACCAGGGCGGCGGGCGTCGAGGCATAGTATCTCCGGGCTTCGGCGCCGCGGTCGCCGGTGAGCGTCTGGCACGTGCCGCCCCACGGGTCTTCCAGGAGCTCGGCCAGCGAGTACTGGTTGGACACCACGGCCATGGGCCGCAGGCCGTGCTCGGCGGCGTAGGCGTTGGCCTCGGCGACGCGCGGGTGGGACCAGTTCGACCCGCCCCACGCGCGGATCCGGCCTTCGTCGATGTGCCGGCTCATCCGCTCGACCAGCGGCCCGACCGGCTGGGTCGGGTCGTCGCGGTGCATGACGAACAGGTCGATCGCGGGCAGCCCCAGCCGCTGGAGGCAGTCGTTCAGTTCGGCCGTGATCACCTCCGGGCGGACCATCGGTTTGCCCCCGCGGGGGTGGCAGCACTTGTCCAGCAGCACGACCTTGTCGGCGAGCCTGCGGGCCTTGAGCCACTGGCCGAACACGCGGTCGGGCCAGCCGCCGCCGTAGATGTGGGCCGAGTCGAACAGCGTGATGCCCGACTCCCAGACGGCATCGAGCAGGGCGAAGTCGGCGGCGATGTCGCCGATGCCCAGCATCATCAGGCCCTGGCCGATCCGCGAAACGTTCTTGTCGATCCCGGCGACGCGCCCGTACTGCATGGCAAGTCACTCCATCGGGTAGCGCAGGTGCCACTGGGCCCGCAACTGGTCCATCGTCTCGATCAGGGCGACCGTCTCGTCCAGGGGCATGACGTCCGACTCGGTCCGCCCGGCGGCGATGCAGCGGGCGACCTCGTCGGCCTGGTAGTTGTAGCCGTTGCCGACGATCTCGGGCTTGAGCGTCTCGACGGTGCCCCCGCGGCTGACGATAAGGCTGGAACCTTTCCACCAGGGGCTGGTCAGGCGGATCTGGCCGTCGGCGCCGAGGATCGTCGCCTCGTGGGGCGTGGCGGTCCGCACGCCCGTGGCGCACAGGGCGAGCGTGTCGCCGGGGAACTTCACGACGAAGGCGGCCTGCTCATCGACGCCGGTCGAGCCGAGCTGGGCGAACCCGGTCGCCGCCTGGGGCCGTCCGAGGATCATCGCCGCCAGCGACAGCGGGTAGATGCCCACGTCCAGCAGCCCGCCGCCGGCCAGTTCGGGCCTGAACAGGCGCCCCTCGGGGTCGACGGCGGTGCGGAAGCCGAAGTCGGCCTGGATCATTCGGACCTCGCCGATGGCGCCCTGCCTGACCAGGTCGGCCGCCTGGCGGACGGACGGCAGGAAGCGCGACCACATCGCCTCCATGCAGAACACCCCCGCCCGCCGGGCGGCGGCGACCACCTCGCGGGCCTGGGAGGCGTTCACCGTGAAGGGCTTCTCGCACAGCAGCGCCTTGCCCGCCCGCAGGACCAGCAGCGCGTTGGGATGGTGCATCGGGTGAGGCGTCGCCACGTAAATCGCGTCCACGTCGCCGTCCGCCACCAGCGCTTCGTACGAGCCGTGCCGGCGCGGGATCCCGTGCTCGTCGCCGAACGCGTCGGCCTTCGCCTGGCTGCGCGAGCCGATGGCCGTCAGCACGCCCGACTCGCAGGCGGCCAGGCCCCTGGCGAACTGTCCGGCGATCCGACCGGCCCCGAGAATTCCCCAGCGCACCTTCTGGTTCATCATCCACTATCCTTTCACTGGAAACGCTTTGGCCGGCCATTGTATCACCCCCCCCCGGCCGTGGCAAGCAGCCGGCGGCCGGCAAAACTCGGCGCGAATTCCTTGCACCTGGCGGCGCAACACGTACAATCACGCGGCTCAGGAGTCTGGTGCGTCGGATGCGGTGTCCGGCGTTCGCAATCCCGGGCCACAGCGGGCCGCGCTGCGTGGAGGTTGCGCATGGACAAGGTTCTGATCATCGGGGCCGGCGGCGTCGGCCGCGTCGTGGCCCACAAGTGCGCCCAGCACCCCGAGGTGTTCGCCGAGGTCACCCTCGCTTCCCGGACGCTGGCGCGGTGCCAGGAGATCGCCGCGTCCTGCCCCCGCCCCATCGCGACGGCCCGCGTCGACGCCGACCGCGTCGGGGAACTGACGGCCCTGATCCGCGACGTGAAGCCCGACCTGGTCATCCACGTGGCCCTGCCCTACCAGGACCTGACCATCATGGAGGCCTGCCTCCGGACGGGCGTCCACTACCTCGACACCGCCAATTACGAGCATCCCGACCTGGCGAAGTTCGAGTACGGCCCGCAGTGGGCCTACCACGAGCGCTTCGCCGATGCCGGGCTGACGGCGCTGCTGGGCAGCGGGTTCGATCCGGGCGTCACGAACGTCTTCGTCGCCCACGCCCGCAAGCACCACTTCGACACGATCCAGACCGTCGACATCCTCGACTGCAACGCCGGGGATCACGGCTACCCGTTCGCGACCAACTTCAACCCGGAGATCAACATCCGCGAGGTCTCCGCCAACGGGCGCTACTGGCAGGACGGAGCGTGGGTCGAGACGGCCCCCCTGGAGATCAGGAAGACCTTCGATTTCCCCCAGGTCGGCCCGCGCGACATGTACCTGCTGTATCACGAGGAAATGGAGTCGCTGGTCAAACACTTCCCCGAGATCCGCCGTATGCGGTTCTGGATGACGTTCAGCGAGTCGTACCTGACGCACCTGCGGGTCCTGGAGAACGTCGGCATGACGCGGATCGATCCGGTCCCGTTCGAGGGGCATCAGATCGTCCCGCTGCAGTTCCTCAAGGCCCTGCTGCCGGACCCCTCCTCGCTGGGAGCGCGGACGAAGGGCAAGACGTGCATCGGATGCTTCGTGCGGGGGCTGGCCGACGGTGAGCCCCGCCGTTACTACGTTTACAACATCTGTGATCATCAGGCCTGCTACCGCGAAGTCGGCTCGCAGGCCGTCAGCTACACCACCGGCGTGCCGGCGGCGATTGGAGCCAAGATGATCCTGACGCGACAGTGGACCGGTCCGGGCGTGTTCAACATGGAGCAGTTCGACCCCGACCCCTTCATGGCCGACCTGGGCCCCTGGGGCCTGCCGTGGACCGAGATGGTTCCCGCCCTGGAAGATGTTTAGCTACGTTTACGTAGAGAAAGGCCTCCATCATTGAGAACCCGAACCCGACCCGCCAGCCTTCACGTGCCGTTCGACTACCGCACGCTGCCCATTGAGACCCCCAGCTTCGTGATCGACCGCGCCCTGCTGCGCCGCAACATGCGGCAACTGGCCGACATCCAGGCCCGCGCCGAGTGCAGGATCCTGCTGGCGATGAAGGGGTTCGCCACGTGGGCGTTCTTTGAAGAGATGGCCCCCTATCTCGGCGGCGTGGCCGTCAGCAGCACGTACGAGGCGCGCCTGGCGCGGGAAACGTTCACCACCGGCGAGGTCCACGCCTACAGCCCGGCCTACACGGCCGCGGAGGTCGAGGAACTGACCGGGCTGGCCGATCACATCGTGTTCAACTCCTTCCGCCAGTGGAACACGTATCGCCAGGCGATCGCCAAGGCCGACAGGAACATCGAGGTCGCCCTGCGCGTCAACCCGGAGTACTCCGAGGTCCGCGTGGAGATCTACAACCCCTGCACGATCCGCTCGCGGTTCGGCATCCGCATCAGCGACTTCGACGGCAACAACCTCGACGGGATCACCGGCCTGCACTTCCACACGATGTGCCAGCAGGGCGCCGACGTGCTGGTCCGCACGCTCGAGCAGGTCGAGGAACTGTTCGGGGAGTACTTCGGGCAGCTCAAGTGGATCAATTTCGGCGGCGGCCACCACATCACCCGCCCCGGCTACGACATCGACCTGCTCTGCGAGACGATCTGCGACTTCCGCAAACGCACCGGGCTGAGGGTCTACCTCGAACCCGGCGAAGCCCACGTGATGAACACCGGCTTCCTGGTCACCCAGGTGCTCGACGTCATCGAGAACCCCCACTCCGCCGACATCGCCATCGTCGACGCCTCCGCCGCCGCCCACATGCCCGACGTGATGGAGATGCCCTACACCCCCGAAGTCTGGCACGGACGCGTCTTCTACGACGACCACTTCGACGCGCCCCTCGACGAGTTCCCCCACAAGTACCTCCTGGGCGGCAAGACCTGCCTGTCCGGCGACATCATCGGCGAGTACGGCTTCGAGAATGAGCTGCGGGTCGGCGACCGGCTCGTGCTGACCGACATGGCCCAGTACACCCTGGTCAAGACCACCATGTTCAACGGCATCCGCCACCCGTCCATCGTCAGCGTCGATTCGGACATTCCCGGCGGAGACATGAGAGTCATCCGCCAGTACGGCTACGAGGACTACAAGCGCAGGCTCGGATAACGCCGGGCCGGCAGGATTGCATGACCAAAGAACCCGTGATGGTCGAAGATTACACCCCCGGCACCTTCCTGGGTCTGCGCCCGCTCCCGGACGCGGCCGCCGCACGCTACGCGGTGCTGCCGGTGCCTTACGAGGGCACCGTCTGCTGCGGGACCGGCACCGCCGACGGGCCGGCGGCGATCCTGGCCGCCTCCCCCCACATGGAGCGCTACGATGAGCAGACCGGCGTGCAGCTGGACCTCTGCGGCATCCTGACCGCGCCGGCCGTCGAGCCGGCCGACGAGCCCGAAGAGCAGATGCGCCGCGTCTACGACGCCTGCCGCCGTCAGCATGCGGCGGGGCGCTTCGTCCTGATGCTCGGGGGCGAGCACTCGGTCACCGCGCCGGCCGTCCGCGCCGCCATCGACGCCGGGGGGCCGGTCAGCGTGCTGCAGTTCGACGCCCACGCCGACCTGCGGGACGCCTACACCGGCGGGAGGTACTCGCACGCGTCGGTCATGCGCCGCGTCAGCGAGATGACCGACACGTTCGTCCAGGTGG
>JAAYZK010000299.1 GCA_012514895.1 Planctomycetota bacterium | reverse complement strand
TATGCCGCCCACGTGCACCTGCTGCCGGCGTTCGACGAGGTGGCCGCCTGGCAGCAGGAGCAACAGCAACAGACACCCGCCCCCCGAGCGGCCGACGCCGCCGGCGGCGATGCATGGATTCCCCAACCCCTGTAAAGGAGATCAGTGATGGCGAAGGAACGCAAGACAGAACTGCAGGCGTCGGGCTCCGGGCCCCAGGCTGCAGGAACGGCAACAGAGACGGTGGCGCCCGCGCCCGCGGATGAAAGAAAGCCCACCCAAGGTGAAACGACAACGCCGGCGGCGGGCGATCCGCCAGCGGTCGGTGAAACGAATCCCCCCGCCGGTGAAACGACGCCGCCGGCGGACCCCCGGGATCTGGAGGCCGCGCGGCTGAAGCGGCTGAGGCTCGAGGCCGTGCACGGTACGCTGGGGCGCAAACGCTGCGAGCGGTGCGCGACGCTGGGCGCGTGGGAGCGATACAGCCAGGAAGGCGACGTGCTCTACATCCGCTGCCGCGGCTGCGGGCACCTGGACAAGGCGCCCGTGATCGTCGAGGAGAAGACCCATGGCAAAGCGTAAGAACGAACGACGGCCGCTGCGCCTCGAGTGGATCGAGGCGGGCAGCCTGGCCGACAACCCCGCCAACTGGCGGCGCCACCCCGAGGGCCAGACGGCGGCTCTGAAGACCATGCTGGACGACGTCGGGTGGGCGGGCGCCCTACTGTACAACGAACAGACCAAGCGGCTGATCGACGGCCACGCCCGCAAGGATGCCGTGCCGCCCGGCACCGTCGTGCCCGTCCTGGTGGGCCGGTGGGACGAGGACGCCGAGCGGCGGATCCTGGCGACGCTGGATCCGCTGGCGGCGATGGCCACGCCAGACGGCGACGCCCTCGAGAGCCTGCTGGCCGAGGTGGACCTGCAGGACGGCGCCCTGGAGGACCTGGTCGGCCTGCTGGACGCGATGGCCGACGACGCCGACCGCTACGAGGGGCCGCCGGCGGCCGAAGACGATGAGGACGGAGAACCCGCCGAGCCGCGACATCGCGGCCAGCGGGTGATGCGTTTCGTCTGCGGTGCGTACACCTTCGAGGTGCCGCGCCAGGCCTATGACGCCTGGCTGACCGCCATCGAGGCGAAGGTGTCAGCCGACCCCGACCGGGTGATCGCCGAGCTGAAGCGGCGGCTGCAGCTTCAACCGCCGAACAAGGGAAGCAGTGCCCGGCGCGGCCGGTAGGCGGTCAGGCTAACCGGCAGCCGCAGAGGATTCTTGGCGGAAGGCTCTGCGGTATTTTGCACGCCGGGCATGCTCGTGAAAGACATCAGGCGGTCAGAGATTGAAGTCCCGCTATGCATCGGCCCGCAGAGGGGCGGTCTTCAGTAACGAAGATCGCCCCCACCCTTCGGCCGCTCGCCGTTTCTCTTGACAGCATCCGGCCGGACCCCCAGAACGCCCGCCTGCACGGCGAGCGGAGCCTCCAGGCGATCCAGGCGAGCCTTCGGCGGTTCGGCCAGCAGAAGCCCATCGTGGTCTCGGCCGACGGGATCGCCGTCGCCGGCAACGGCGTGCTGCTGGCCGCGACGTCGCTGGGCTGGACGCACGTCGCCGCCGTCCGCAGCAACCTCAAGGCCGCCGAACTCCGCGGCTACGCCATCGCCGACAACCGCACCGGCGAACTGAGCGAGTGGGACGAGAATCGCCTGGCCGAGCAGCTCCGCGAACTGGCCCGCGCCGAGGTGGACCTTGAGGCCCTGGGGTTCACTCTCGATGAGCTGGCCGACGTGCTGCACGAGGCCCAGGCCGACGAGGGGCCGCCCCCGGCGGACGATCGCCGGCAGAGGCGGCCGCGGAGCCGTCGCGGGCAGATCTACCGCCTCGGGGCCCACCGGCTGCTGTGCGGCGACGCCACGGCCGCCGACAGCTACGCCAGGCTGCTGGGCCGGCGGCGGGCGGCCCTGGCGGTCACCAGCCCGCCGTACGGCGTGGGCAAATCCTACGAGGAGCACGGCATCGAGCCGTGGTTCGCCACGATCCGCCCCGTCGTCGAGCAACTGTGCCGGCGGGCGGAGGTGGTGGTCTGGAACCTCGGGGACCTGTACACCACCGGCGGCCAGCACATCGAGCCGACGTTCGCCTACAGCGTGGCAATGTTCGGCGAACAGGGCTACCGCCCGCTGTGGATCCGCATCTGGCTGAAGCAGGGGGCAAACTTCGGCGTGGGCCCCTACCACCTGTCGTCGGCCAAGCCCGTGCAGCAGTACGAGTACGTCGGCGCCTTCGGCACCGACGAAGAGGGCACGGCGATCAGCCGGGAGGATTTCTGCGGGACGGACTTCGAGTGGATCATCGCCCTGGCCGGCGCCAAGTACCGCTATGTCCGGCGGCTTTCCGCCCGCCAGCGGCGGGAGTGGGGGTACGCCGGCGTGTGGCGGATGAACACGGTGGCGGCCAACGATGAGCACCCGGCGATGTTTCCCGTCGAGCTGCCGCTGCGGGCGATCCTGATGCACAGCGACGCCGGCGACCTCGTCCTGGAACCGTTCTGCGGGGCGGGGACGACGATCCTGGCGGCCGAGCGGACCCGGCGGGTCTGCATGGCCATCGAGATCGATGAGCGGTTCTGCGACGTCGCCCGGCGGCGGTGGGCCGAGGAGGCCCACGGCGAAGGGTGCGACTGGGCCGCCCTCACACCGGAAGAGAAAGGGCGGGGCCGATGAAGGTCGAGCTGCGGTCTATCGACGCCGTCCACCCGTACGATCGCCACGCCAGGCGGATCGCCGCGGCGGTGGACGCCGTGGCTGAGTCGATCCGTCGGTTCGGGTTCCGCCAACCGATCGTCGTCGACGCCGCCGGCGTCATCCTCTGCGGCCACGTCCGGTACGAGGCGGCCCGGCGGCTGGGCCTGCGGCGGGTGCCCGTCCACATCGCCGGCGAACTGACGGCCGCCGAGGCCCGCGCCTACCGCCTGGCCGACAACAAGCTGGCCGAGCTGGCCACGTGGGACGAGGACCTCCTGGCCGCCGAACTGGCCGAACTGCAGGCGATGGCGGTCAACCTGGATGGGCTGGGCTTCTCAGAGCGCGAACTGGCCGAGCTGCTGGCCGGGGCCGTCGAGGACGATCTTGACGCCCCGCCGCCGGCGCCGCGGGAGGCGGCCAGCCGCCCTGGGGCGATGTACCGCCTCGGCGACCACCGGCTGCTGGTGGGCGATGCGACGCGCGGCGAGGACCTGGTGCGTCTGATGGGCGAGGAGCGGGCCGACCTGCTCCTGACGGATCCGCCGTACAATGTCGCCTACGAGGGCAAGACGACGGAGGCCCTGCGAATCGAGAACGATGCGATGGACGATGCGGCGTTTCTCGCCTTCCTCATCGACGCCTTCCGGGCGGCCGACGCGGTGATGGGGCCCGGGGCGGTGTTCTACATCTGGCACGCCGACAGCGAGGGGTTCAACTTTCGATCCGCATGCAGGGCCGTCGGCTGGCAGATACGTCAGTGCCTGGTGTGGGTGAAGAACGCGATGGTGCTCGGACGGCAGGACTACCAGTGGCGGCACGAACCGTGCCTGTACGGCTGGAAGGACGGGGCGGGGCACACCTGGCTGGGCGGGCGGAAACAGACGACGATCGCCCGGGCGGATCCGCCCTGGCAGGCGGCGCGGGTCCCCGACGGATGGTGCGTGGTGATCGACGGCCAGGCCTGCGTGATCCGCGGCCGAGGCGTGACGGTGCAGCCGGTCGAGTCGACGGCGCTGGTGTTCGACCGGCCGGCCCGCAACGCCGACCACCCCACGATGAAGCCGGTGGACCTGTTCGAACACCAGATCCGCAACTCCGCCCGCCGCGGGGCCCTGGTCCTGGACCCCTTCGGCGGCAGCGGCACGACGGTGATCGCGGCCGAGCAGACCGGCCGGCGGGCCCGGACGCTCGAGTTCGACGCACGCTACGCGGACGTGATCCGCCGGCGATGGGCGGAACTGGTCCACGGCGAAGGCTGCGACTGGCAGGCCCTGACGCCACCGGCGGACTAGTTTTCGACGGCGGTCTGGGAAACCGCCCAGGGCGGGCGAATTGCCTTGCCGGTTCGGGGGTTCCATGGCCTGATGCGATCGTCACTATCGCAAAGGAACGCAGGATGAAAACACAACGCGAAGACCACCGGGAAGGTCGAAGCCTCTACCGGGCGGCCGTTACCGACACCGTCAGCCACGCCCCCATCGAACGCTACACCTTCAGCGCCGACAGCATTGAGGAGGCCCGCGAGTTAGCCTGGAAGCGTGCAGGGCGCCACGGCGGCGACGTGTTTGTCAAGATCGAACGCCTCGGCAAGTGACCCCCGCACAAGGAGTGATCCATGCGAATCACGCGAATCGACTTTGAAGGACGCCACGAGATCAACGGCCAGACGGGCCACTGGTACGCCACCGCGCAGCGCCGCGACGGCATGCACAACGGCCCGGACATCGTCCTGGTGACCATCTTCGCCCCCCAGATGCCCAACGGCCGCGAGCACCACGTCGACGCCGACAGCAAGGATGACCTCTGGTCGATGGCCGAATGCCTCCAGTTCCACCTGGACGGCTGCCGGGGGACGAACAGCATGATCCATGATTATTTCCGAGAGCTGCTCCGCCTGAGCAACCTGTGACGGGCATGAAGAAATATCCGGAAATCCAGATAGTGGCCTCTTGACGTATATCCGGAAATACCGATAATAGGAGCGTCGGCCATGGGGGCCGGCGAGACAGACAACCGAAAGGGACCACGATGGGAATCACGATCACCTGCACCGCCGCCGAGCATGTCACCACGCCGAGGATCTGGACCCGGACCGTCGCCGACTGGGAGGCCGCGGCCGCTCTGCTGGACGAAAAGAGCAGCTGCGCCTCCCTGTTCGTGTGGCGATCGGTCGAGCACGTTCAGGGGGACCTGGCCGACGACGCCGACCCCGAGCTGCTGGAACGCGTGGCCAAGGGGCCGACGGCCGAGGTCACCACGCCGAGCACGACGGACTATTTCGACGCGGGCGACTGGCGCGGCATCGCCGAGAAGCTGGCCGAACGATTCGACCCGGACTACACCGTGTGCCTGGAAGATGCACAGCAGGGCCTGCGCGGCCGACTGATCGAGACCGCCGCGAACGTGGCGCAGAACGGCGAGGCCTCGCTGGAGGACCTGGCCCGCCAGTATTTCAACGCCGCCGGCGTGGAGATCACGCCGTTCCCGTCCCACCCCACCGCCGACGACTGGGGCGTCGCCGTCTCGGCCGATCCCGACGGCGAGCACCCCGACTGGACGTGGGTGACCGACGTCGAACTGGGCGAGTTCCTCGATTGGGTCGATGGGAGGGGCGCATGAGCCCCCGCGCGCGACCCGATACCCCCCTGGCCCGCGCCTGCGAGGCCAGGGGGCTGACGCAGACGGCCGCCGCGGCGATCGCCGGCGTGGGGCAGTCGCGGTGGAGCGAGTGGGAGAACGCCGCGGAGCCCACCTGGTCATGGGCGACATGGCGGAAGATCGCCCGCGTTCTCGGCCTCAAGCCCACGGTCGCCCTGTTCGCCGAGTACCTGGCGGCCCGCTGACCCCTCCGATCATGCGGCGAATCTGCACGGCTTTTATGCATGATTCGCCGCCGCCGTTTTCCTCCCCCCTCCCCCACTTGTTACCGTTTTGCGGTAACGGCCCCCTGTGATCCGCCGGCGGCGGTGCCGATGCTGGCACCATGCCGATCACACTCGAACAGGTTCAGACGCAACTGCAGACCGCCTGGGCGGCGATCAACGCCGGCGAGCTGAGCTACAGCCACGACGGCAACCAGACCACGTTTCAGAGCCTCGACGCCATGCAGCGGCACATCGAGTGGCTGCGCGGGCTCGAGCGGGAACTGATCGCCGAGGCCGGCGGCACCGTCTCGGCGATCGCCGTGCGCTTCACGGAGGGCACGTAGATGGCCCGGTGGAGCCGCGGCATGGTCGAGCTGGCCGGAAAGGCCTTCGCGGGCCTGGGGGGCGCCGCCGGCAGGTCCATGGCCTTCGGCGGCTCGCTGGCCGGGCGGATCGTCGGGGGGTTTCTGGCCGGCGTGGCGGCGGCTCGCTATCAGCCGATCGGCGGAACCTACCACGACGCGGCCCGGCGCGACCAGACCAACAGCGACTGGCGGACGGGGCTGGCGTCGGCCGACCAGTCGATCCTCGATGAGCTGGACACGATGCTCGCCCGCAGCCGCCGGGCGATCGCCAACGACGGCTGGGCGGCCAGCATCCAGGGGGCGTTTGGCCGTTACGCCGTCGGCGGCGGGATCACCGCCCGCTCGGCGGCCCGCCACCCCACCGACCGCAGGGTCGGCCTGCTGCGGGAGTTCAACGCGGCCCGCGATCGGCTGTGGGAGGAACGCTGCTACACGCCGCGCCTGGTCGACGCCGAGGAAACCAAGACCATGCCGGAGAAGCAGCGGCTGTGGATGAACGAGCTGGTCGCCGCCGGCGGCCTGTTCGTCCCCCACCAGTACCTGCCCGACCCGGCCGCCACGCGGCTGATCCTCCAGGAGGTGGAGTACGAGCAGCGCGACGAGCTGGTCACCAGCCACGAGGGCCGGCCCGTCCGCGGCGGCATCGAGGTGGGCCAGTGGCATAACCCCATCGCCTACCACCTGCACACGGCCGCCCACCCGCTGGATGACTACGCGACGGCCAGTGCGAGGATCCCCGCCGCCCGCTGCTACCATCTCTACCGCCAGGACCGCGTCCGCCAGCGGATCGGGACGCCGTGGACGCGGCCGGTGCTGGCCCGCATCCGCCAACTGGCCATGTACGAGGCCTACACCATGGTGCAGGCCCGCGGGCGGGCGGCGAACGTGGGCTTCATCGCCCAGGAGCAGGCCGCCGCGGCCGAGATGCCCGCCGCGGTGGCCCAGCGGCTGGGGCTCAAGCAGCCGACGGCCGCGGCGGCGGACGACGCGGAGATCCGCGTGAACGTCAGTCCGGGGCTGTGGACGGTGCTCAAGCCGGGCCAAAAGCCCTACATGCCCACGCCGGGCACGCCCGACACGATGTACGTCCCCTTCGTCGATGAGCAGCTCCGCGGCATCGCGGCCGGCACCGGGCTGGACTTCGCGACCGTCTGCCGCTGGTACGCCGACGGCAACTTCTCCAGCCAGCGCCAGGCGAAGCTGGACATCTGGGCCGAGGTCGACTGGATCCAGGATCTGCTGTTCGTCCACCGGATCTGCCGGGCGGACCTGGAGGAGTGGGTCACGCTGGCCGTCGGCGAGGGCCGCCTGCGGGCGATGGGCTTCCGCGAGGACCCCACCGGGCTGTGGCGGCGGGCGTACCTGGCCACCAACTGGCAGGGACCGCCGCGCGAGTCGATCGACCGGATCAAGGATGAGGCCGCCTGGGACATGGCCATCCGGGCCGGGCGGGCGAGTCCCCAGGACTACGCCAACGAGCACGGCACGACGATCGAGCAGACGCTGTCGGAGATCGCCGAGTTCCGCGCGCTGGCGGCCGAACAGGGCGTCGGCGACGTCGTCGACGCCTGGCTGCTCAAGGGCGGCGCCGCCAACCGGCCCAAGACGGGCATGAGCCCCGACGATCCGGCCGCCGGCGAGGAAGACCAGGAACAGGGCGAGGGCGAAGACCTGGCCGGCCTGGTCGCCCGCCAGCACGTGCTGAAGGGACTGCTGGACGACGACAACGGGAGTCATGCATGAGCAATCGAGCCAAGCGCAAGCGGATCCGCCGCGGGCGGGCGGTGGCCCTGGCCGGCGGACGGCCCCAGGCGGTGGAGGTCCAACTCGTCGAGGCCGCCTCGACGGGCGCCGAGCCGATCCCGGTGACCGACGGCGACGGCGACCTGGGCGGCGGGACGATCCTCAACGTCGCCGTGATGACGATCGGCACGGCCTGGCCGCGGGGGCGCGACCCCTTCGAGGTCGACGAGACGACGCTGAGCCAACTGGCCGCGGCGATCAACGAGCGGACCGGCGGCGTCGTGTGCCGCTGCACCCACCCCGAGCTGCAGGAAGGCGCGTTCGACGGCTACGTCGATCCGATCCTGTGGCTGGTCGGCCGCGTGCGGAACGCCCGCCTGGTCGGCGCCGGCGAGAGCCGCCAGGTGCGGGCGGATGTGCACCTGGGGACGTACGCCGACGAAGGCCCCAACGGCCGGCTGGGAACGCGGCTGAAGGCCCTGGCCCGCACGGCGCCGGCCGACTGCGGCATGAGCGTCCGGGCGGGGTTTGTTTTCGAGGAACGCGGCGACCTGCCCCCCGTGGGGCGAGTCGCCTGGTGCTCGGCCGTGGATTTCGTGGGCAACCCCGGGGCCAACCCCGAGGGGCTGCTGTCCGGCGGCCGGACCCCGACTACCAACCGTGGCGCGGGCGATGGAACGCCCGGGCAAGACAAGGAGACGGAGATGAAGCTGAACAAGCAGCAGCGAGCGTACCTCGT
>JAAYZK010000298.1 GCA_012514895.1 Planctomycetota bacterium | reverse complement strand
GGCGTGTCGCGGTCGCTGGTGAGCGTCCGCCCGGCGCCGGCCTGCCCCAGCGTGACGGTCGCCGGCAGGGGCGCCCCCTGCGGCGGCGGCCCCGTCGCCAGGAGCACCTGCGGTCGCCCGGGGCGCAGGGGGCAGACGACGTCGGTGTCGGCGAGCACCGAGCCGTCCGTCGGCCTCAGGACGGTCCCGTCGGCGGCCATGGCCTCGGCGCTGCCGTACGCGCACCAGGCGGGCCCTTCCAGGGTGAGCCGGGCGGTCGTGGTGCGCCGCGCCGCCAGGTGTGTCAGGGTGGTCATCCAAGAGCGGCCTTCGTAGCGGTCGATGACGTGCATCGTCCGTCCCGTCACCGTCGGGGTGACGCGCAGCAGGCCGGCGACGGCCGCGCCCATGCCCGCGGCGATCGCGAGGATCAGCATCGCCCGCAGCCGCACCTGACGCGCCGGCAGGACGAACAGGCCCAGGACGGTGCCGGTGGCCAGCACGATGAGCACCTGGGCCTTCAGGTCCGCCGGCCACGCGGCCGCCGCGCTGCCGCCGATCCCGCCGACCGACGGATGGAGGACCGCCGCGGCGTTCACGCGGTCGGGCGGCCAGGCGATGGCGGCCTGCGCCTGGAAGAGGGGCGCCGACTCCCGGGGATCGTCATCGGGCGAGCCCAGGCCGAGGATCACGTACGTCTGGGCGGCCGAGGTCGCCGGCAAACGGACGGTCTTCGGGCCGGTCCGGCCGGTCGGGGCGACCATCTCGACGACCATCCACGGCCCGCCGGAGACGGCCCGCAGGGCGACGGCCCGCACCGTGGCGGGCAGGTCGTGCTCGACCCGCAGCGCCGCGCGGCCGTAGCCGTCCGGACGGGCGGACTGGGCCTGGGCCGGCGCCAGCTCGCACCGCACCGCGGCGGTGGCCCCGGCGGCCCAGCAGAGCGACAGGAGACATGCCAATCGCACCATGGGCGGATTCTACAGCAGGTGGCCCAGTTGCACCATCCGTTTGGCCCGCAGAACCTCGGCGACGGACCACGCCTGGGCGATGCACCCGCGGGGCCAGTGGGGGCTGTCCCCGTCGAAGATCTCGCTGATCGTGCCCAGGCCGGCCGCGCCGATGTGCTCATCGAGCGGCGCCAGCCAGACGCCGGCCTGCCGGCGGGCCTCCGGGCTGAACCGGTGGATCCGCAGCCAGGCCTGGACCAGCGGCCCCATCAGCCAGGGCCAGACGGTGCCCTGGTGGTAGGCGCGGTCGCGGGACTCCCAGCTCCCGCCGTAGCGGTGGCGGTAGCGCCCGTCCGACGGGGCGAGCGTCCGCAGGCCGACGGGGGTGAGCAGGTTGTGGATGACCACGTCGAGGGCCTGCCTCTGCTGGGCCGGCGCCAGGGGGCAGTGGGGCTGGGCCAGGGCGATGACCTGGTTGGGGCGCAGCGACGCGTCGGGTCCGTCGGGGGTCAGGCAGTCGTAGAGGTACCCGCCCTCGGGGAACCAGAAGGCGTTGGCCAGCGCCGCCCCGACTCGCTGGGCCTCGGCGGAGTAGTGGTCGGCGGCCTCGGCGTCGACCCCGCGGGAGCGGTCGGCCATGATGTGCATGGCCTCCAGCCACAGGGCGTTGACCTCGACGGCCTTGCCGTGGCGGGGGGTGATGGCCTGCCCGGCGTACTTGACGTCCATCCACGTCAGTTGCGTGTTGCTGTCGCCGCCGGTCAGCAGCCCGTCGGCGTCGGCGTGGATGTTGAAGTGCGTCCCGTCGTGGTAGGCCCGCAGGATCGACCGGACGGGTCCGGCGAACCGCTGCGACCAACTGTCCTCGTCGCCGGAGGCGCGGATGTAGCGGTCGACGGCCAGGACGAACCACAGGGAGGCGTCGATGCTGTTGTAGTGGGCGCTGCCGCCGTAGTCGTCGAAGCGGTTGGGGACGATCCCGTCGGCGATGGCGGCGGCGAAGGTGCCCAGGACCTGGCGCGCCCGGTCGAACTGCCGCGTGAGCAGCAGCAGGCCGGTCAGGGCGATGAACGTGTCGCGCCCCCAGTCGGCGAACCAGGGGTAGCCGGCCAGGATGGTCGTGGAGGGCCCGGCGGGGGTCTGGCGGGTGACGATGAAGTCGTCGGTCGCCGCCGCCAGCCGCCGCGTCGCCTCGTCGCCGTCCCGCGCCACCGCGGCGGCCAACTCGGCGCGGTGGCCGCGGCGCCGCTCGACGCAGGCGTCGAAGTCCAGCCCCTCCTTCTGCCCGCAGGCGGCCGTGAGCTGCACCCACGCGCCCGGCTGGAGGGTGACCTCGAACCAGCCCGGCGTGTAGAGGTCCTCCAGCCCCTCCTGCCCGCGGTGGACGTCCTGGCGGTAGAGGAAGCGGTACCACCACTGCGGGGCGTCGATGAACCTGGCGCCCGTCATGCCGATCCAGGCCGGCTCGGCGGCGCCCTGGAGGTCCTCGATGCGGACCCCGCCCTCGGCGCGGGCGAAACGCAGCTTGTGGGCCTCGTGGGCGCGGCGGATCGTGTGGAAGTCCCGCAGGGCCGCCAGCGGCCGCACCTGCAGCGTGACCGGGTGGGGCGCCTCCAGCCGGTAGCGGACGGCCACGACGGCGGCGCCCTCGGCCAGGACGAGCTGGCGGGTGATCGTCACGTCGTCGCAGGCGAAGATCCAGGTGGGGGCCACGTCGTGGATGAACCGCCTGAGGTGCCTGTGGCCGTCCGGGCTGATCGCGTCGGCGAACTGGAAGCTCGACAGGGCCATCGTCCGGTCCGCCCACCGGGCCTCCTCCGCCAGCAGCGACAGCACGACCTGGCGCCCCACCGGCGGCAGCGTCGCGGCCACGAGCAACCCGTGGTACCGCCGCGTGTTGGCGCCCAGGACCGTCGAGCAGGCGTAGGAGCCCTGGCGGTTGGTAACCAGCCACTCCAGCGCCTCCAACTGGTCGGGGTTGTGTTCCGTGCAGTCGATGCTGATCGGGTCCGGCAATGCGTCGATGTTCTGCATGCTCTCCCTCGCCTGGGCTGTCGATGGGGCGATCATCCGCATTCCTCGCTATCGGCCCGTCGCCCCCGCGCCATGACCAGCGGGCAGGGGCGTGCGCGAATCGGGCCCCCAGGCGTGCGGCGGCGCGGGCCGCGGGAATCCAACTCATTGTACGCCAAGCCTTGGCGCCTGTCTCTACGGTGGAACGCCTTAGGCCGCCGGTCCGGGAATCGGTTGGCGTGGATTGACCGGGGAGCCCGGTGCGTCTACAAGAGATCGCCATGAGTGCATTGCTGCGAACCCTGGCGGTCTTCGTGCTGATCCTGCTGATCGGGCGGTTGAAACTGCCCCGGACGGGCAAACGCGTGCCCCTGACGATCGCGATCCTGATCGGCGCCGCGGCCCTGGGCGGGCTGTTCGGCCTGGACGGCGGAACGATCGCCCGCAAGGCTCTCGGCGCCCTGGTCAAGGGCGATTCGCTGGTGCTCGGCGCGGTGCTTCTGCTGCTGAGCCTCTCGCTGCTGATGGAGCGCAGCGGGCAGACCGACCGGATCGTCCACCTGGCGCGGCTGCTGCTTCGCCGCCCGGCAGTGACGATGAGCGCGCTGCCGGCGCTGATCGGGCTGCTGCCCATGCCCGGCGGGGCCCTGTTCTCGGCCCCCATGGTCCGCGCCGCCGCCGGCGAGGCCTCCAGGGACGCCGGGCTGCTCTCGGCGGTCAACTACTGGTTCCGCCACATCTGGGAGCACTGGTGGCCGCTGTACCCCGGCGTGCTGCTGGCCACGACGTACATCAAGGGGGGCTACGCCACACTGGCCCCGCTGATGCTGCCGCTGGGCATCGCCATGCTCGCGGCGGGCCTGCTGATCTTCCGCGGCACGCACGGGGACCTGCACGCGACGGCGGCCACCCCGCCGCCGGCGGGGACCCGGCGCAGGCTGCTGTGGGCGACCTCGCCGATCTGGATCATCATCGTCGTGTGGCTGCCCGCCTTCGCGGCCCTGTGGTTCGCCGCCAGGGCGGGCTTCGAGCCGCCCGCCGTCGTCGCCAAGTACGGGCCTGTCGTGGCCGGACTGCTGGTGAGCTTCCTGTGGACCGTGGCCATGAACCGCCACGATCTCCGCCAGACCGCGGCCGTCTTCGCCCGCCCGTCCAGCTACATCCTGATCGGCCTGGTGATGAGCGTCATGGTCTTCCAGGGGATCCTCGAATCCACCGGGGCGGCCGAGCGGATCGCCGCCGAACTGGCGGCCCTGCACGTGCCGACGGCGCTGGTGGTGTCGGTGCTGCCCTTCATCGCCGGGGCCATCACCGGCGTGGCCGTCGGCCTGGTCGGCGTGAGTTTCCCGATCGTCGTCCCCGTCGCCGCGGCCCACGCCGGCGACGGGTCGGTCCTGCCCTACATCGTCCTGGCGTACGGCTTCGGCCACCTGGGCATGATGCTCAGCCCCCTTCACGTCTGCTACGTCGTCTCCAACCGCTACTTCGACACCCCCTTCGGCCCCGTCTACCGCCGCATGCTCCCCGCCGCCGTCGCGATGGGCCTGGCCATCGTCGTGTATTTCCTGGCCCTCGGGGCGGCGCTGTGACCGCCTGGCGGGCGCAGGAATCCGGCGCACGAACGGCAACGCCGAATATCCAACATTAACCCAGTGACAGAACAAGCAGGCAGTGTGCCGCGGCCTGGAAGGCCCTGCCGGGGACCGGTGGTTCTCGACAGCGGTACACGCTCTGAACGGCCGCGCCCCGGCGGTGGCGAATACGGGGACAGCTAGACGCGTGGCGGACCGTCCGGGGTGCCACCGTGCGGGGACACGGTCTGAATGATTCCCCGCGTTCAGTCATCCCCCGCGCTGAGCAGCCGTGCCGTCTGCTCTTCGGTGAACTGGCTGGTGTACAGTTCGTAGTAGCGGCCGCGCCGGGCGATGAGCTGGCGGTGGTCGCCTTGTTCGAGGATGCGGCCGTCGTCGATGACGCAGATGACGTCGGCCTGGCGGATGGTGGAGAGGCGATGGGCGATGATGAAGCTGATGCGTCCCTGGAGGACCGCCTGCAGGCCGTTCTGGATGGCCTTTTCGGTTTCGGTATCGACGGAACTGGTGGCCTCGTCCATGACGAAGATCTGGGGGTCGGCCAGGACGGCGCGTGCGAAGCTGACGAGCTGCTTCTGGCCGGTGGAGAGGTTGTTTCCGCCCTCGCCGACGTCGGTGTCGTAGCCGTCGGCGAGGTTGGCGATGAAGTCGTGGGCGTGGACGAGCCGCGCCGCCCGTTCGATCTGGGCGTCGTCGGCGTCGAGTTTGCCGTACCGGATGTTTTCGCGGACGGTTCCGCTGAACAGGTGGGGCTGCTGGAGGACGATGCCGAGGTTGGACTGGAGCCAGTGGAGGCTGCGGTCGCGGTACTCGATCCCGTCGATGAGGATCTGCCCGTCCGTCGGTTCGTAGAACCGGCACAGCAGGTTGACGATGGTGCTCTTGCCGCCGCCGGTGGGGCCGACCAGGGCGACGGTCTGGCCGGGCTCGACGGTGAGGTTGAAGCGGTCCAGGACCGTCTTGCCTTCGAGGTAGGCGAAGCTGACGTCGCGGAACTCGATCCGACGGATCTGCCGGTCCATCCCGTCGCCGGCCAGGTCGCCGGCCGTCTCGCCTCCGGTCCGGTGGGCGGCGATGGCCGCGAGGGCCTGGGGGGTGTCCTTCACCGCCGGGTCGGTGTCGATCAGGCCGAACACGCGCTCGGCGGCGGCCTGCGTGTTGGGCAGATCGGCGAAGACGCGGGACATCTCCAGGATCGGGAAGATCAGCATGATCGCGCTGTTCATGAACTGCACCAGCGTGCCGATCGACAGCGCCCCGCCGATGACGCGGACGCCCCCGGCCCACAGGACCAGCCCCGCGCCGGTCGAGCCGATCGTCATCAGGATCGGGAAGTACGCCGCCGAGAGCACCGCATTGTGCATCGAGGCGTCGAACATCCCGGCGGTCTTTCCGGCGAACTCCCGCAGATTCTCGTCCTCGCGCACGAGCGTCTTGGTGGTCCGCACGCCGCTGATGCACTCGCTGTAGGCGGCAGTGATGGTGGAGTTCTGCTTGCGGATCGCGCGGGAGGCGCGGAGGATCCGCGGCTGGAACACCATGGAGACCCAGGCGATCACCGGCAGGGTCGACAGCACCACCAGGGCCAGCGTCACGTTCCACGACAGCATGACCGCCGTCAGCGCGATGATCATGCCGGTGCCCCAGACCACATCGAGGGTGCCCCAGGCCAGCGTGCGGCTCATGCGGTCGCAGTCGCCGGTCAGACGCGCCACCAGCCACCCGGCGGCCCGCCGGTCGTAGAACGAGAACGACAGGGTCTGCAGGTGGTCGAAGCCGTCCTTGCGGATGTCGTGGCTGATGCCGGTGGAGATCCGGGCGGCCATGCGGATGAAGGCGAAGATGCACGTGCAGAACAGCGGCACGACGACGGCGTAGCCCAGGACGTACAGCCGCAGCAGATCATGGCGTGCCTGGTCGGCCGCGTCGATGACCCCGCGGCTGAGCATGGGCATGACGGCCTCCAGGACCGCCAGGACCGCCGCGGTGGCGCACAGCCCCGCCAGGTGCCCGCGGTAAGGCCGCGCGTAAGCGAACAGCTTCTTCCAGACCGGCAGGCTCAGCCGGCCCTGGTACTCCTCTTCCTGCAGCGTGGTGTCTTGTGCCGTCATGAGATCGCTCTCTATGTGGTCGTTGGGGTCGTTGCGTCAGGACGCCGCCGGCTCGAGATCCTCGTCGAGGTCTTCATCCAGGGCGCTCTGGATGAGCCAGAGTCTGCGGTACATGCCCTCGGCGGCGACGAGCGTGTCGTGGGTGCCTTCCTGGGCGATGCGTCCGCGGTCCAGGACGATGATGCGGTCGGCGTGCATCAGCGTGGTCAGCCGGTGGGCGATGACCAGGGTGGTCCGCCGCTGGTGCCGCCGGCGGAGGGCGTCGAGGATCGACCGTTCGGTCCGCGTGTCGACGGCGCTGAAGGCGTCGTCGAGGATCAGCACGGGCGGATCCATCAGCAGCGCCCGCGCCAGGGCGACGCGCTGGCGCTGGCCGCCGGAGAGGGTCACGCCCCGCTCGCCGACGACCGTGTCGTAGCCGGCGTCGAAGCGGGCGATGGACGCGTGGACCGCCGCGGCGTTGGCTGCCTCGATCATCGCGTCGTCGTCGCTGTCGGAGCGGCCGAGCTTGATGTTCTCGCGCAGGCTCTTGGAGTACAGGAACGGCTCCTGGAGCACGGGGGCGATCTGTCGGCGGACGTGGCGGCGGGGCAGATCGCGCAGCTCCGCGCCGTCCAGCGTGATCGTGCCGGCGTCGTAGTCGTACAGCCGCAGAAGCACCTGGATGAGCGTGCTCTTGCCCGAGCCGGAGGGCCCCAGGATCGCCAGGGTCTGGCCGGCCTCGACGGTCAGCGTGATGTCCGAAAGGACCGGCCGCCCGCCGTGCGAGAAGGACAGCCCGCGGATCTCGATCCGCCCCTGCGCCGGCGCCGGCGGCGCCGCGGCGGCGGGCCGGTCGGCCTCGACGGGCGCCGCGAGGATCTCGCCGATCCGACCCAGCGACACGACCGCCTTGCCCGTCTCGGCCAGGACGCGCCCCATCTGGCGGACCGGCCAGAGGAACATGTTCACGTACGTGATGAACGCCGACAGCGTGCCCAGGGTCATCGACCCGTCGGCCACGTAGAACGCCCCGACCAGCAGCACCACGGCGTTCTGGCCGATGCACAGGAAGTCGGAGATCGGCCAGTAGAAGCTGAACAGGCGGATCAGGCTGTGCGAGCGGTCCCGGTACGCCGCGTTGGCCTCTTCGAACCGGCGCGATTCGTACTCCTGGCGGGCGAACGCCCGCACCACGCGGATGCCCGAGAGGTTCTCCTGCAGCCTGGCGGTCATGGCGCCCTCGGACTCGGCCTGGACCTTGAAAGTCGCGCTGGTCCGGGCGAAGAACACTACCGAGAAGACGATTACCACCGGCAGCACCAGGCACGCCCACAGCGTCATCCGCGCATCCAGGCTCAGCATCAGCGGCAGGGCGGTGCCCATCAGGATCACTGCGCGGCCGATCTCGGTGACCTGCGAGGCCAGGAACATCCGGAGGGTCTCGACGTCGGAGGTGCACCGCTGGATCAGGTCGCCGCTTTCGGCGCGGTCGTGGTAGGCCGCCGGCAGCCTCTGCAGGTGGTCGTACAGCCGGTCCCGCAGACGCAGGGCGATCGACTCGGCGGCCCGGGCGGCCCACGTGCCCCGCAGGTAGTCCAGCGTGCCGCTGATCACCGCCGTGGCGACGAAGGCGATCGTCGCGATCCACAGCGCCTGAGCCAGCACCGACCGGATGTCGTACCGCTCGAACAGGGCCGCCACGAACGCCGGCATCTCATCGCCCAGCGGTTCGTTCTTGATGACGTGGTCGATCACGACCTTCACGACCAGCGGGCGGCTGTACATCACCAGCGCCGACAGCAGGATTGCCGCGATGGCGGCTCCATACCGCAGTCGCTGGCCTTCCATGATCCGCCACAGTGTCTTCAAACGTCCAGGCATGGTCTGTCATCCCGTCCAGGAGTCTCACGCGGCCGCCCCATGAAAACGGGCCCGCGTTTCGTTCGCGGGCCCGGAGGGATCGAGTGGCTTTCAGACTGTCCCAAACAAAAAGGCCCGCACCTTCGTGGCGAGCCTGCAACACCCATCGCGTGCGGACCCGCTCACCCCGGCACGAACGTCCACGGCGCACAGCGCCGGACGCTCGCAGGATTGTGGTTGTCGATCCGCATTCGCGTCACTCCCTTTCGCTCTCTCTACGCCCGACCGTGACAGAAGGGCTCGTCAGGGTCCGACTGAACGAACTGTACCGCCGGCTTCGCCCCTGTCAACAGGGAAATGCGAAAAAAGGCTGGACGCACGGCAACGGAACGGTGGATATCGAGTGTCGAACAGGGACTATCGAATGCCGACGTGAACGGCCACAGACGGACGGGTTCCTTCTCGGATGTTGTGTATTCGACGTTGCCGTTGCCTGGCTATGCGCCGTTCGGGTCGTTCCTCACGCCTCGCCGAGGCACTGGTCGATGGCGTCGATGAGGCTTAGCCCGGTGTGGTAGCCGGGATCGGCGTCGGGCGTGGCGGGCGTGACGTCGACAGGCCGTCCGTCGCAGTCGAGCGTCTGGCAGGCCATCAGGTGCATCGGGAGCTGGACGTAGCGGCCGATGAAGGCGTTCCAGCACCGCCGCGCGATCTCGGCGGCCTGCGCCCGCCGCCGGTCGTCGACGAGCGGCCGCGCCTCCATCGCGGCTCGGATCGTTTCGGGCAGCGACCACCACGGCATGTCCGAATGGATGACCCGGCGGGTCATGAGATCGACGGCCTTGGCGATGCCCAACCCCTTGGGATGGAAGCCGTTCGCGAAGTTCCGCTCCAGCACGCCCGGCAGGGCGGTCCGGTAGCGTTCCAGGCGCGGGGCCTCGATGTCGGCCAGGCGGCCGAGCTGGGCGGCGGTCCGCAGCAGCTTCAGGGACAGGCCGACGAACTCGCAGGCGTGGCCCGGATCGCACCGCAGGACGCCCCCGTCCTCGAGATAAGGCCGTCCGGCGTCGTCGACGAACTCCCACAGGTCGAACGGGCGGCAACCAGCGACGCGGCCGTCCGTGTCGACGTGGGTGTCGAGGATGTGATCCACGTAGGCCAGCCCCGCGTCGAGGTAGAGGTTTTCGCCGGTGCACTCGAACATCCGCGACGCGGCACCGATGGCTATCATCCGCGGGCCCTGAGGGTTACGGCCGGGAATGTTGGCGATGGCGGCGTTCTTGGGGTCCAGCGGCTGCTGGTCGGAGCGGAAGCGGCCCTCGGTGAGGTCGCGGTCGATGACGGCAAACCATTCGCGGGCGTTGGCCATCGCGTCGTCGTCGCCGAGCACCGCGGCGGCGGCGGCGAGACCCTTGACGTAGAACAGCTCGCTGTAGTTCGACGGGGCGTCGGCGGCCAGGACCAACGGGGCGAACTGCCCGTCGGGCCCCATCCGCAGCGGCTGGCCGTCCGGGGTCATGACGAAGTACAGCCGTCCGCCGTTGGAACGCCGCAGGGTCTCCATGGCGTCCAGGACTGTCCGGAGCATCCGGCGGATCCGCCCGCACAACTCATCCCGCAACGCCGGCGCGACGGTCGACGTCTGACGCAGCCACTGCTCGTGGACGGCCAGGGCCTCCAAGCCGCGGCCCTGGATCCAACTGTAGATGCGATTGCGGCCGGCGATGGGGTCGTGGGCAGGCAGGTCCTTGCGCTGAAGGATGTTAAGCTTGGTGTCGATGAACGGGTAGTCTCGATGGCGCTCGTGGCGGTCCATGATCATCGCCAGGACCGACAGGACCATGATGCGGGCGTCCTGCACCGCCTCGGGGAGGGCCTGCGCGTCGGCAGCGTCCGCCAGGGCCCTGCCGCGGTAGTCGGCGGCGTCGATGCGTTCCAGCGGCGGGAGGATCACGGTCATGGTCTTCAGCCTCGATAGCGTTCTCTCTTCATCCTAACGGTCGCGGCCGGGGGTTTCACGAGCTTTGTG
>JAAYZK010000297.1 GCA_012514895.1 Planctomycetota bacterium | reverse complement strand
GATGATCTCCTCGGCCGTCAGCACGACCGCCTTGCCCGATTCGATCCGGGCGTTGATCTGCTCATAGGTCTTCATTCTCGCTCCGATCCGCCCCCCTGGCGGCGACGGCGTAAGCGGGTATCATAGCCCTCCGGAGGCGTCAACGCCAGCCTGCGCGAACTCCAGACACCGCCGGCGGTAATGGAGGTAGTTCGCCAGGGAGACCTCCTCGGGCACGCCGTGATCGCAGGTGGGGATGTACCCGCCACGGTCGCGCATGGCCGGGAGGATGGCGTCGACGTGGCGGTCGATCGCCTCGCGGCCGGCGGCCAGGACGCGCTTGTCGATGCCGCCGGTAAGGACCAGGTCCGGCCATTGGCGGCCGACCTCGACGACGTCGCAGCCGGCGGCGACCTCGAAGGGGCTCATCACGTCCATGCCGATCGACTCGCGGTACAGGTCGATCACCGGCGGTGCGTAGCCGTCCGTGTCGACCTGGACGTAGAGGTGGCGGCCGGGATCGAGCTGGCGGCGGCGGATGTTCGTCACGAGCTGCTGGTAGTAGGGCAGCAGGAACGCGCGCATCATGTCCGGCGAGATGAGCGGGCCGTGGTTGTAGCAGATATCCTCGGCCAGGAAGACCTCGTCGAGCGTCACGTACTGCTGGTGGCGGGCGATCACCGCGTCGGCCAGGGCCAGCCACGCCCGCATGCAGGCGTGGATCAGCTCGGGCTGGTCGTGGAAGGCGTACAGCACGCCGACCGGGCCCATCAGGCTGCGCAGGTACATGTACCCGCCGATCAGCCCCTGCTGGATCATCAGCCCCGCGCCCGCGGCCTCGGCGGCGGCGGCCATGCGCTCGTCCAGCGCGTCGTACCGCTCAGGCGTTTCGCCGTCCAGCCGCCAGAGGCACCGTTCGTGCCAGGTGGCCAGGTCCTTGACGGGGTGGTCGAGGTACTCCGGCATGAACCCGCTGCGCCGCCCCTTGAAGCACAGCACCGCCCGCCCGGCGGCGTCCTGGACGACCTCGTGGGCGCCGCGGTCCTCCAGCACTTTCTCCTCGAACGCCGGCACGAACGCCGCCTCGCACCAGCCGAGTTGCCCAAGGCGGTGATGGCCCGGCGGATCGTAACCGAACATCTCCGCCAGGTCCGCGTCGCGGCTGAGCCCCTCGCGGTACCACCGATCGAGGCAGTAGAACCCGAACTCCCGCTGAAACAACGGCGCCCCCGGCGTGCGGGCATAAACATGCCGCAGTTTCCTCGCCGACGGCCGCATCCGCTGGGGCGGAACAGGGCCGTGTATGCCGTCGTGGGTCGGTGTGTCGGTCATGGTGCTCACTCCACGGGGTTGACTCTACTGTCTTCGGCGACGCCGGGCAAGCCAAGCGCAGGGACGCCTGGGCATGGCGCGCGATGCTGACGGTCGGACGTCGGCCTCAGACCCACCAGGGGAATTGGCCGAGGTCGCCGTAGGCCCAGATGTCGAAGACGACGTGGAAGGCGACGGGGCCGGCCAGGCCACCGCCCTTTTCGCGGAGGAGGCCAAGCAGCGCCCCGACGACGAACGTGCCGATCGCCAGCGTTGCCATGGCCGTGCCGCCCGCGCCCGGGCGCCAGACGAACAGGGAGCACTTGTAGGCGGTGTGGGCGGCCGAAGCGGTCGCGACGGCGAGGACCCAGCCCCAGCGGCGCAGGCAGCCCTGGACCATCCCGCGGTAGCCGACCTCCTCGGCCAGGCCAATCAGGGCGGCGCCCAGGGCGATGGCCGTCAACGCCCCCGGCACCGGCGCGCGGCCCTGTGCGGCGCGGTACCAGCCGGCCAGGGCCATGCCCGCGGCGACCGACGGGATCAGCAGGAGGGCCGTCCGCGGCCGCGGCAGTCGTGCGCCGAGAAGCTCCCGCGGCCGGGGGTGACGCCCCAGCGCCCACGCCAGGCTCCCCGCCGCCACCAGGCCGCCCGCCACGGCCAGGCCGGTGCGGCCCGGGCGGCCGACCGACAGGCCCAGAGCGACCATCGCGGCGCTGAACAGCCCCGCCGCGATCACCGGCCGGCGCATCGGCTCACCCGGCGCCCCCGGAGGCGGATCGCCAGGGCGCCCACGATCCCGCCGGCGACGATCGCCGCCATCCACCGCGAGCCCAGGCAGAAGCCCTGGATGATCACGTCCGGCCGTGCGGCGCGCAGGCGATCGAGGGTCTCCTGGTTGGCCTTGACGGTGTCAGAGGAGAAGAGGACCGCCTTCAGTTCGGGCAGGTCCTCCAGCACCTCCAGGCCGGATACGTCCTCGGGCAGCCCCGTCAAGGACAGCCGGCGCAGGCGGTCCAGGCCCGCCAGGGGCCCCAGGTCGCGGATGTCCTGAGCGTTCAGCACCAGGATCTCCAGGCCGTGCAATGTGGTGATCGCCTCGAAGTCGGCGGCGCCGGCCGGGGCCGGGACCACCAGGCTCCGCAGGCCCGCCAGCCGGCGCAGCGGGGCGAGAGACTCATAACGGACGTTCCCGTCGTCGATCTCGCCGAGCGAGAGCACCCGAAGGTTCCCGAAGGCGGCCACCCCGTCCAGCGGGAGGGCGGGCGGCGGCGTGGCGGCCGGTGCGTCGATGTCCAGCAGCATCAGCGTCCACAGGCCCTCCGGCCGCGCCAGGCGCGGCAGGATGCGCCCGGCGTAGACGAGGTGCCGAAGGCGGTCGGCTTCGGCCAGCAGGGCCGAGGCAGTCGGGCTCTGCTCCACGATCAGCCCCGTCGGACGGCACGCCAGGACCGCCTCCCGCAGAGGCGCCGCAAGCGTGTCGCCGTAGTCACCCAGCCCCACGACGCAGCCCGATCCCTTCAGCTTCGCCAGGATCGCTTCGTCCACCTCCCACGCGCCGCTCAGGTGAATCACGCCCAGCGCGTCCAGGGGGACATCCTCATTGCGCTGCAGCCACGCCGACGTGCCCGCGTGGCTCAGGTCGAGTGCGGCGACGCGGCCGTTGATCCGCAGGGCCGGCCCGTCGTGGTCCATCGCCAGCGGCTCGTCCAGCTCGCCGCGGTAGACCCAGGGATAGAGGACGGCGTC
>JAAYZK010000296.1 GCA_012514895.1 Planctomycetota bacterium | reverse complement strand
GTTGCACATGACATCGGATTGTAACCTCAGTACAACTTCCTGCACCAGCGATATCCTGGGACATCGGGGGACATTGCGCAGCCTGTCGACGCCCATCTTCGTGCGAGCTGTCTCGGCATGCAGCCATGGACGCCGGGGCAACTATGGGATTGCCGCCTATCCCCACCTCCTCCTCTGCCCGCGTGCCGCGGAGCGGTACGAGAACAGGAGAGCAGGAGAGAACGGCGTTCAACGGCCCGCCTTCCACTGCTTGCGTTGCTCCTCCCACCTCACCGGCAGATCCTTCCTCAGCTTGTCCAGGCCCGCGTGCCGCGGAGCGGCACGAGAGCAGGTGAGCAGTAGATAGGTGAGCAGTAGACAACGGCTCGGCATCTTTTTCACTGCTTGCGTTGCTCGCTCCAGATAACCGGCAGATCAACACCCCTGCCCAGAGAACGGATGGCGACGAAGTGCCATTACTGCGAATTCTCGATGGCTAATTCTACATTCCGCTGCAGCTGCTCCGGGTCCAGATCATAGCCAATCGCCCGCTTGCCGCTCCAGTTCACCCCAACCAGGATACCGTCCTTCTTCAGCCCCGGCACCCATCTTTGGCAGAAGTTCTCCCACGAGATTTCGTGAGGCTCGAAGCCAGCATAGGCAGGCACCGTCCTGATAATGCGTTCGACGCGAGAACGGGAAGACCAGAACGGCTGGGCTCGCTGGCCAGCCGCATTCTTCGGCGCGGGGAATCCACCTTCATCGCGGACGGTCCAGACCGCACGTGTCTCGGCAACTTGGCGGTATAACGCTGTGGCCTGAGAACCGGCTTGCGACATGGAAGCACCTCGTGTAAAAGCCCTGTCGTCGGAGGCAGACACGCATGTTCCGCCCCGACATGCGCCGGCATTGTCCGCACCAACTGTCTCGGATGCAAGCCGGCATCTTACTTGAAACCCGTCCGAGTCCGGTAGCGTGAAGGTGCGGTGCGGTGGCAACCTCACCCCCACATCCGCTCCCTCTGCTCACTCCACCTGACCGGCAGGTCCTTCCTCAGCTTCTCCAGACTCATCCCCTCCGGCTCCCGGCCGCGCAGGATGGCCTCGATGAGGTCTGGCGCGAGGCTGGTCAGGCGCAGCATTCTCCCTACGTATGTTCGATCGACACCCACCGCCTGGGCCAGGTCGTCGAGGCTCGCGTACTCGCCCGACTCAAGCTGCTCCTGCCAGCGGTACCCCTTGGCGATCGCCTCCACGAGCGTCTGGTTGGCCGGGTTTGCAGCGGGCCGCGCGGACACGGCCTCAGCATCGTCCTCCGTGATGATCATGTTCCGGCCGTTCCGTCGGTAGAATCGCATGGGAATGTGGACCAGGACGGCGTCGCCGTCGCGGCGGACGCGGAGGCCGGGGTAGGCTTTCTGCTGCTCGGTCTCGATGAGGGTGGTTTCATGCACTTTTTTCACAAAGACGTTCCTCGGTGTGTTCCAGTTCCTGGACGATCTGCTCGATGCCGTTCGTGCGGAAGCGGATGTCGATGCCGCTGGTGCTGATGGTGATGGTTTCGATCAGCAGGCGAATGATCCGCTGCTGCTCCTGGGAGAAGAGCACATCCCAGACCGGATCGACGGCCCGCAGGGCCTGGCCGACGCGGTCCAGTTCGACGGGCTGGCCAGAGGCGGCCTGGGCCTCCAGGTCGCCGATGCTCTTGGTCAACGACGTCAGCTCGGCGTTGATCCTCCTCGTCGATGGTGAACGACCCCAGCCGGTCGATCATCGCCAGACGGCGGGCGTTGCCGCGGGCGAGCATGCGGATGCGGTTGTCGTGCACGTCCAACAGGAAGACGGTCTACTCGGCCACAGGAGCTGACGGCGGCGTGGGCGTTGCGGGCTGTTGTGGCGCGAGGGCTTGCTGGGTCTGCTTCCTGATGGACGACCGGACAGCCCCGCCGATGCCCAGGCCGACGAGGAGTCCCAGGACGCCGAGACAGACTCCGAAGTGTCCCGGCAGCCGTTCGAGTCCGCAGAGCCCGTAGCGGCCCGTCAGGCGCTGCGGCACGCCGGCCAGGGCCGGAATGGGTAGGGAGGACGTGAAGGTGAAGCCGAAGGTGGTGTTGGCGAGGGGTCGAAAGTGGTTCAGGTCGATCGCGCCGGTGTGGCGGGACGAGCGTTTGCCGAGATAGTCGTCCCAGGGGAGATCAAGGACCTCGTGCTCCGTCGGAGGGCAGGTGACCGTGAACCGGCACGAGGCCGGGATCTCCTCCGGCTTCAGCGTGGCCAGCGTCTCTTCGGGGATCTCCAGCAGAAGCGACATCCCATGGCTTCCCGCGTAAGTCTGCGTGAACGTTCCCGTGTACGTGCCCGGCGTGGCGAGGTCGACGGGGACGTCGATGAAGCGTTCAGCGGCGATCCTGTTGATCTTCGCGCTGTAGAGGAGCCCGGCGGCCAGGAACCCCGCCCCGGCGACGGCGAAGGCCGCGGCGAAAACGAGCGCGGTGGTCCTGCCGCGGGTGAAGGTCTTTTTCGCTTCTCTCTGCATGACCGCTGTCCCCCGGGCGATGGGTTGTCTGTGCAGTCCCGGTCCGGTGTCGCGGCCGCTGCCGTGCCTCACACGTGCCGTTCGCGCACTGGCTCTATGGATCAATGACTTAGCCAAATCCGCGGCATGTGTCAAGTTACTTCAATGGATGTGGATCGTCCGCTCGGCCGCCGTCCGGCCCCCGGTGGCCAGGCGCAGGCGGACGTCGCCCGGCCCCGCGGCCGTCAGCTCCGCCAGGTCGAAGCGGAGGACCATCTCGGTGGTGTCCCGCGGCCAGGTGAAGACCCGCTCGGCGACCTGGGCGCCCGTGTCGGCGCGGGCGGCGGTGAGGTGGAAGGTGTTCCGGGCCGCGATGAGGGGAAGCTGGACGACGACGGCGACGGCGTCGTCGGACCCGTTGAAGTCGTCGGTGAACCGCCGCGTCTCCGGCCCGTTGGCCTGCGCGGTCCGCAGGACCCGCCCGCGGTCGATCCGGACCTCCCGCGGTGTGATGGCGAAGGCCTCGACCATCTCGGCGGCCAGCTCGCCGACGGCCTGGCGGACCACGCGGCCGGTCCGGGCGTAATGCCAGGAGGACTGGCGGGAGACCGAGTCTTCGCGGGTGATGCGGAGGACCTCGCCGGTGTCGGTGCGGATCATCCGGGCGCCGGCCGCCACCTCCGCCGCCCCATACGCGCGGTACCAGGAGGGGTGCCACGCGGCACCGTAGCCGTAATACCCGCGGCGGGCGTAGCCGTGGGTGTACCCCGCGCCGAAGGAGGGGTAGAACCCCCCGTCATCGCCGTAGATCGCGGCGTCCACGCCGAACTCCACGACCGTCCCGACGATCACCGCGTCGATCCCGTCGCCCAGGTCGTTGACGGCCTGGACGATCGTCTCGGGCCGGTCGTCGGCGACCACCTCGATCCCGGCGGCACGCCAGCGGCGCTGCAGTTCGTAAGGGTTGATAACCTCATACGTTCCGTTCTCCGTCAACGCCGCCGCCACCGCGTTGGCCGTGTAGAGCCCCGCCATCGGGTGCAGCGTCCGGTTGGCGAAGGGCGCCACGGCCACCGTCTGGATCGCCGGGTCGTAGAAGTCCGGGTACGCCAGGAGCGTCGCCGTCCGGGCGCACCCGCCCGCCAGGGCCGCGCCCAGAATGAGCATCGCCGCCCACCGTCCCGCCAGTCCCGCCCGCATCGCCCTTGCCCCTCCCGTTCACCCTTCGGCGGTGCACGGCCCGCCCCTCCAGCATCATTATCGCTGACACCGATTACGCCTGACACCGGTAACGCCCCCCTCTGTGCTCTTGTCCCAGACGGGCGGCAGGGCGGGGGAAAGGGGGAGCAGCCGCCCTCGGCGCATCCTGCGTGAAAACGGGCTGGTCCGCGGGGATGGGCGGGAAGGCGTCTATTATTGTTCAGAGGGCCTCCGGTTCGAGGGCGGGCCCTGCGCTGCGGCGGATCGATGACCGGGCGAAGGAGACAGGATCATGCAGTACACGACACTGGGGCGCACCGCCGTCAAGGTCAGCCGACTCTGCCTGGGCACGATGAACTTCGGCCCCTTCACCGGCGAGGACGACAGTCGTGCCATCATGGACCGGGCCCTGGAGACGGGCATCACCTTCTTCGACACCGCCGACGCGTACGGCCACCGGGGCGGGACCGAGGAGATCATCGGCCGCTGGCTCGCCCAGGGCGGGCGGCGGGACCGGATCGTGCTGGCGACGAAGGTCTACTCGCCCATGGGCGAGGGGCCCAACGACCGCGGCCTGTCCGCCTGGCACATCCGCCAGGCCTGCGAAGCCAGCCTGCGTCGGCTCCAGACCGACCACATCGACCTCTACCAGATGCACCACGTGGACCGCACGGCCCCGTGGGAGGAGGTCTGGCAGGCGATGGAGCAGCTCGTGCAGCAGGGCAAGATCCTGTACGTGGGCAGCTCCAACTTCGCCGGCTGGCACATCGCCCGGGCCAACGAGCAGGCGGCGCGGCGGCATTTCATGGGGCTGGTGAGCGAGCAGTGCAAGTATAGCCTGGTCACCCGCGCCGTCGAGACCGACGTCCTGCCCGCCGCCCGCGCGTACGGGCTGGGGATCATCCCGTGGAGCCCGCTGGCCCAGGGCATCCTGGCCGGCGCCCTGGAGAAAGCCCGGCAGGGCACGCGGCGGGCCCGCGAAGGGGTCGTCAAGCAGGTCGAGAAGCTGCGGGCGCAGTTGGAGGAGTACGAGACGCTCTGCCGCGACCTCGGCGAGCACCCGGCGATCGTCGCCCTGGCGTGGCTGTTGAGCAACCCCGTCGTCACCGCCCCGATCATCGGGCCGCGCACGCTCGACCAGCTCGACAGCAGCCTCCGCGCCGTCGATCTGGCCCTCGGCCCCGACACCCTGGGCCGCCTCGACGCCATCTGGCCCGGCCCGGGGGGCGAATCGCCGGAGTTCTTCGCGTGGTGAGCAGGATCGGGGGAGGGGAACTACCGCTCCCCCCCGAGGGGTGTCTCTTCGTCACAAATCGTCATCGCAAGTCTCGAAGGGACGAAAGCCTTTGTGGCGGAGGCGTCAGCCTCCCGAACAGGCGCGCGGAGATCATGAGCCCTGGAGGGGCCGAAGAGGCTTGGTGCCAAAGCGTTCGGGGGCCGGTATTCTTGCCGTAAAGGTGGGCGGCGTCTGGCGAAACGCGGATAATACAGGGCGTCTTCACGACAGGGGGATGACCTTTCCGTTTTCGAACGGCTCTTGCAGAGAGGTGGCGTGCCTATGCGACTGTTCCTGGTGATGCCGACGGGCCTGCGGGCGGGGTACGAGAAGTTCTTCTGGACCAGCCCGCTGGGGATCGAGACCCTGGCGGCCCACGCGCGGGACCATGCGGAGGTGACGCTGGTGGACACGCGCGGCCGGCGGGGGGGGGTGGAAGCCCACGCGGCGTGGCTGGCGGCGCAGGGGCCGGACATGATCGGCGTGACGGTGAACAGCGCCCCGCACACGAAATACTCGGTGGCCCTGGCGCGGGCGGTCAAGCGGCTGGACGACGGCATCCGCGTGATCCTCGGCGGCCAGCAGGCGACGTTCCTCGCCGACGAACTGCTCGCTACCGGCGGCGTCGACGCCGTCGTCCGCGGGGAGGGCGAGTTCACGCTGGAGGAGATCGTCCGGACGGGCGGCTTCGCCGGCGTGGCGGGCGTGTCGTGGCGCGACGGGGGGCGCATCCGCCACGAGGCCGACCGGCCGCTGATCGACGATCTCGACACGGTCCGCATGCCGGCCCGCGACCTGCTGGCCGACCGGTCGGGCTACCGCGTGGGGGCCTACCGCGTCGAGGGGCTCGAAACCAGCCGCGGCTGCCCGCACCGCTGCTCGTTCTGCTCGGTCCGCAACTTCCATCGCGGGCGGTGGCGGCCCAAGAGCGTCGGGCGGGTCATGGCCGAGGTGGACGACCTCATGGAACGCTACGGCGACCGGATGGTGATCTACTTCGCCGACGACAGCTTCGCCACCGACATGCGCCGCGTCGAGCAGCTCTGCCGCGCCATCGTCGAGCGGCGGTCCAACGCCTACTTCTGGTGCCAGGCCCGCGGCGACGCGCTGGTGGCCCACCCCGAGGTGGTGGCGTGGATGGGCAAGGCCCGCTTCGCGGCGGTGCTGATGGGCATCGAGACGCCGATCCCCCGCCTGATGGCCGAGGCGCGCAAGGGGGCGTCCATCAAGCAGATCATGGACGCCGTGGACCTGCTGCACGCTCACGACATCGGCGTGTGGGGCACCTTCGTGCTGGGCCTGCCGGGCGAGACGCCCGAGGAGACGGCGGCCTCGGCGGCGTTCATTCCGACGGCGGGCGCCGACGTCGTGCAGATCACCGTCGCCACGCCGATCCCCGGCTCGGAGCTGTACGACCGGGCCAAGGCCGACGGGCTGCTGACCGCCCATGACTGGGACGCGTTCGACTTCGGCTCGCCGACCATGCTGGGCCAGTTGCCCAAGCCGGCCATGGACGCCCTGCTGCACCGGGCCTACCTGAAGACGTACATGAGCGGGCGGTTCTTCCGCTCGCTGCTGAGCCGGCGGACGAACCTCAACCGCCTCCGCCGCACCGCCTTCCGCGTGTTCGGCCGGTGGATCTGGTACCTCGCCATCGAGGGCGCCGTCGGCTTGCTGAAGCGGCCCTTCGCCCGCCGTCCGGCCGCCGCCCTGCCGTCGCTGCGGACGGAGAAAGCCTGAGCCGCATCCCGCGGGTCCACCTGCGAGGGCGGGTCCGCCGCGGCCGTGTGGGGCGGTTGTTGCGCCTATAGCGTCGCGTCGTCGCGTCCAGGCCGGTGGGGGCGGGCAGGGAGGGTCTCCCGGGCGGCGCCGGTCCCCATACTTCCAGGGGATGGTCCGCCAGAGGGCGAGACCTCCGCGACAGGGAGGGGACCGATGGAACGCTGCGTGAGCGAGACCTGCGAGGCGATTGCCGGTCCGCAGGGGCGGGATCTGCTTCAATTGATGCGGAAGGTCTACTACGGGACGCACCACTACGGCGCCCTGCCGCGCGACATACGGACGCGCGTCGAGATGGCCGAGGGCCTGGGGCTGCTGAGCCGTCGGGGTCCGTGGATGTCGCTGACGACGGCGGGCTACCTGGTGGGCAACGTGGCCAAGGAGTACTGCAACTGGCTGGACGCCCGCCGCGACATGCCCCCGCCGCGTCCGGGCCCGCAGTACATCGAGGGCAAGGACGTGGTGGACGTCGGCTGCAGCTACGGCCGGTGGCTATGGAGCTTCCAGCAGACGGCCCGCTCGGCGGTGGGGATCGAGCTTCAGCCGGAGTTCATCGCCCTGGGCGAGGCCCTGGCCCGCCTGGAGAACGTCCCGGTGCCCCGGATGCTCCAGGGCGACGCCGAGTCGGTCCACCAGTTGCTGCCGAGCGAATCGGCCGACCTGGTCTTCTCGCGGCTGGTGTTCAACGCGGTCACGATCGACCGGGCGCTGCAGTCGGCGGCCACGTGCCTGCGGCCGGGCGGGGTGCTGTGGCTGCAGGTCGAGCCCTTCTCGCACCTGCTGGTGCTGCTGGGACGGCGGCGGGACTGGCGGCGGCCCAGGACCCTCGCGCACCACGCGCTGGCTGTGGGCAACTCGCTGCTGTACACCGCGATCGGGCGCCAGGTTCAGCTTCGTTCGCCGGGGCGGATGCACAGCGTCCACCGGCCGGCCTACCCGACCGTCGGGCGCTGGCGTCGGGCCATGGAGAAGGCCGGGCTGGTGGATTTCCGCGTCGAACACGACCAGCGGGGTCTGCTGGCGCTCAGCGCCCGCAAGCCGCCCTGCGCCGCGGCGTGCCTGGCCATCGGGGGGGGCAGGTGGTGGGCGCGCTCACGCCCACGCCGACGCAATGGCCCGCCCGGTTCGCTGAAGCTCGTCGAGTAGCGCATCGCGCCGCGACGGGCCGTACCGCGCCAGCGGCAGGGCCGTTCCCAGCGCCGCCGGAGCCGCGGCGGCCTCGGCGTCCACCGGCACCGCCAGGGCGACCACGCCGGCGGCGGCCTCCTCTTCGCAGATCGCCACGCCGGCGCGGGCGATCGCGTCCAGTTGCTCCAGCAGGGCCGAGCGGTCCGTGATGGTGTTGGGCCCGTGGCGCTCCAGCGGCAGCGACGCCACGACGTCGCGCCGCCGGCGCTCGTCGAGCATCGCCAGCAGCAGTTTGCCCGTGGCCATCGTGTGCAGACGATCCGGCCGGAACGCCTCCCCGCGGACCGCCAGCTCGCGGTCGGGGCGGACCTCCAGCAGGGGCACCAGGACGCCGCCGGCCCACTCGGCCAGGATGACGTACTCCCCCAGCCGCCGCCC
>JAAYZK010000295.1 GCA_012514895.1 Planctomycetota bacterium | reverse complement strand
GGATAACTTCGGGTGCTGCCAGCTATGCATAGGGTCGTGGGTTCGGCTAGGAGCCCACGACCTTCTTTTTTTGAACAGCAGGCTGGAGGAACGGCAGGCTTCAGGCTTCGGGCTTCGGGCTTCGGGCTTCAGGAACGGCAAGGAACGGCGGGCTCTGAACGGCAGGCTTCGGGCTTCAGGCTTCGGGCTTCGGGCACGGCAAGGAACGGCGGGCTTCAGGCTTCGGGCTTCGGGCTTCAGGAACGGCAAGGAACTCCCGTTCCCGCAGCCTGCCGTTGCGGCCGCTGCGGCCGCTGCGGCCGTTGCCGTTCCCGAAGCCTGAAGCCCGAAGCCCGAAGCCTGCCGTTGCCGTTCCCGCAGTCCGAAGCCTGCCGTTGCCGTTCTCCAGCCTGCCGTTCTCCCGATTGGCTTATGGAAATGCGGCGGCCTGTCCGATAAGCTGGACAGCGCTTCATCGTGCATTCGGTACGTCTGCGCCTGGCTGACACGGAGGTCGCCCATGGCTGATGTTCTTGAACAGAGTGAAGTTGACGCCCTGCTGGCGGCGGTGGATGTCGGCGGGATCAACGACGTCGCGACGCTGGTCGAGACGGAAGTCGGCCGCAAGAGCGATCGGATCGTCGCGGAGTACGATTTCCAGCGCCCCGAGCGCGTCTCCAAGGAGCAGATGCGCTCGCTGGGCTCGCTGCACGACACCTTCAGCCGCAGCTTCGGCGCCGCGATGACGGGCTTCCTGCGGACGATCGTCGAGGTGCGGGTCTCGAACATCGAGCAGCTCACCTTCGGCGATTTCATCCAGAGCCTGCCGAACCCCACGTGCTTCAATCTCCTGTCGGCCTCGCCCCTGGAGGGGCAGATGTGCCTGGACCTGAGCCCGACGATCATCTACCCGATCATCGACCGGCTGCTGGGCGGGTCCAACGCCGAGATGCTCATCCCCCAGCGGGCCCAGACGGAGATCGAGCTGCGCCTGATCGGGCGGATCATCAGTCTGGCCCTGCGGGCGCTGTCGGAGGCCTGGGCGAACGTGCAGGAGCTGCAGTTCGAGCTGGCCGAGACCGAGAGCAATCCGCAGCTCGTGCAGATCCTCCCGCCCAACGAGGTGGTGGTGGTGGTCGGTTTCGAGATCAAGATGGGCGGGCGCGTCGGGTCGATGGGGCTGTGCATCCCGTTCAATCTGATCGAGCCGGTCATGTCGCGGCTGTCGAACCAGACGTGGCTGAACTACCGCCGCCGCTCGGCTGACGGCGTCAGCGAGCAGGCGGTCTCGCGTCGGATCCAGGGCGCGTCGGTCGAGCTGCGGGCGATCGTGGCCGAGTCCAGCATCACCCTGGCCGACCTGGCGGCCCTGGCCCCCGGCGACATCATCACCACCGAGCGCGACGCCGCCTCGGAGATCATCGTGGAAGTCGAGGGCCGCCGCAAGTTCGGCGCCCGCATGGGCACGTACAAGGGCAAGAAGGCCCTCAAGATCACCCGCGACCTGCTGCCCGGCCGTCGGCCGGCGGCGGAGGACCCGCAGACGACGTGAGTTTCCAGACCTTTCTGTCCCAGTTGACCCAGCAGCCGCCCCCCTCCGAGCCGGCCCTGCCCAACCAGGTGCTGGCGGTGGCGGCGGTGCTGAACCTCGCGCTGCACCTGGCGATCTGCGTCCGCGGGTACGTCCTGCTGCGGATGTTCCTGGTCGCCCTGGCCGTAGCCGTCGGCGCCACGCTGGGGGCCTGGGCGGTGGATGTCTGGCGCGGGGGCGACCCCTCGGGCGTGGACCTGCTGATCGGCTGCGGCGTCGCGGCCGGCGTGATGCTCCTGGTGGCCTGGCTGCTCTACCGCACCACCGTCGCGGCGTTCCTGGGGATCTGTGCCGCGATCATCGCCGTCGTCGTCGCCATGGCCCTGGGGCTGCCCCTGCGCCCGCAGGGGCTGGGCGTCGGCATCGCGGTCGGGCTGGTGACGGCGGTGCTGGTCTTCTTCCGCGCGCGGCCGGTGGTGGTGGTGCTCTCGGCCCTCTGGGGCGCCGCCGGCGCCGTCGCAAACGCCGCGATCCTCATCGCCGAAGGCCCCGACCCCCTGGTCGCCTGGGCTTGCGATCCGGCCAACCGCGGCGAGGCCATCCTCAGCCTCCTCGTCCCGGCCGTCGTGCTGGCGATCCTCGGCGCCTACCTCCAGTTCCGCAACCTCCGCGGCGGCGATATCGAAGTCAAAGTCGAAGCGCCCAAGAACGACTGACGCAGGGCAGCCCTTCGGCGGCAATTCGCCCGACCGGCGCAGCGACTGTCCCGCAGACGGGCGTGTCTCTTCATCACAAGTCTTCAGGCGGCCGAGCAGTCGCAAGCTCAGCCCCGAAGCAGTCGCAAAGTCAGCCCCGAAGGGGCGCAAGCTCTTAGCCGGGGGCGCGAGCCCCCGGAAAGCGGCTCCCTCAACGATCAGCCCCGAAGGGGCGAAAGATCGGACGAGGGGGCTTACTGAGCGTTGCATAAAGAACTTAACTCTTCGAGACCATAGGTCTGGCTCGACAACAGCCAGAATGGCCTTCAACGACAGCCGAATCACGCTGGAACGCCGGCGCTATTCTTGAAGCACGAGTTCACTTCCTTCTGCATTGCTCAAGAAGCCTCCGCCGACGATCTCCCTTGCCGGCAGGCGTCTTTCGCCCCTTCGGGGCTCACCCGAGGGGGGCGCCTCCTTCCGGAGGCTGACGCCTCCGGCAAAAGGCTTTCGTCCCCTCGGGACTTGCGATGACGACCTGTGATGAACAGACACGTGACGGGGCAGGGGGAGGGTTTCGGACTGCCCGGCCGTATCCCAGAGGCCGGGCGCCCCGCCTTTTCGACAGGTCCTCTACGCACCTTAAGCACGAATTCACACGCCGCCGGCGGCTGTCCGCTCCGCTGACTCTTCTGTAACCAACAATATTGCAGAGCTTTAAATGTCGCTCACCCCCCGTTGTCTCCTATGTCTTTTCCGTACGCTTCTAGGGTGGTGACCCTATGTATGTTTCCGCTTAGGGCGGCCGACTTAGGTTAGGCGAGGCGCCACGCGGTGTGGCGCGGCCGGTGGATGGCGGACCATCCGAGCGAATGAGAAAGGAGCGGACGGCAGGGAACGGGATGCCGTCGCCGGTGCCCGGCGTCAGAGGGCATGATGGGAGTTGACGGGATGTTCAACTCAGTGAAACTCACCCAGACTGGCAGTGACACGCGATGATGAAGATCGGTTTCGCGGTGGAATTCGCCCCCCTCTTCTTCGCTGCCCCATGAACGACTGACCCACTTACTGTTGCAGCGCTATTTGGCACGCAGACACACCCGCCGGGACCCCGGTTCGTGCCCCCGGCCGGCGGCGGCACCCTAGACCAGGCCGCCGCCAGCGTCCGAGTCGTCGTTCGGCCCGGGCGCCGTCGCCCTCTCACGGATGAGAGGGGCTGACACGGATAAGACTTTCCCTCC
>JAAYZK010000294.1 GCA_012514895.1 Planctomycetota bacterium | reverse complement strand
GTACACGCCGCCAGGCGGGATTAGAAGAGGCGAAATATGCCGGAAAAAGGCGATAAGTCGCGAAAATATAGGTGATTGTGGTCGCCGTGCAGGCGGCGGCGTCGAATCCTGGAATCGGGCGGATGTGTCATGGGGTCGTGGGGGCGGTTGAATGCGGCTGGAAAGCTGCGTGAAATGGGGCTGAAGTCGGCACGACGGGGGCTAGGGCGGGCCGACGGCAGAAACGGCCGATGTCAGGGGGTCGTGTCAGGGGGTCGCGATGCCGCAGCGGCGGCGGTGGATTTTGCGAAAAACAGAGCAGCCTGCCGCCTGGCGGCGCGCGGTGGCTATGTCACCTGTTGAGCCGGTAAGCGATCAGGGCGAGGTGGTCGATGATGGAGGCTGCCGCGAACTCGATGACTGCGGCGGCGGCGGCGACCACGAACGTGGTCGCGTCCATGTCGCCATCGATGACGTTCATGCCAATGACCAGGCAGGCCAGGAGCGAGAGGCTGGCGACGATCCGCAGCACGGCCGCCGAGCGAGGTGCCTGGAATTTCGGCCCGACCGCAGGGGCAAGTCGACTGCGAGGCACATGGACCTCTCGCCCGCACTCGGGGCAGGACTCCGGCAGGCCGGCGCTTTCGGCCGGCACGTCGAACTGTTCGGAACAAAAACGGCATCGCACCGTGATCATCTCCAACCTCCCTACTTGCGAAGGTGCCGCCAGATGGCGTAGGCGCACTTGACGTGGTCCAGCGGAATCCGCAGGTCCTTCCATTCTGGGTTTTCAGACGCGAGCGTAGCGTATCGCCGGCCTGGTCGCCAGATCTTGACCAGGGCTCTGGTATCGTACGGACCGTCGTCGGCGCGGTAGACGATCGCCGCCGGTTGGCCTGGTCGCGCCGCGACGGCCGGGTCGATGACCAGGATGTCCCCGGATGCATACCTGGGCAGCATGGAATTGCCGACGACGCGGACGGCGATCGCACGGTCGGGGGGCGCCTCCACGGCGACGTACTCGGTCGCCCATCCGGGCGGGCCCGCGTCGGCCTCCAGCGTATCCACGAACGAGTCACCGGCAGCCACGGCGTTGACGATCGGTACCCAGTGAGCCGGCCAGTCGGCCGGGAGATCCTCGGGCCCGATCAGGTGCTCGCCCCCGGTGGGGCCTTTTTCCGACTCTATAACATCTATGGATCTTTGGGCAATCACACCCTGCAGCTCCTCGATGTACTGATGGACCGTGTCGCCGATCCGCCGACGGCCGATCTCGATCATCAGCTCGCGGTCGTCGATCTCCTCCAGGACGCCGCGATCGCCTCCTCGCATCCTCCCCTCGCCGGTGAGCAGCCAGACCAGGCTGTAGCCGCGATCGCGGGCGAATAGGACGATCGCCGCGAGGAAGTCAATTTCGACGCGGCGCAGGGTGCCCCGCTCGATTTTAGACACCGCCATCACGGACCGATCTGGCAGGCCGGCGGCCGCCATGAACCCCCGCTGATCGAGACCGGCGTCTCGCCGCATCGCCAGCACGCGGAATCCAAATTCGCGAGCCCACGCATCGAAATATGCGTCTCGAATATTTTTGTGTTTTCCTGCTTGCAAGGACGCTCCTGGCCGATTAGATTATGCGTAGCGAATAGGATTACTCGATTCGCTTCTTTTTCGGCCGCAACTGTCAACAAGTTGACAGGGCCACACATGAGAGTACGCATGAGAGCAAAATCTGTCAATCCCCGAAATGCCCGGAGGGGGACACTTAGCCCGAAGCTGCGGATTCTGGCCGCCGGCCTGACGTGCAGCCAGGTCGCCCGCCAAGCCGGGCTGACTCGCAGTGCGATCAGCCGCCACGTCAGCGGGGACAATCGCCGGTCGGTCGAAACACGCGAGCGGATCCTGGACGCCTTTAACGCCCTGACGGGTCGGAATGTAACCTACCGTCGTTTCTGGGCTAACGCGAGGAGGGTGGGGTAGGCCATGGCACACCCGGCGCAACAGTCTGAGTCGCTGCCGCCCGCACCGACAGGTTGGATGACAGCGCACGATGCGGCGGCCGCACTGGCGAAATCCTGGCGGACGATCATCCGCATGATCGAGCGGGAGGAGTTGGTCGCCCGGATGTGTCAGGGCGAGTTCGGCCCGCAGTGGTACATCGATCCGGCGAGCAAGCCGGCCCTGTGGCTGGCGTGCGGGCACGCCGCGCCGGTGCCGGCGATCGCGGGCGATCCGCTGGTGGGGCTCACCGCCCGCAAGCGGCAGGGCATCCTCGATCGCCACCAGGTCGTCAAGGCGTTCGAGGACTCGCTGGCCGAGCGGCCGGACGGCTACGGCAAAGCCCAGTGGGCGCGGGTCTGGGTCGAGGCCTGGAACGCCCGCCACCCGGACCGCCGGCTGTGCGTGGCGACGCTGTACGCCTGGCGGCGGGCGGTCGCCGACGCCGGCCTGGCCGGCCTGGCCGACCAGCGGGGCGGCTTTGCTAAGACGGACATCGACCCGGACCTGTGGCGGATGTTCACCGGCCTGTACCTCCGCGGTGCCGGCATGAAGCTGCGGCACTGCTACGACCTGGTCGCCGCCGAGGCGGACGGCCGGGCGTGGCCGAGCCTGCGGACGATTCAGCGGAGGGTTGAGTCGGACATCGCTCCGATCCTGAAGGCGGCGGCCCACCGGCCGAAGGAATTCGAAGATCGCTTCGTGCCCTACGTCCGCCGCGACTGGTCGCTGGTACCGGCTATGGAGTGCTGGGTGGCGGACCATCGCAAGCTGGACATCTTCTGCCGCGTCCCCGAGAAGGCCCGTCGCGGCGGCAGGCACACGTGGAAGCGGATACGCCCTTGGATCGCGGTGTGGATCGATGCCCGGAGCTGGTATCCGCCGATCGCCGCCGTCTACGGCGAGGATGAGCCCGACGCGATCGCCGAGGCCGAACTTTTTGCGGCCGGCGTCTCGCTCCACGGGGCGCCCCGCCAGGCGTACCTCGACAACGGGGCCGGCTTCCGGGCCGACGCCTTTTCGGGCGGCCGGCCGAACCGCAAGCGGCGGGCCGAGGATGACGACGGCGCCCAGGTCAACCCGATCATGGCCGAACTCGGCGTCGAGCTGGTGCGGTTCGCCCAGGCATATGACCACAAGAGCAAGGTGATCGAGCCGTGGTTCCGCTTCGTCAGCGAGGAGTTCGACCGCACGTGGGCGTCGTACACCGGCTACTCGATCCGCACGCGGCCGGGCGAGGTGGACAAGATCCCCGTCGACGATCTGCCCACGCTGGAGGATGTCCGCCGCATCTTCCTGGCCTGGCTGTACGAGACCTTCTGCCGGACGCCCTCGCCCGCCGAGGCGGCCGCCGGCCTGTCGCCGCTGGCATCCTTCAGCAAGCACCGCGAGGCCGGCCGTACGTACCCGCGCCCCAGCGATGAGACGCTCTGCCTGCTGTGCCGGCCGAGCCGCCCTGTCCGCGTGTACCAAAACGGCGTCTTCGTCCCCGAGTTCGACACCTGGTACTGGCACCCCCGCCTGGTCGAACGCCAGGGCTCGGGCCGCGACGCCAAGCGGAAGGTGTCCTACCGCATCATGCCCGGCCGCCCCGAGCGGGTGTTCCTGTTCGACGAAAAGGGCCGCTACTACTGCACCGCCGAGGTCGCGCCGGGCGAGGGCGTCAATCCCCTGATCGACGCCGAAAAACACCCCGCTCACGCCCGCGAGCTGGCCAGGAGTCTGGAGCTTGCAGGGGCCGTCAAACGCCACTACAGCCGCCAGGCCGCCGACGCCGTGGCGTTCGCGGACAACATGCTCCTGGCCGCGCAGCAGCGGTCGCTGCGGCAGCTCGGGATGATCGACGAGACGGCCGCGCCGCCGCCGGCGCCCCAGACCATCAAGATCATGCCGCACCTCGAGACGGCCGCCCAGGCGATGGCCGCCGAGGCGGACGGCTCGGCCGAGCGGGCCCGCGCCGACACGCGCACGAGCCACGCCAAGATGCTGGATTTCTTCACGACAAAGGACGGCTCGCTCACGGAGGGCGAGCCGCAGATATCCGCGCGACGGACCGCACCGACACCGCTCGACCTGATCATGCAGCACGAACAGGCCGGGCCAGATCCGGCCGACGCCGGCGGCGATCGTCCCACCGCCGCCGGTCCGGCCGGGGAGGACGATCCGTGGCAACGAGAAACACAGGATACCGAGGAGCGTTGATCGTCCAGCTCAATGGACGGACGCCACTGGAGCTGATCATGGAGACGCAGACGACGCTGACGGCCGCCATGGATGGCCCGTACACGCCGCAGCAGCGAAAGGCCATCGGCGAGGCCCTCGAGGCCAACCGCGTGGCGAGCGGCCTGAAGGTCAACCAGTTGAGCACAATGCTCGGCTGGCATCCCTCGATGTACAGCCGCATCATCAAGGGCACCTATCCCGGCGACATCGACAAATACCTCACCGGGGCCGTTCGCTGGTTGAACGACCGGGCTGAGGCCGCCGCCGCCCCGGCGGCCGATTACGTGGAAACCTCCATCGCCCGGCGGATCATCGCCACCTGCCGCCGAGCGGTCAACCGCGGCACGATCGCCCGGATCGAGGCACCCAGCGGCATCGGCAAGTCCATGGCTCTCCGCGAGTTCGCTCGCCAGAGGGGCGACCGGGCGGCCTACATCTACGCAGGCGAGAACTACAGCCAGCGGGGCGCCCTGGTGCGCGAGATCGCCCTGGCGGTCTGTCAGTCGGCCCCCGATCACATGAGCTCCGACCGCCTGTTCTCGCGGGTACGAGACACGCTGCGGCAATTCTACGGCGGGGGCCAGTCGGCGCCGTTTGCGATCATCGTCGACGAGGCCCAGACGCTCACGGCGGCGTCGCTGAACACGCTGAGGAACCTCCACGACGATCCGGCCTGCGGCGCGGCCATCATCCTGGCCGGCACGGCCCGGCTGACGTTCAAGCTGCAGAGTTCCCACGAGCGCGGCCAGTACGAGCAGCTCAACAGCCGCACGCGGGCGACCTGGTCGATGAGCGAGACCGACCCCATCGACGAGGCCGACGTGGACGCCGTCGTCGCCGGCACGCTCGCCGGACTCGGCTGCAAGTCCACGCTGCCGGCGGCGTCACTGAAGTTCCTCCGCCGCCTGGCCGGCGAGCGCGGCAAGCTTCGCAACCCCGTCAACCGCCTGCGCGATGTGGCGGATATGGCCGAGATCCTCGGCGTGCGGCCGACGTTCTCCGTCGCCGAACTGGACTACGTGGCCACGCTCAGCGGCGCCGAGCAGCAGATGGTGCACGCTGAACCGCCGTTCAGCGCCACGGCCCGCCCGGCGGCCCCGCAGCCGCGTCTGGCGACGGCGTAGACGGTCGATCGACGGACCCGGACGGCTCGGAGCCGCCCGGACGATGGATGGACCCCTGGCGATGGATGCCCTCATGGACGAACGCCACGACAACCCGGCGACCGCGGAGCGGGATGGAGCTCCCTCCCTCCGTGCCGCGCTCCGCGGCGCCGGGTGCGCGGTGGACAGCCCCTGCCTGTTCCGCGGCTGCGAGGAACCGCAGCGGCCGGCCGCCGGCGGCGGCATCGACGGCCTGTGCCCCCGCCACCGCGAGCTGCTGGATACCGGCGGCCTGCCGGGCGCCCTGGCCCGCCAGGCCGTGCAGGCCTTTCTCGACCTGCGGTCGGCGATGCCCGCCCCCATCCGCCGCCTGCCCCTGACGGCCCGGGCGGCGGAACTGCTGGTGGAGTCCCTCCGCATCGAGCGCCAGCGCGGCGGCGCCGCCCCCCTGGCCGAGGCCGCCGCCGACCGGGCCGCAGCCGAGGCCGCCCGGAACTGCCGCGTGCCCGGTTGCGGCCGCGACCGCTGGTGCCGGGGCCTGTGTTCAGCCTGCTACACGTGGTGGATGAAACACCGCGACCACCCCGACGACCGCTGGCGGGAGATCGCCGCCGTCATCCTGCCCCATGGCCCATCCGGCCGCAAGCCCGCCTGCCCCCGGCCGCCGGCCACTGCCATCAAGAAGGAGACATCGATGTCTGCTGCCCCCTCGCCGAAAGCCGCGCCGAAACCCGCGCCGAAGGCCGCCACATGCAGCGTTCCCGGCTGCGAACGCCCCGCGAAGTACCGCGGCGTGTGCCAGCAGTGTTATAACCACCACCACGCCCACGGCGACAGGACCGAGCGGGGCCGGGCGATCGCGGCGGTGATCCGCCCGCCCCAGCCGACCCAGGGCCGCCGCCCGCCGATCGTCCGCGCATTGCCGGTCGCCACCTGCCCGGGCGGCCCCTCGCCCATCGCCGCCGCCGCCGCCGCGTACGACGCGATCCATCCCGAGTACGGCCGTTTCAGCCGCCTGGCAGCCCGCCTGCACCTGCAGTGCAGCCCCCTGGGCGCCGGCGTGCTCCTGCGCAACCCCCGCACGGGCGACCAGGTCGTCGTCATGCCGGACGGCGAGCTGGCGGATGTGCAGATTCCCGCGGAGGTGTTCGCATGAACACACTGACCGTCACGTCCCCGCGCCAGCGACTGACTGACGAGGAGCGAGGCCGCATCGAAAGCTGGATCTACGCCCATGACGAGCAGTTCGCGGCCAGAGCCGTCTCGGACGGCGAAGCGGCGATGCTCGCGAGGTTGGAGCTGCGGCTGCCGATCAGCCGGCAGCGGATGACGGCGGTGGCCGGCCGCCTGCGGCGGAATCACCTGGTGGACTGGCGGGGCTGCCCGCGTGCCTTCCGGCCGTGCTGGCAGGGCTACACCCCTCGCACCTGGCGGCGGCTGACGGCCGCCATCGATGACGCCCGCGCTTCCTACAACGACATGACGCCCGCCCAGGTCGCCGAGGATCTGCGTGCCGGCGGCCAGCCCTTCGCCGTCCGCGCCGTCGCCGAGGCGATGGCCTTCCGGGGCCTGATCGACGGGGAGGATCTGCTGTGAAGCTCCGCATCCGCGCCACGGTGGCCTACCGCTACGACACCATCATCGACATAACCGACGCCGAGGCGAAGGCGCTGGCCCGGCGGATCCTCGACGGCGAGGTCAGTCGCATGGGCGACCTGCACCTGGCCGTAACGGACCCCCACAGCCGCTGCGGCATCACCGGCATCGCCATCGGCCAGGTCCGAGACGACGGCCGCCTCGTCGAACTGCATCGCGCCGGCCTGGGCGTCCTGGCCTACGGAGAACCCGACCATGACTGAACCCGACTACAGCGGCATGCTCGACGAACTGCTGGCCGTCGATGACGGCCTGCGCGGCAACGAGGTGGACTTCATCGAGGACATGGCCAACGCCCGGCGGCGATACGGCGACCGCTGGCGTCTGACGCCCAAACAACAGGCCTGGTTGGCCCGCATCTACGATCGGAGGTTCGCATGAGCACGCCCGACATCGCCCGCGAGAACCGCTCCCGCCTCCGTGCGATCCTGCCGGAGGTCGGCGAGTCGTTGATGCCGCAGGCCCACGCCGAGCGAGAGGCCCGCACGCGGGCCAAGTGGGAGGGCCTGCCCGTCGAGACGAAGACCGCCTCCGGCCCATCGCCTCACGCCTGCTGCTGGCAACTGGCCTTCGGCTGGGCCGGCGTGATCGCCGGCACCGTCGAGTTCGCCGCCGCCGCTGCCGGCTGCGTGGGGGCGACGCTGTGGGCCGTGGCCGGCGTGATGCTGGCCCTGGTCGGGTGGGCCGCCGAGGAACGGAGCCTGGATGGGAGCAATCCATGAAGATCCTGGCGATCACGCAGAACCC
>JAAYZK010000293.1 GCA_012514895.1 Planctomycetota bacterium | reverse complement strand
CCGCCGTCTCACCCTCCGAACGCCCAGGTCGGCTTCCGCGTCTGCCGGGCAAAGGCAAAAAGCCAGCGGAGGGAATCGAACCCACAACCGCCGCTTTACAAAAGCGGTGCTCTACCGTTGAGCTACGCTGGCGATGCATGCCGTCCCCGCGATGCGATCGGCACACCCGTACAGTATCGCACCGCCGGGCGGCGGTCAAGATGAAGCTCGCCGGCCGCGGCCGCACGTGCACGAGAAGGCCCTTTTTCCGCGATGGGGCGAATCGGTATGATGGGGCCGTCTACACATCCAGGAGAAGCCGCCATGACCCTTGCACCGGAAGATCGACGCGAACTGCTCAGGCTGGCCCGCCAGGCGATGCGGCATGCCGTCGCCGGGGGCCAGGCCCCGCAAGTCATGCTGTACGACGGGGTCCTCGGCATGCCGCGCGGATGCTTCGTGACGCTGACCCGTCGCGGCCAGCTCCGCGGGTGCATCGGCACGTTCTCGCCCCGCGGACCGTTGGCCGAGATGGTGGCCGAGATGGCCGTCCAGGCCTGCCGCGATCCGCGGTTCCGCTTCAACCCTATTACGCCCGGGGAGTTGACGCACCTGGACGTGGAGATCTCCGTGCTGGGGCCGCTGGAGCCCATCGACGATCCTATGTCCATAGAGATCGGCACGCACGGCATTTACATCACACAGGGCATGCGGGGGGGCTGCTTCCTGCCCGAGGTGGCCACCGACCAGGGCTGGGGCGTCGAGGAATTCCTCACCCAATGCTGCGCCGGCAAGGCCGGCCTCGCCCCCGACGCCTGGAAGCACCCGGCCACGAAGGTCATGGTCTTCACCAGCGAGAAGTTCGGCGAGGCCTTTGGCGCCCAAGAGGCGGCCAGGTAAAGGCTTGAGCGAAGCTGCTGCGTTGCCGCGGCCTCGGGCCTGCCGTTCTCACTTCTTGCCCATCGCCCGCTGGCGCCGGAAGAAATCGGTGAGCGCCTGCCCGCACTCGGCGGCCAGGACGCCGCCGAGGACGTCGGGGCGGTGGTTCAGGCGGGGGTCGTCCAGCAGGTGGTAGAGCGTCCGGACGGCCCCGGCCTTGGGATCGGCGGCACCGTAGACGACCGCGTCGACGCGGGCCAGAATGATGGCCCCGGCGCACATGACGCACGGTTCGAGCGTCACGTACAGCGTGCAACCCGTCAGACGCCACTCGCCGACGGCCACGGCGGCGGCGCGGATGGCCAGCAGTTCGGCGTGGGCGACGGGGTCGTTGTCGGCCGCGCGGCGGTTGCCGGCGCGGGCGATGATCCGCCCCTCGCGGACGATCACGGCCCCGATCGGCACGTCGCCGGCGGCCTCGGCCAGGCGGGCCTCGGCGAGGGCCTCACGCATGAACCCCTCGTGGATGTCCACTGCGGTCACGCCCCCTCCCGGGCGACCCGTCGGGCCCGTTCGATCAGATCAACCAGCGTCGCCGCCTTGTCCGGCCTCGGTCCGCCGATCCGGGCGCGCTGCTGATCGGTCAGGTGGGGCGTCAGAAAGGCTTCAACGTCGAACGTCTCCCGCCAGCAGTCGAACACCCGCCCGCAGGGGGTGGCGCCGGAGGTCTGGCGGCAGTAGGCGAACGTGAGGTGGTGGCCGAGCATCGGGCAATACGTGCGACGGTCGTCGTGCGTTGTGATCGGCGTCGTCATGGCGGTTCTCCGCGGGAGCGGTTCAGACGGCAAAGAAAAAGGCGCCCCCGTTGCCGGGAGCGCCTTGGAGTGTACCACAACGCGCCTGGGCGTTACCACTTGCCCGTCTTGCGGATCTCCGGCTTGGGCAGGTCCTTCATGACGGCGATGCCCCTGGCCAGGTCCTCGTCGCTCAGGGGGATGTCGACCAGGTCGCCGGCGAGGTACTTCTGGTAGCCCAGCAGGTCCATCAGGCCGTGGCCGGACCAGTTGAAGAGGATGACCTTCTCCTTGCCTTCTTCCTTGGCCTTGTTGGCCTCCTCGATGACGGCCGCGATGGCGTGGGAGGTCTCCGGGGCACTGATGAACCCTTCGGTCCTGGCCCACTGGATGGCGGCGGCGTAGCAGGTGGTCTGGTTGTAAGCCTTTGGCGTCAGGAGGCCTTCGACGATCGCCTGGCTGACCAGCGGCGCCATGCCGTGATAACGTAGCCCGCCGGCGTGGATGGGGGCGGGCACGAAGGCATGGCCCAGCGAGTGCATCGGCAGCAGGGGGGTCATGCCGGCGGTGTCGCCGTGGTCGTAGGCGAACGGGGCCCGGGTCATGGTCGGGCAGCTCGTCGGTTCGACGGGGTAGATCTCGATGTCGGCCCCGGCAATCTTGTCGGCGACGAACGGGAAGGCCAGCCCGGCGAAGTTCGACCCGCCGCCGGCGCAGCCGATGATGACGTCGGCGCCCTTCTCGCCCGCAAGCTTGAGCTGCTTCTTGGCTTCCTGGCCGATGACCGTCTGGTGCAGCATCACGTGGTTCAGCACGCTGCCCAGGGTATAGCGGGTCTTGCCCGACTGATCGGCGACGGCGGCCTCGACGGCCTCGCTGATGGCGATGCCCAACGAGCCGGGGGTGTCGGGCATCTCGGCCAGGACGGCCCGGCCGGCCTGAGTCTGATCGGAGGGGCTGGGAATGCACGTTCCGCCCCACGTCTCCATCATCAGCCGTCGGAAGGGCTTCTGATCGAAGCTGATGCGGACCATGAACACCTTGCACTCCAGCCCGACCAGCGCGCAGGCGAAGGCCAGGGCGCTGCCCCACTGGCCGGCGCCGGTCTCGGTGGTGAGCTTCTCGATCCCGAACTGCTTGTTGTACCAGGCCTGCGGGACGGCCGTGTTGGGCTTGTGGCTGCCGGCGGGGGAGACGCCCTCGTTCTTGTAGTAGATGCGAGCGGGGGTCCCCAGGGCCTTCTCCAGCCGCCGCGCGCGGTACAACGGGCTGGGGCGCCACAACTTCAGGATGCCGTTCACCTCGTCGGGGATGTCGATCCATCGCTGGGTGGACACTTCCTGCTCGATGAGGTTCATCGGGAACACCGGGGCCAGCATCTCCGGGCTGACGGGGTTGCCGTCCGGTCCCAGCGGCGGCAGCGGCGGGTTGGGCAGGTCGGCCGCGAGGTTGTACCACTGGCGCGGCATGTCCTTCTCGGCGAGGAAGATCTTCGTAGCATTCATGCGTTGCATCTCCAGATGACCAATCGCGGTGATGAGGTACGAATCCAGGTGAAGGCAACTCTAAGTCGCCGGCCGCCTTCCCGCAAGGCAAATCCTCCGGCGCCCATTGGCCGCCCCGAGGGGCGGCCTGTCAGGCTCCTATCGGCAAACGCCGCCCGCTTCGCCACGATAATCCGCCTGCAGCACGCACCTTGCATCGCCTCCGCCGCTTCGGCGCTTGACGGCCCCGGCCGCGTCGCCGACAATGCCCCCATGGACGAACGCGCTGTCTACCGGCTGGCCGACGATGTGACCTGGCAGTCGATGGGCGAAGGGGACGATACCGTCATCCTCTCCCTGACGACCGGGGCGCTGTTCACCTGCAACGCCACGACCGCGGCCCTGCTGGGGGCCCTGGACGCCGCGCGCCCGTTCGGCGCCGTCGTGGATGCCGTCGCCGAGCGCTTCGACGTCGCCCGCGACAGGCTTGCGGCCGACCTGGCGGAGATGGTCGAGCGGATGGTCCAGCGGGGGCTGGTGGTCCGCGTGGAGGATGCCAGGTGACCACGTTGGTGCTGCGGATACACGTGTGGCTGGCCGTCGCGCTGGTGCCGCTGCTGGTGCGCCTGGCGGGGCTGGAGGCGCTGCTGAAGCTGGCGACGCCCCGCCGCCCGTGGCGGCTGTATCGCCGGCTGTCGTGCGAGACGGTCGCCCGCGCGGTGGCGCGGCGGCTGCGGCGGCCGCGGCACATGAAGCGGCGGGCGTGCCTGCGGCGGGGGCTGGCGCTGTATCACTTTCTGCGGCTGGCCGGGCACCCGGCGGTGCTTCGCATCGGCGCCTGGCCGCCCGGCCGGGAGAGCGGACGGCTGCACGCGCACTGCTGGGTGACGGTGGGCGGACAGGTCGTCGACGACGCCGCCGCCGACCTGCCGCCGGGCGTGCTGGTATGCTATCCCGGGCCGGACCATTGACATCCACGGTCGCGGCCGGTATAGAATGGCTGCGTTCCGGGGACGTTGCTACTTTTCACCCAAGGAGACTGACGGATGAGCGAACAGACCCAGAAGCGCGCCTACGAGGCGCCCACGCTTGAGCAGCAGGATCAGTTGGCCGACGTGACCGAAGGCGCCCCTCCGATCGTCCTTAGCTGACACGGATGCCTTCCGCACCGGTAGCCGTCCGCTATGCCGCTCATGGCCTGTGCCTCGTGGTCCAGGCCGACTCGCCGGCCCTGATGGCGGGGCTCGACGCGGTGCTCGCGCCCTTTGCCGTCGGTGACGACGCCGCCGGCGGCACGCCGTTCACGCTGCGGATCAAGGTCGGTCGCCCGACCGACGCCATTGTCCTGGACCCCGCCCTGAAGCCCTTCTGGGCGGGGCGCCTGGCCGACGGGGGCGAGGCCGCGACGTACGCCCGGGAGGATCTGCGTTTCATCGATCTGCCCGACCGGGCCCGTCTCCGGGCCGATCTCGCGGCCGGGCGGGGCCACCTGGTGGTCGCGCCCGGCTGCGAGCGCGCTACCGATTACGGCTGCATCCTGCCGCTGCTGGTCGACCTGTTCGCCCGCGCCGGCCAGACGGCCGTCCATGCCGCCGGCGTCGCCGACACGGACGGCTACGCGGTGCTGCTGTCGGGGATCAGCGGACGGGGCAAGACAACCACGGCTCTGGCCCTGCTGGGGGCGGGCCGGCAACTGATGGCCGACGATACCTGCTTCGTCGGGCGCGAGTCTCCCGACCGCCCGCTGACCGTCTGGGGCCTCCCGCGCGCCGTCAAGGTGCACGCGGGCACCGTGGCGCTGCTGCCCTGGCTGGCCGACATGCCGAGCAGCCCGTCGGCCGAGCCCGACGAGCGGCGGATCCGCCTGGCCGACGTGCCCAGCGCCGATCCGCGCCGGCGCTTCATCCCCAAGGCGATCCTGCTGGTCAGCGAGCGCAACAGCCGCGACCACACGCTGACGGTCGTCGACCGGCTCAGCGCCGTGACCGCCCTGACCCGCGAGAACGTCCGCGCCGCCGACGCCCGCGCCGTCGGCCCGGCCGGGCGGGCGTTCGGCATGCTGACCCAACTGGTCGCCCAGTGCGACGTCTACGCCCTCAGCGTCGGGCCCAACCTCGCCTCGCTGGCCGAGCGGCTGGCTGACGCGTTGGGGTGACCTGTGCGCGCCCTGGTGGCCCTGTCCGAACCCGACCCCGCACGGGCGGCCGCGCCCGCCGTCCGTCCCGCGGCGGGGGATCTGCCGGCCCTGCTCGACCGGGCCGACCGCCACAGCGTCCTGCCGGCGGTGCTGCGGAATCTGCGGGCGATGGGCCTCGGCGGGGAAGCCCTGACGCCGGGGCGGCGGCGCCTCCTGGAGCGCACAGCCCTGTCGCTGCGGCTCCGCGGGCAACTGGCCGAGATCCTTCCGGCCATGGCGTCCGAGGGCGTCGCGCCGATCATCCTCAAGGGCCCGACGTTCGCCGATCGGCTTTATGGCGAGCCCTCCCTGCGCCCCTTCACCGACCTGGACCTGCTGGTCGCCCGCGACGCGTGGCCCGCGGCCGATCGGGCAATGGCATCGCTGGGCTACCGGCCGGGCCACGAGGCCGGACGCAAGCACGCCGGCGCGTACGGCGAAGAGACCTATCGCCGCGACGCATCCGCCGGGGCCGTCGAGCTGCACTGGAACCTGGTGAACTCCCCGGCCCTGCGGCCGGGGCTGTCGGTCACCTGGGAGGACCTCGGCGGCGGGGGGGAGCTTTCCCCTGAAGCGCTGCTGACCGTCGCGGCCGTCCACGGCGCCGCCAGCCACCAGTTCGACCGGCTCGGCCTGCTGTGGGACGTCGCCCTGGCCGTCCGCGGCGCGGCCGGCCCCGTGGACGCCGGCGCCCTGCGGTCGCTGCTCGATCGCACCGGCGCCGCCCGCGCGATGCGGATGGCCCTGCACCTGGCCGACGCCGTCCTGGGCGAACAGGCCGCCCGCGCCCTGGCCGCCCGGCTCGCCCTGGGCCGCCCCGACCCGCTCGAGCGCGCCCTGCTCACGCCGGCCGTCGTCCTGGACACCGACGGCCGCCTCGCCGTCGCCCGCCGCCTGGGCTTCCGCCAGCGCCTCAAACGCCGGCTGTAGAAAGGGTGACGGCCCAGGGAGGTCGCCCCCTGCGCGAGGATCATCCGGCACGGGTCTGAAAGCCAGTGTGTCTGCACCGTTTCCGCCGCGTCGCCCCCATGCAGACGGGGCGTGCGGAGGATCCGCACGCCCCGCCGTCCCTCCGGGCCGTCTGCGGCCTGCGATGCTATGGCAAGTATCGACGGCCGCGACGGCTACGACGTCCAGGCAGGGCGCCGCCAGAGGCCGGCGCCGCCACTGTCCCAGGAGAACTTCTCACCGGCGTCTGCGTGCACAGAAAGCTTCAACAGGCCATCCCTCCCGGTTGCACAGACCCTGCCGCGGCCGATCGTGCAGTCCGGATCCGTTCTCCACACCCATCCGGAGCGAGCGGAAATCGCCAGGAGTTGGTACAAACGTTCGCTATATTACACACCCGATGCCCCGAGCCGTCAAGGTGCAAAAAACCCTGTACAGGCGGGGCTTGGTGCGGCCCGGGGCGCCGGAGGCGTCGAGGGAGCGGGCTGGGAAAGGGAACTTCCTCTTGTCGGATGAGCGAGGATGGCTACAATAGATCCTTTCGCCGCCGGCGGGGACGGTTGACGCGGCGGTCGGACTCCCTTGCGGTTTGGAACGGGCATGTCTGAGACCAACGTTGACAAGGGCCGCAGGCCTAACGTCCAGGGGGAGCAGACGCGCAGGACGGTCCTCGAAGTGGCCGGGCAGGTCTTTGCCGAGAAGGGCTACGACGGGGCGGGCTTCCGCGACATCGCCGCGCGCAGCGGCGTGGGCCTCAGTTCGATCATGTACCACTTCGGCTCCAAGCAGGGGCTGTATCTCGAGACGATCCGCCACTGCGTGGTGGATCATTTCGAGCTGGACCGGCACTTTGAGGTGTTCGACGCCCTGGACTACGGCGACGCCCAGGCCGTCGCCGACGCGCTGCGGACGGCGATCCGCTCGTTCCTGGGCGCCTGCCACAGCGGCCCCAACTGCGACACCATCATGGCGCTGTACGCGCGGATCATGGTCGGGAACAACCTCGAAGCCCTGGCGATGCTCCTGCAGTGCTTCGAGGGCGTCCAGCGGAAGCTCCCGGCGGTCGCCCGCCGCATTCGCCCGGACTGGAACGACACGCAGATCGCCTTCTGGGTGCAGGCCTTCTGGGCGCAGCTCCAGTACACGGTCATGGGCAAGAAGCTCGTCCTGTACGACATGAAGCTGGGTACCTCCTATCCAGAATCCTTCCTGGACCGCTGCGCCGATTATCTCGCCTGGTACGCCGCCCTGCCCCTGGGCCTGCCGGCCCCCAGCACCCTGCAGCCGCGCCCGTCGTGAGGCTGGCCGGACGGGCGGCAGGTGCGGCGGCAAGACCCTTCTACAGGACGGGGGATCTGCTACAATACGGACATGAGCATCCTCTGGCAGATCCTGAAGACAGACCTGCCCGTCCTGGTGGACGCCCTTGAGGCCCTGGTGAACGCGACATGAGGTGGATCGTCGAGTGGGGCAAGCCGCTGGCCTTCCGGGCCGCGGTCCTGGCGGCCTTCGTCGTTTCAGCGTTCGTCGTGGCGCCGCGGATCGGCGGCACGGCGTTCCTCCTGCTCCTGACGGGCGTCATCGTGCTGTGGGTTCTCGTGCAGCACCGCCGGACGAAGAAGCGGGCCCTGCGCTACTGGGCGGCCAGGGAGCCGATGTCCGACGCGGCGTTCCTCGAGGCGCTGCCGGCGATGTCGGCCGAGCAGGAGCGGTTCTGCCTCGCCCTGCGGCGGAGGCTTGGACGGAAGTTCCGGATCGACAGCGACCTGCCCCGCCCGCAGGATGACCTGGCCGAGTATCTCGACGTCGACTGCCTCGTGCTGTCCAGCGACGGCATCGAAGTCCTGCACGAGCTGGGCTACGACAAGGCCGACTCCCTGTTCGTCAGCCTCCGCGAGCACGAAGGCGACGGCCCCATCCTGGGCGGCCGCACGCTGGCCGACTACATCGGCTTCTACCTCGACCACTGGGACGCCCTCCTGGCCGGCCGGCGGCAGTGACGGGCGGCGGCATTGCGGGGCCGCGACGGCGGCGGTATAACCGCCGTCATGGCATCGCCCGGGCGGACATCCTCCCTCAACGATCGCGACGGCCGGCACGCGTCGTCGGCGCGCTTCGGCGCGACGCGGTGGAGCGTCGTGCTGGCGGCGGCGGACGACCGCCGCCCGACGACCTCCCGCGATGCGATGGCCGAGCTGATCGGCGCCTACTGGTTCCCGCTCTACGCGTTCCTCCGCCGCGCCGGCTCCGCGCCGCAGGAGGCCGAGGACCTCGTGCAGGGCTTCTTCGCCGAACTGATGGACAAGCGGGCCCTGGCCGCGGTCGACCCGTCCAAGGGACGGTTCCGCTCGTTCCTCCTGGCGGCGCTGAAGCACTTCGTGTCCAAGCGCCGGGCACGAGGCCGTGCGCTCAAGCGGGGCGGCGGGCGCGTCCTCCTGTCGCTGGATGCGCTGGACGCCGAGGCCCGCTACGCGATCGAGCCGGCCGACACGCTGACGCCCGAGCGGCTCTTCGAGCGCCAGTGGGCCCTGGCGGTGCTCCAGCAGGTGCTCGCGCGCCTGCGGGCCGCGTACGCCGCCGACGGCAAGGCGGCGCTGTACGAGGCGCTCGAGCCCTGCCTGACCGCCGGAGCGATCGACTACGCCGAGGCCGCCGCCGCCCTGGACATGAGCCCCGCCGCCGTCCGCACGGCGGCCCATCGCCTGCGGCGGCGGTACCGCGACGGGCTGACCGCCGAGATCGCCCGGACCGTCCAGTCGCCCGGCGAGGTCGCCGACGAAATCGCCTATCTGCTGAATTGCCTGTAACACGCCCCCGCGTCTGCGTCTTGTAGGGATGAAGGGAGAGGCCATGCCCGACGGTGACGACCCCAGGAAGCCATCCGACGCCCTGTGCCCCGAGTGCGGCAAGCCGCTGACCGCCGGCCGCCCGCGCGGGCTCTGCCCGGCCTGCCTGCTCAGACGCGGGCTGGAGACCAACACCGTCGGCTTCACCGACGACGCCCCGCTGCGGTGGACGCCGCCGGCGGTCGAGCAACTGGCGGGGCTGTTTCCCGAGCTGGAGATCCTGGAGCTCATCGGCCGGGGCGGCATGGGGGCTGTCTACAAGGCCCGCGAGAAGCAGCTCGATCGGCTGGTCGCGCTGAAGATCCTCCCGCCGGAAATCGGCCGCGACGAAGCCTTCGCCCAGCGTTTCACCCGCGAGGCCCAGGCGATGGCGAAGCTGAGCCATCCCAACATTGTCACGATCCACGCGTTCGGTCAGCGCGGGGACCTGTACTTCTTCCTCATGGAGTACGTGGACGGCCTGTCCCTGCGGCAGGTGCTGGACCGTGGAACCCTCAGCGCCGACGAGGCCCTGGCCATCGTGCCGCAGATCTGCGACGCCCTGCAGTACGCGCATGATCAGGGGATCGTCCACCGCGACATCAAGCCCGAGAACATCCTGCTGAGCCGCGCCGGGCAGGTGAAGATCGCCGATTTCGGCCTGGCCAAGCTCGTCGGCCTCGCCGGCGACGCGGCCGCCCGCGGTGTCGGGGCCGCTGCGCCCGAGGTTACGCAGGCCGGCAAGGTCATGGGCACGCCCGACTACATGGCCCCCGAGCAGTTCGAGCACCCCGGCGACGTCGACCACCGCGCCGACATCTACTCCCTCGGCGTCGTCTTCTACCAGATGCTCACGGGCGAACTGCCCGCCAGCCGCGACCAGCTCGAGCCGCCCAGCCGCAAGGTCCTCATCGACGTCCGCCTCGACGAGGTCGTCCTCCGCGCCCTGGAGCGGCGGCCCGAGCGTCGCTACCAGCAGGTCAGCGAGGTAAGGACGCAGGTGGAGACGATTGTCGCCACGCAGGCCCAGCCTCCCGATGCCTCCCAGCCGTCTGCGGCCGCGCGCCGGCGGCTGTCGATCTCACACTTAAGGGACAGACTCATGGGAACTCCAAGACGCCTCTTTGCCTCCCTCGCCGTCCTCGTTGCCCTGCTGGTTCCGGTCCTGCTGCTGATGGCGGCCGGGTCACGCCAGGGCGCGGAACGCCTGCCGGACCTGCGCTTCGCCGTCAACGGGCTGAAGCTGGAGCCCTACCCGGCCGGGGGGCTGTTCACGCTGACGGCCGCCATCGAGAACGTCGGGCCCGGCCGGGCCGCGCCATTCCGCGTGACGGTCTACAATCCGGCCAAGGCGAGGGACCTGCCCCCCAACCGGGGCTACCACACCGCCGGCCCCATCGAGCCCGGTAAGACGTGGAACGAAGCGGCGTCGGCCCTGGCGCTGGACGAGGGGGCCAACACGCTCTACGTCGAGCTGGACGCCGCCAACGAGATCCGCGAGATCCTCGAGACGAACAACGTGGCCAAGCTCGAAGTGACGATCGCCGACGGGCGGATCGTCTCGCAGACCTTTCTCCCCGACTGGCCGGCCCTGGGGTCCTTGCCGACCGGGGGAATCGGCAGCCAGACACTGCCCTCCGAGGCGATCCACCAGGCGCTGACCGAGGCGGGCGCGAGGTTCGAAGGGCTCAGTTTCGTGCCGCGGAACAACGGAACCGTCCAGGTCATCTTCCGGACGCTGCAGACGCGGCAGGGCACAGGCGACGACGCCTGGCGGACGCTCAACGGCTCGTTGAACATGAAGTTCGTCGAGCCCGGCCCGCCCCTCATGTGGCGGATCGAGGGCGAGGGCGAGTTGAGCCACATCGCCTTTACCGCCATGAAGCACCCCGCGGGGTACGGCACGATGTACGGCCCCGGAGGCGGCGGGATGTACGGCCCGGCAGCCGCCCCCGGTGGCGGGACGGGCATGTACGGCCCCGGCGGCGGGACGGGCATGTACGGCGGTGGCGGCGGCGGCACGGGCATGTACGGGCCCGGGGGTGGGACGGGCATGTACGGCCCGGCAGCCGCCCCCGGTGGCGGGACGGGCATGTACGGCCCCGGCGGCGGGACGGGCATGTACGGCGGTGGCGGCGGCGGCACCGGCATGTACGGCCCCGGCATGTACGGCGGTGGCGCCGGCATGTATGGCCCCGCAGCGCCGGCAACCGCGCCGGCCGAGACGGGGTGGCAGCGCGAGGCCGTGCAGGTCGCCGCGCGGTTCATCCAGGCCCTGATGGCCGACGACAGGCCGACGGTCGAGCGCCTGGTCGCGCCGATGCCCGGCCCCGGCGGAAGCCTCGCTCAGAGCCTCGAGAGCATCTGGGCGGAGGCGCCGGCCATCCGCGAGCTGTACAAGGATCACGCGGCCCTGCTTGACCACGCGGTCGGCATCCTGGGCAACGGCACCCTCGCCACCGTGGTGTATCGACACCCGCACCCCACGGACCCGGGCCTCGCCCTCCTGGTCGGCCTGTACAGGCCCTCGACAGGCCAGGCGTGGAAGGTCCTGGACGTCACCGTGCGGACGTGGGCTCCGCCTGCCCCGGACGACCGCAGGCGAAGCGGCATGCACGGCCCCCCAGCGCCGGCGGCCACGCAGAACGCCCCGAGGGTGACCGGCCTCGATGCCTCGACCGTCGCGATGGTCGCTGCCCGGATTGACGCGATCATGCCCGGCGTCGTCGCCGCCATCGAGTCGGGCGATGCCCCGACCGCCGACCGGCTCGTGCAGGCCGTGCTGGCCATGATCGACAAGCATGCCGCCGCCGCGGCGGGCACGCCCCTGGAGCAGGTCGCGACGACGGCCCGAGGGATGTTCCAGTCGCTCCACGAGGCGCTCCAGGCAGGCGACCTCGCGCGGGCGGAGGCCATCATCAGGACGATCGACAGTCTGGATCTCGACAAGAGGGCCACGGACGCGGCGGCCCGGGCGCCCCGACCCGACCCCGCCAAGGCCCGTGCCCTCGTCGAGAGCGGCCGCGCCCTGATGGGCGGCGTCTACCGGGCGATGGAGCAGAACGACCCGGACACGGCCCTGACGCTCCTGCGGGAGGAGATCGCGCAGGGCCGCGAGTTGCTCGAAGCGGTCCGGGGCACGCCGGCCGAGGGCCCCGTCCGGGCCGCCCTGCCGATGCTCGAGCGGATCGAGGCGGCGCTGGCCGCCGGGGACGTCGCCAAGGCCCGCCAAATGCTCGAAACGCTGGACGGCATGGGCCCGGGCCTCGACGACGCCATCAAGGAAGGGCTGAAGGCGCCCGCCCCGCCTGCCGCCCCGCCGGACAGGGCCATGGAGTGGCGGCGGGCCGCCACGGACAGGGCCCAGAGCTTCCTGGCGACCCTGCGTCAGGGCCCGCCGGCCGACCTGTATGCCGACACGACGCCGCATTATCGCCAGAGCCACGCCGGCCGCCTGGAACATATCGCCGCCCAGGTGGGTCTCTCGTCGGCGCGGCCCACGGAGGTCCACTTCGACAGCGGGGCGGCGTTCGTCGTCGTCTCGCCGGTCGTCATCGGCATGGGGATCGGCTCGCGCGGGAGGCCCGTGGCCATGGGCCTCGGGATGATCCGCGTCGGCGACACGTACCTCATCGGCGACATCGAATCCCTGCCCGACGACCAGGCCGTCCGACAGTTCGTCGACGGCTTCCTCGACGCCCGCAGGGACAGCCAACCCCCCGTGTCCGGCGGGACGATCGCGTATCTCGATCGGGAACTGGCGGCCATGAACGTGGACATGCCGGCGATCGTGGACGGCATCCGCGCGGCCATGGACGCCAACGACCCGGACAAGGCCCTGACGCTCCTGCGGCAGGCGACCGTCCAGGTCAGGCAGCTCGCCGAAGTCCACAAGGGCACGCCGCGCGAGACCGTCCTGAAGACCCTCGCGCTTCCGGCGATGGAGCTTATCGAGGCGGCCCTGGTCGCCAGGGACGACAACCAGGCCCGAGGGCTGCTCGGGACGTTGACGGCCGGAGGCAGCGTCTACACCCCCAGGCAGGGCCTCGGCGCGCCTGTGTCGGCGCCAACGCGATGACGCCCGCCACCGTCGGCCTCGCGCCGCCGTTGCGGGGGCAGGCCTTGGCGCGGCCCGGCGGCCCCTGGCGAAGACGGGCCCGTCGAGCATCCAAGGGCGAAGCCGTCAGGTCGTAAGCCCTGTAAGGGCGCGATAGGATAGCCCAGGGCAGCGCCCTGGGAATGCGGGACCCCACAGGATCCATGCCCTGTAAGGGCATGATAACCAACGCCGTACCGACCTCGCTCGGCGGCGCTTATCGTGCCCCTCCAGGGCACACGAACGATGGGGCCCGCGCTCCCAGGGCGTTGCCCTGGGCTGTCATCTCATGCTCTTGCAGAGCACAGCGGCGCCTCGCCCGGGATCGACCGGCGTTCCCTGGTTCACCACCGTTGCGCGACATCGAGGGGGGTGTGACGCCCTCCCGCGCCCCCGGGCAGGCCGCCGATCGGGGTTCGTGCTGCTGGAGACTGGTCAGGACCCTTTGTGACAAAGAGACGCCCCTCGAGGGGGAGCGATCACCCGCCACCGCCACGCCACGCCCGGCTTCGCCTCTCGACAACCCGCGGCCCATCGGCTACCATGTCCCTGACGTCTCACCTGGGAGCCAAGGAGGCCGAGGATGAACCGCGTCGCCCTGTCCATCGTGCTCGCCTGCGTGCCGGCCCTTGCCACGGCCGCGGCGGCGGAAATCTTCTGCGTGCGGCCCGACGGGGCCGTGTACGGCAACGGCAGCGGGGCCGACTGGGCCAACGCCCTGAGCGGCTTCCCGCCCCCCGACAGCGGGCCGTGGGGCGCCGGCGAGGGGTGGATCGACGCCGGCGACACGATCCTGGTCGCCGCGGGCGACTACACCACCTCGGTGGCGCCCCCGTCCGGCGGCGCCTCCGAGCAGGCGCGGCTCACCATCCGCCGTGCCACCGCCGCCGACCATGGTCCGCACGCCGGCTGGACCGCCGACATGGACGGCGTCGTCCGCCTGGTCGGCTCGGCGTCCATCACCCTGTCCGACGTCGACTACGTCACCGTCGACGGCGTGACCGAGTACGGCTTCCACCTCCTGAACACCAGCACCTACGGCCTGTCCGTCGTCAGCGGCTGCAGCCACATCCTCGTCCAGGGCGTCCGGGCCGACGGCTCGGTCCAGCAGGACAACTACCGCGGGTTCAACCTCCGAGACAGCCACGACGTCATCGTCCGCCGCTGCTGGAGCTCCAACAACCCCAATGACAGCGTTCTCATGATGGGCATGAACGGGGCCGTCCTCGAACACTGCCGCTTCGGGCCGCGAATCCCGCCCATCGACTACGCCTGGCACGCCGACCTCATCGAGGCGCGCAACAACACCAACATCGACTTCCGCTACAACAACGTCGACTGGGCCCCCGACGGCGTGTTCCTCTTCGAGGGCAACACCCACTGGCGGATCTACGGCAACATCTTCCGCGGCGGCGGCAAGGGCACCCGAACCCACTCGACCAACCCGGTCAACGGGCCCGTCCACGTCCACAACAACGTCTTCTACCAGTCCTACCAGGGCGTCTCGTACGGCTCGGCCATCACCGGCACCGCCTGCAACAACGTCTTCTACGGCAACCTCCACGCCCCCGGCTTCGGCGGCCTGACGGCCGGCCCTAACTACTACTACAACACCGAAGGGAAGACCAACACCGGAGGCGACCCCTTCGTCAACGCCGCGGCGCTGGACTTCCACCTCCGCGCCGCCACGCCCGCCGTCGACGAAGGCGCCGCCCTCGGCTCGCCCTTCGACCTCGACGCCGACGGCGCCACTCGCCCTCAGGGCGGCGGCTGGGACATGGGCCCCTTCGAGTACCTCCCCGTCCCCGGCGACGCCGACGGCGACGGCGACGTCGACCTCGACGATTTCGGCTCGCTCAAGCGCAGCTTCGGGCGCCCCTCGGGCGCCGTATGGGCCGACGGCGACTTCAACGGCGACGGCACTGTCGACCTGGACGACTTCGTCCTGCTCAAGCAGAACTTCGGCACCAGGCCCCAGTGAACCGGACCCGCAGCCAGGGCGCCGCCTGGTTGGGAATCTCCGATACGGTCGAGAAAGCCGGGATTCACCCTTCGGCAGGCTCAGCTCAGGCGGCACGAAATCCGAAACAGATCTCAAGACAGCAAGGAAGACGGCAAACAGCCAGACGGCCGGGCCCCGTTGTCTGGTGCTTCTCCGTTCCGTTGTGTCGTTTTGGATTTGTTTCGGATCTCGAGTTTCGTGCTCCGGATTTCCGCCGCGTGCCCTGCCGCCGCGACAGCCGTTGCGCCAGTCAGGCGCGTTCCTGCTTGAGGCGCGGCCGCCTCACTCCACCGCGACCCCCTCCACGTGCGGCCCGATCTTCACGCCCGCCTCCTCCAGCGTCGTCGCCCTCCGGCCGTTGAAGGAGAGGTTCTCGATGCTCACGCCGCGGACGCCGTGGGCGTCGTCGAAGCCGTCGAAGGTGGAATCCGGCGGGTTCACGGTATCGCGGGGCACAGGCCGATTACTCACAGCGTGTCCTGTGCGCTGCGTTGGGCCCGTTGGGCCCGCCGAGCGGCCGTTCGACTCCCGGGTTTCTCCAGCCGCTGCTTCCCATCCAACCTCCCTCCCCGACGGTCCCGACGGGCCACAGAAGACACTACCCCCTCACCCTAATGGCGCGTTTGGCAGGTATCGCGCGGCGCCCAGGACCGCGCACGAGGCTTTTTCGCACCACCGGCCGTCCCCTCGGCGG
>JAAYZK010000292.1 GCA_012514895.1 Planctomycetota bacterium | reverse complement strand
TGCTGACCGACGGCACGACCACGATGACGCTGACGGCCCCGCGGGTGCAGCTGCTGCCCATGGGCGACGGCGTCCGCGGCAGCAAGCTCATCTACGCCAACTGGCGCGCCCAGTGCAACCACGACGCAGGCGACGACGACATCGACATCCTGGTCGCCTGACGTCGGGCGGGAGGTACGCCATGAACACGCCGATCGCCACGCTCCGCTGCGTCGCGGCCGCCCAGGGCGGCCTGGCCAAGGCCACCGACGCCCAGCTGCGCCGCTGGTGGAGCACGCTGGACCACCTGACCCGCGCGGCCCTGGCGGCCGCCGCGGGCGACACCCACGAGGAGACCCACGATGCCGATCCCGCTGAGCCCGCACGAGACGTTCCCGCTGACGCTGAAGAGCGATGAGTCGCTGGAGGCCGCCCGGCGGCCGACGTTCGTGTTCTTGCACCTGTCGGGGCGAGAGGAGCGGCAGTTCGCGGCACTCCTGGATGCCCTGGAGGCCGAGAAGGAGTACTCGGCCGCCCTGCTGGACAGGATCTTCGACGCCCTCCGCTTCGTCCTGGCCGGCTGGGAGCGCCTCACGGTCCGCAACCGGCGCATGGCCGAGGTGCTGGGGCTGGCCGTCGGCGCCGAGGTGCCGTACGACCCCGCCGTCATCGAGGATGTCCTGCAGTACCGCGAGGCCCGCGAACTGGTCTACGCCGCGTGGGCCCACCGGCCGGGGGACGATGCCCTAAATTTCTCCGGCTCGCCGTCGAGTACTCCGTCGGCCGCATCTGCCCCACCGGCCGCTGCCGGCGGTGCGTAGAGGCGGGCGGGCCGCCGACGGCGGCGGAGCCGTACGAGACGGAGTGCCCGGTTTGCGGCGGGCAGGGCTGCCCGAGCTGCTCGGGCACGGGGCGGCTGCAACTGACCGCCTGCCCGCTGCGGGCGATCGGGCGCGATGTGTGGGACCTGCTGGACTACGCGGCGCTGTACCGCCGGGGGCTGCCGCCGGTGGCCGGCGGGGCGCTCGACCAGGCGGCCGCCTTCACGGCCGCCTGCAGGTTCGTGTGGGCCGAGCAGGACCGGCTCAAGGCCGACCTGCTGGGCGGCGAGGAGTGACCCATGGCCAAACGCAGCATCGAGATCATCCTGGAGGGCCGCAACGAGACGCGCAGCCCCTTCAGCGACGCCCGCGCGGAGATGAAGCGGTGGGAGGCCGAGGTCCAGCGCACCAGCCGCAACGTCCGCGCGGCCAGCAAGGCGGGCGACGAGGGCAACGCCGCCGGCCAGGCCGCCGCGATGGCCGCGGCGCAGGAGCGGGCCGCCACGCTCCGCCAGACGGCCGACCACCGCAAGGCCCTGGCCGACCGCCTGGCGGCCTACAAGCAGCACAAGGCCGCCGAAGCCGCCACGCGATCCCAGGCCCTGGCCGCGGCCGCCGCGGCCGAACGGGCGGCGACGGCGCGGGAGGCCCAGGCCGGCCGCGCCGCACTGGCCGACCGCCTGGCCGAGTTCAAACGCGCCAAGGCGATGGAGCGCACGCTGGCCGAGCTGCACGCCCAGGAGATGACGGCCTCGGCGGTCAAGACGGCCAACGCCACGGCGGGGCCGGCCGCGGCGGCGACGGCGCAGACCTCCAGGCTCATGCGGACGCTGATCGGCGGCAGCGGCTCGGCCGAGGCGAAGATCAACGGGGTGAAGTACGCCTTGCAGGGTCTGGTCGGCGCGGTGCCCGGCCTGGACATGGTGGCGACCTCCATCA
>JAAYZK010000291.1 GCA_012514895.1 Planctomycetota bacterium | reverse complement strand
TGCTGCAGGTGCGTGCGGCCTACCTCAGCGACGATGACCGAGGCGAGGAGTTCCACACGCGCCGCCCCCGAGGCCGTGCCGTGGGCCGAGGACGCCTCCGCCCAGCTGCATAAACGGTCGTGCACCCTGCTTCCACCCACCCCTTGCGGCCCCCCGCCCCGCGCCGTATCCTTGTCGGCGAATCGTGCATCTCGAATGAGCGCAACAGCTTTAGCAGAAACGGCAGGTGAAACCATGGCGGGTGCGATGGAACTGGGCACCGAGGCGACGGCTGGACCGTCCACGGTCACGTTCGGCGTCTGTGCGGCGTGCGATCCGAGGATCGACCAGCCCTCGCGGCAGCGGGTGGTCAACATCATCAGGCGCCTGGCCGGCGAGATCGCCGACCGCGTCCACATGCCGGACGGCTCGCCAGTGGCCGTGGCGTACGCGCCGCTGCTGATCGACACGGAGAAACAGGCCGACATCGTCGCGCGCCAGTTCCGCGCCGCGGGCGTCCAGGCGGTGGTGTGCTGCCCGGATACGTGGGCCTTCCCGCAGCTGACCCTCATGAGCCTCCTGAGCCAGTTGCCCGACCGCACGGCGGTCAACCTCACCGTCGGCAACAGCGCCCCCAAGCCCGGGGTGGTCTACGCCCACGCCGTCAACGGCGCCCTGGCCCAGACCGGGCGCCTGACCCACCTGAACGTCGGCAACTGGCCCGACACCGGCGACGACCCCGAGCCGTCCGAGGCGACGATCACGGCCCTGGTCGACTGGTGCTACGCGGCGCTGACCTTCGCGGGGCTGCGCGGCCGCCGGGTGGTGGTGTTCGGCCACGACTCGATGGGCATGGAGACGGCCCTGGCCCACATCATGCCCACCCGCCAGACCTTCGGCATCGAGATCACCCGCCTGGACATGAAGCTGCTGGTCGACCGGCTGCACAAGGGCGCCTTCGACGCCGCCCAGCGCAAGGCCCTGCGCGCGTGGCTCGACCGGCACCTCGGCGACCGGATCGTCCTGCCGGACGCGGGGGCGTCGGAGCGCTTCGACCAGGGGCTGGCGCTGTACCTGGTCATGCGGGACCTGATGGCCGAGGTGAACGCCGTCGGCGGCGGGTTCATGAACCAGTTGGAATGGGGCAGCGACCCGCGCGGCATCCCCCTGCCGATCGCCGACACCGCCGAATCGCTGTTCAACAGCACCTTTGACCACAACGGCCCCAAGCCCGCCCTGCCCTTTGCCACCGAGGCCGACGTGCAGGGGCTGCTGACCATGCTGGCGTGCACGTGGCTGTCGGGCGGCAACCCCCCGCTGTTCATGGACTTCCGCAAGGTCTGGGAACCGGCCGAGCTGGCGGCCCTGGCTGGCCGCCTGGGCGTGAGCGCCGGGAAGGATCTGTGGGCCGTCAAGGGCTTCGTCGACGGCGACAACAGCGGCTCGGCCTCGTTCAACTGGGCCGGACGGCCCGGCGAGGCGCCCGAGGAGCTGCTCAAGCGGATCGCCCTGCCCCAGGCCGATCCGGGCTACTTCCCCGGCGGGGGCAACTCCGTCACGTTCATCACGCCCGGCGGCATCGCGGGCATTGCGTCGCGATTGGCCTACAGCCACCTGACCGGGATGTTCTCGCTGGTCTGGGACGAGGCGGTCACCGTCGACCTGCCCGCCCGGCTCGCCGCCGCCGTCGCCGCCAGTTCCACGCCCGACTGGCCCCACACGTGGGTGACGCCCCGGTACGCCACCATGGCCGAGTACAAGCAGTACGCCCCGGCCAACCACTTCCACATGACCTGGGGCCTGCCCGTGGCGCGCCTGCAGTACTGGATGGACCTGGCCAACGTCCTGTCTGTGGCCCCCTGGGCCGCCCGGCCGGCTTTCGTGGACGGCACCGACCGGCCGCAGCCGCTGCTGCACCTGCTCAACGGCGGGGAAACCACCGCCAAAATGAAACTCGCCGGACGACTGTGACCCGGGAGGCTGGACCGCTTTCCCCTTGGATATATGGCGCCCGGGAAACTCGAAATCCCAAGCACGAAACACGAAACAAACAGATAGGACGGCACACGGCAAGATGGCCAAGCCGCCTTGTTTGGTGCTTTTCCGTTTGGCCGTTTCAGGTTTGTTTCGTATTCTGGATTGCGTATCTGCAGTGTCCCGGCGCAGCCGGGCGTTTGGTGCTTTTCCGTTTTGCCGTTTGAGGTTTGTTTCGCATTTCTGATTTCGTGTTTCGAATTTCCCGGCGCAGCCGGGCGGCCGGAGGGCGACCATGCGAGATGCGGAAGATCGTCTGCGTGAGGAACTCGGCCGCGAGGCCCGGCGGGTGATGGACGACGCGCAGTCGGC
>JAAYZK010000290.1 GCA_012514895.1 Planctomycetota bacterium | reverse complement strand
GTTCGGCCCCGGCCACGCCGTCCTGGAGGCCGGACGGGCCGCGACGGCCCAGACGCCCGGCGGGACCGGCGCCCTGCGCGTGGCGGGGGACCTGATCCGGCGGACCGGCCCGGACGCGACCGTCTGGCTGAGCAACCCGACCTGGGCCAATCACGCCGGCGTCTTCGAAGCGTCCGGGCTGAAGACGGCGTCCTACCCCTACTACGACAAGGCCTCCAAGGGCTTGGACTTCGGCGCGATGACCGCCGCCCTGGCCACGGTTCCCGCCGGCGACGTGGTGCTCCTGCACGCCTGCTGCCACAACCCCAGCGGGATGGACCCGACGCCCCGGCAGTGGGCCGCCCTGGCCGAGGTCGCCGTCAAGGCCGGCTGGACGCCCCTGTTCGACTTCGCCTACCAGGGCTTCGGCGACGGGCTGGACGAAGACGCCGTCGGCGTCCGGGCGTTTGCCGACGCCGGGCTGAGCCTGCTGGTGGCCAGCTCGTTCTCCAAGAACTTCGGCCTGTACAACGAGCGGGTCGGCGCCCTGACGCTCGTGGCCCGCTCGGCCGATGACGCCAGGGCCGCGATGAGCCACGCCAAGAAGTGCATCCGCGCCAACTACTCCAACCCCCCGGCGCACGGCGGCAAGATCGTCGTGACGATCCTCGGCGACCCCAAGCTGCGGGCCATGTGGGAAGCCGAAGTGACCGCCATGCGCAACCGCATCAACGGGATGCGCCGCCTGTTCGTCCAGACGCTGGCCGACGTGGGCGTCAAGCGTGACTTCAGCTTCATCACGGGCCAGAAGGGCATGTTCAGCTTCTCCGGCCTCACCGTCGAGCAGGTGCACAAGCTCCGCAGCGACTGGGCGATCTACATCGTCGATTCCGGCCGCATCAACGTCGCCGGCATGACCACCGCCAACATGCCCCGCCTCTGCGAGGCGATCAAGGCGGTGCTGGCTTAGAGGCGCGAGGCGCACCCGCCGTGCGACGGCGCCCGGATCGAGGAGGAATCTGTCCCCCCATAGGGGGGTCCGCGGCTTGAGAAGCCGTGCCGTCCGGCGCGGACACATACGGGGACGGCACACGGCGTGGCGGACCGTCCGGGGTGCGGGCCAAGCCACCCCCGCCGAGCCTTTCTCCTTCGCCCTCCGGGCTACGCAGGACAGGCCGGCCCTGCCCCCCTCGACGGGGAGGGGCCGGGAAACCGCGCCGTCTTGAAGCGGCCGGGTGCGGCGTGTATGATGGCTGTCGAGCCCGGGCCGACGGATCGGCCCGCCTGCCGCCAGCGAGGTCCGCCGTGTACCGCAGAGTTTCCGCCGCCGCCCGCCGCCTGGTCGCCCGCCATCGCCGGGCGCTGATCGCCACGGGGGTGCTGCTGACCGGCGTGCTGCTGGCGTCGCTGGTGGCCTGCTGCAGCCACGGCGGCCGGCCCGCCCCGACGGCCGCCCGGCCGGGGCCCCTGCCGCGATCGCCGGGCACGATCCGCGTGCGGCTGGTCGACCCGACCGAGACCGCCGCCGTCGCCACGACCGGCCCGTACCGCATCCTGGCCGACGGGCACGTGCGCTACCACGCCGCCAAGGCCCTGCCTTCCACGGCCGTCCGGCGGACCCCCTCCGGCTGGATCCTCAACAGCCACGGCCTGCACGCCGACGAGCTGCGGGTCGAGACGACCGCCGACGGGGCCTTCGTCCAGGTCGACGGACGGCCGTACCGCGGCAGCCTGATCCTGAGGGCCGAGGGCGGCGCGACGTTCACCGTCGACAACCACGTCCCGCTCGAACACTACCTCGCCGGCGTCCTGGCCTGCGAGCTGCTGGGCGGGTGGAACGTGGAGACCTACAAGGCCCTGGCCGTCGCGGCGAGGACCTACGCGGTATTCGAGATGACTCACGCCGGGCGGCGGCGCGGCTTCGACGTCTACGCCGACCAGCGCTCGCAGGTGTACGGGGGCGCCGCCCGCGAGACCGCCAAGAGCGTCGAGGCGGTCCGCGCGACGCTCGGGCTGGTGCTGTCCACCACGCCGGGTGAGCCGCACGTGTTCAAGGCGTACTACAGTTCGTGCTGCGGCGGGCGGACCAGCCCGGCGTCGGGCCTGGAGCCGCAGGAGGAGGCCGCCGCCCCGCTGGCCGGGGGCGTCGTCTGCACCGACTGCGGCTTCTCCAGCCGCTACCAGTGGGACGACGTCCGCATCGACCGCCGGGCGGCCTTCGAAGCCCTCGGCCGCGCGTACCCCAGGATCGCCGCCCTCGGGCCGCTGCGGACCCTCCGCGTCCGCGAGGCCACCGCCTGGGGCCGTCCCCAGTGGCTGGACGTCATCGCCGTCGAAGGGCGCAGCGAGAAGATCCGCGCCGACGACCTGCGCCTGGCCCTGCTCCGCGCCGGCGTCAGCGGCGCCGACCGGATCTACTCGATGGCCTGCACCCTCCAGGACACCGGCGAGGCGCTGCTGTTCTCCAACGGCCGCGGCTTCGGCCACAGCGTCGGCCTCTGCCAGTACGGCGCCGAAGGCAAGGCCCGCCGCGGCCTCGCCTGGCACGCCATCCTCCGCGCCTACTACCCCGGCGCCCACATCGTGCAGATGTACGCCCGGTGAAACCTACTGCACCAGGCGGAACGCGATCGGCGTGGTGTTGGCGATGTTGTCGCTGATCGGGCAGCGCTTGTCGACCTCGGCGAGGAAGGCCTTCTTCTCCTCGGCCGTCATGTCGGCGTCGATCTCGGCGTGGACTTCCAGGGCCCCGAAGCCGGCGCGGCTGCCGTTGGCCTTGCCCATGAGGACGTCGGTGTCCAGGTCGCCGGTGATCCTCAGGGAGATGCCGCGGATGGGCAGTTTCCTCTGCGTCGCGACGATCCGGGAGATCGCCCCGATGCACCCGCCCAGCGACAGCAGGAAGTACTGCAGCGGGTTGGGGCCCTTGTCCGTGCCGCCCATCGCCGCCGGCTGATCGACGTGCAGGACGTGCTCGCCCATGCGGCTTTCCATCCAGAACCCTTCGCCCATCTTCGCTTCGACAACAACGCTCTTCTTCGCCATCGGATCACCTCATCGGGGAAACTGCCGGTCGCAGGCAGGCACGCCGTACGCGGGCGCCTGACAGGAGTCTAAGCGGGTCACCAGAGATAACGCAACAGTCGCGGCCCCAATCGTAGGGTGGCGCAGCCGAGCCGGAGGCGAGGCTGCCCACGCGATCGCGGCGGAACCCCCACGGGGCCGCGTGCGTCCAACGAGGG
>JAAYZK010000289.1 GCA_012514895.1 Planctomycetota bacterium | reverse complement strand
TGGGTCCTGTATACCGTCCCATCGTATCTATTGCTCCTATCGCCCGGCGGCTCCTGTCGCACGCCGGCATGCCATCACATCGTCAGGCCGCCTGCCCGGCGCCTCCGCGCTAGACGCGGCGCTTCTTTCTCGGGCGGCAACCGTTGTGGGGCAACGGGGTGACGTCCTCGATCGACACGATCCGCAGCCCGGCGGCCTGCAGCGCCGTCACGGCGCCCTCGCGACCGGACCCCGGACCGCTGACGCGGACTTCCACCTCGGCCAGCCCCATCTTGCGGGCCTTCTGGGCACACTGCTCGGCGGCGCGCTGCGCCGCGAACGGGGTGCTCTTGCGGGAGCCCTTGAACCCGACCGTCCCGGCCGAATCGGTGCAGAGCGCCTCGCCGTTGAGGTCGGTGATCGTCACCAGCGTGTTGTTGAACGACGCCTTGACGTGGGCGATGCCCTTGGCGACGTTCCGTCGGACTTTTTTGCGTGTTGTCTTGGCCATCAGTTCCCCGCGCTGCGCGGCGCGTTCCTGTCGCCCGCCGGTCGTGCCGGCGAACGGTTACCTCATTTCCTTGACGCTCTTCTTCCCGGCGACGGTCTTGCGCGGGCCCTTGCGGGTCCGGGCGTTGGTCTTGGTCCGCTGGCCGCGGACGGGCAGCCCGCGGCGATGACGCAGCCCGCGATAGCAGCCGATGTCCCGCAGGCGGGCGATGTTCTGCGCCACCTGCCGGCGGAGCTGGCCTTCGACCATGTACTCGCTGTCGAGAATACCGGCGATCTTGCTGAGCTGACCTTCGGTCAGGTCCTTGGCCCGGGTCGCCGGGTCGATATCCGCCTTCTTGCAGATCTCGGCGGCGAACTTGGGCCCGATCCCGTAAATGTACTGAAGCGAGACCACCGTGGGCTTGTCGTTGGGAATGTCAACACCGATCAGACGAGGCATACGCCGACTCCTTGCTCGCTAGCCTTGCCGCTGCTTGTGCCGGGGGTTCGTGCAGATGACGCGAACCACGCCCTTGCGGCGGATGATCTTGCAGTTTTCGCAGATTCTCTTGACAGAACTTTTTACCTTCATTGTTGGGCTTCCAACAGGGCAGCCTCTCGGCCGCGATCGTCAGCGCTATCGCCCATCCGTCAGCACGTCGACGCCATCGGCGGTGATCGCCAACATGTGTTCAAAATGCGCCGACGGTTGTCCGTCGGCCGTCACGACCGTCCATCCATCGGCCAGAACGTTCACCTCTTCCGTGCCCACGTTCACCATGGGCTCGACCGCCAGGACCAGGCCTTCGGTCAACACGATGTCGTGAGCCTTCAGCGCGCGGCTCACGTAGTTGGGCACCTTGGGGTCCTCGTGCATCTCGGTCCCGATCCCGTGCCCAACGAACTGGCGGACGACGCCGAACTTCTGTTCATCGGCCAGTCGCTTCATCGCCGCGGCGATGGTGCTCCACCGCTCGCCCGGCCGGGCCATCTCGATGGCCACTTCCAGCATCCGTCTTGTTACGTCCACCAGCCGCCGGCGGGTCTCGCCCACCTCGCCGATGATCAGCGTCGTCGCCGCGTCGCCGCAGTACCCGTGCAGGCGGACACCGAAATCGATGCTCACCAGATCGCCCGCGGCGATCTTCCGCTCGCCCGGAATGCCGTGCACCACCTGCTCGTTGATCGAGCAGCAGATGGCGCCCGGGAACGGTCCCTTCGGGCCCGGTACACCCTTGAACAGGCACTGGGCTCCGGCCTGGCGACACATCCGCTCGGCTTCGTCATTCAGCACCGCGGTCGTCACGCCGGGGGCCGCCACGCCGGCCAGGTGATCCAGCACCTGACGAACGAGCCGGCCGGCCTCACGCATCAGCTCGATCTCTCGCGGGCTTTTCAGCTTATACGCCAACGGGCATTCCTGCGCTGGGCTCGTCTAGGCCTTGTTCAGGACGGCGACCATGTCCCTCGTGACGTCGTCGGGGGCCTTGTTCCCGTCAAACACCATGACCTTGTCGGGCGAAGTCTTCTTGTAGTAGTCGATCAGCGGCGCCGTCTGCGCCCGGTACGCCTCCAGCCGCTGACGCACCACCGCCTCGGTGTCGTCGGCGCGCTGAACGAACTGGCCTTTGTACCCGCACTTGTCGCAGACGCCCTCGACAGCGGGCTTGAGGAACTTCAGGTGGTAGATCGCCCCGCACTTGGGGCAACTGCGCCGCCCGCAGATCCGTTCGACCACGGCTTCGGCCGACACGTCGATCACCGCCACCTTGTCCAGGGGCGCGCCCAGCTCGGCCAACTGGGCGTCCAAGGCCTGGGCCTGGGGCTCGGTCCGGGGGAACCCGTCCAGCAGCAGCCCCCTGGAGGCCTTGGGGTCGCTGATGGCCTTGGCCATCACGTCGACGACGACGTCGTCGGGCACCAACTGGCCGGCATCCATGTACCGCGCCAGGGTCTTGCCCAGTGTGCTGCCGGAGGCTTTCTCGGCCCGGTGGATGTCTCCGGAGGACAGGTGGAGCATGTCGAACGTCTCCGCCAGCCTCTTGGCCTGCGTCCCTTTGCCCGCCCCGGGGGCGCCCAGCAGCACGATTCTCATCAGCGGGCTCCTTTGATCTTGATATTGTCGCCCAGGAAGCCGCCGTAGTTCCGCATGACCAGTTGGGCTTCGACCCGCTGAACCAGGTCCAGGGCCACCGACACGGTGATCAGCAGGCCCGTGCCGCCCAGGAACGCCGCGATGTAGTAATCGATGCCCATCCACAGGTTGATCAGCGTCGGGATCACCGCGATCAGCGCCAGGAACGCCGCGCCGCAGTAGGTGATCCGCTCCATGACCTTTTCCAGGTACTCGGCGGTTCGCCGTCCGGGGCGCAGGCCCGGGATGAAGCTGCCGGAGTCCCTGAGCTGGTCGGCCATCTCCTTGGGCTTGAACTGGACGGTCGTCCAGAAGTAGGCGAAGAAGAAGATCAGGGCGATGTAGCAGAGCCAGTACACGAAGCTGTTCTGCTGGAAGCTCCGGCTGAGGAACCCGAGGACCGACGAGCCGGGCCAGAACTGCTCCAGCCAGCCGAAGATCACGCCGGGGAAGATCATCAGGGCGCTGGTGAAGATGATGGGCATGACGCCGCCGTGGTTGACCCTCAGGGGCAGGTAGTGCCTCTGCCCGCCGTACACGCGGCGTCCGCGGGTCATCTTGGCCTGCTGGATGGGGATCCGCCGCTGGCCCTGCGTGATCAGGATCGCTCCGGCGATCACGGCCACGAACATGGCGGCCAGCACGACCAGCTTGAGCGGGCCGATCTTGCTGCTGTCGCCGGCGAACGTCCAGGTGGCGTTGCTGAACAGCAGCACGAAGGCCTGGGGCATGCGGGCGACGATGCCGCCCATGATCAGCAGGCTGATGCCGTTGCCGATGCCGTACTCGTCGATCTGCTCGCCCAGCCACATCAGGAAGATGGTGCCGGTGGTCATTCCCAGGATGCCCATGAGGATCGTCAGCGGTCCGCCGTAGCCGTCGTAGAAGTTCCCCGACTGGTACCTCACCCAGAACGACGCCTGGATCAGGCACAGCAGGACGGTCGCGTAGCGGGTGTACTCCTGGATCTTCCGCCGGCCGGCCTCGCCTTCGCGCTGCAGCCGCTCGATGGAGGGCACGACGGTGCCGAGCAACTGGAAGATGATGGACGCGGTGATGTAGGGCATGATGCCCAGGCCGAAGATGGTCGAATCCTGCAGGTTGCCGCCGGTATACAGCGCGACGGTCTGCAGGAAGCCTCCGACGGCCTGGCTCTGCCCTTCCGCGCCGGCCTCGGCGGCATCCCGCGCCGCACTCAAGGCTTCCTGGTTGAGCCCGGGGATGGGGATCCAGTAGCCGATGCGGTAGATCGCCAGCAGGCCGATCGTGAAGCCGAGCTTACGGACGAGTTCGGGGATGGAGAAGATGTTCTCCATGATGCGGCGCAGCCGCGTCCGCGCCACGACGGTCAGGTAGTAGCCTGCCAGCAGCGCAACGGCCAGCACGATCATCCCGATCGGCCAGCCCAGGCCGGCGGCCTCGGCGGTCTCGGCACCGAGGGCCGCGCGGATGCCCACCGCGCCGTTGACGCCCAGCCACGCCGCAATGGCCACCACGACGGCGCCGCTGGCCAGCCTGAATATGCTAAACGCTTTCATCCGTAGCTCTCACCGTGTCGGCTCACTCTTCGGTGCAACGCAGGGTGCCGCCGGCGGCGGCCACCTTGTCGGCGGCGCCCTTGCTGGCGCGCGTCACCTCGACCGTGAGCTTGTGTGTCAACTCACCATCGCCCAGCAGCTTCACGATGACGTCGGGGCGGCCGATCAGTCCCTTGGCGACCAGGGCCTCGGCGTTGACCGTGTCGCCGTCGGCAAAGGCGCGCTGGAGGTCCCGGACGTTGACGGTCTCGACCGGCCTGGCGAAGAAGGCGTTGTTGAAGCCCCGCTTCGGCACGCGCCGGATCTGCGGGTTCGTGCCGCCCTGGAAGCCCAACTGGGCGTTGGAGCCCGTGCGGGCGCCCCAGCCCTTGCTTCCACGACCGGACGTCTTGCCGCGCCCGCTGCCTCGCCCGCGGCCGACGCGCCGCTTGCGCTTGTGCCGCCCGGCTGCCGAGAGAATATCTTCCAGCCTCATTGCTCGACCTCCACGCCTCGGATCTCGGCGACCTCTTCGGGCGTCCGCAGCCGGACCAGGGCGTCCAGGGTGGCCTTGACCAGGTTCTTGGGGGTCGTGGACCCGTAGGCCTTGGTCAGCACATCCTTCACGCCGGCCAGTTCCAGCATCGGACGGACGTTCTTGCCCGCAATGACGCCCGTCCCGGCCTGGGCCGGCACCAGCACGATGCTGGAGGCCCCGAAGCGGCCCACGATCTTGTGAGGGATCGTGTTGCCCTTCAGCGAGACCTCGACGAGGTTCTTGCGGGCCTCCTTGATGGCCTTATCCACCGACATAGGCACTTCCTTGGCCTTGCCGTATCCGATTCCGATCTTTCCGTTGCGGTCGCCAACCACCACCAGCGCGGCGAAGCTGAACCGCCGCCCGCCCTTGACGACGCAGGCGCAGCGGTAGATCTTCACCACGTGGTCTTCGAAAGCGTCATCGCTTTCTCGAACCGGCTCCTGTCCTCGCGGTCTTCGATCCAGAGCCAAGATAATGCTCCCGTAGCTAAGCTCGGCGTCGGCGAGGGGCCTTGGCCCGGACAGGTCGGGAGATTCGCGCTCCCGCACCGGTCCCACCCGCGTCAGCCGTGTGTGTGTCCTAGAAAACCAATCCGCCTTCGCGCGCCGACTCGGCCAGGGCCTTGACGCGCCCGTGGTAGCGGTAGCCGTTGCGGTCGAAGACGATCGTCTTGATGCCGGCCTGCACGGCCCTGGCGGCCAGGGCCTGCCCGACCCGGGCAGCGGCGGCGGCGTTGCCGCCGTACGCGGCGGCCTGGGCGTCCTTGTCCCGCGTCGATGCGCTGACCAGCGTCACGCCCCGGTCATCGTCGATGATCTGGGCGTAGATGTTCTTGTTGGAGCGGAACACCGTCAGGCGGGGCCGTTCGGCCGTCCCGTTCACCTTGCCACGCACGCGGCGTTTACGCCGCTGTCGCTGATAGATTTTCTTGTCGATCGCCTTCATTGGACTGCATCCTATCCGGCACGCGGGCCGGCCAGAGTTCCGTCATGCCGTCATCAGCCGCCGGCGCCGGCAAAGGCCTTGCCGACCTTGCGGACGATACGCTCGCCGGCGTAGCGGACGCCTTTGCCCTTGTAGGGTTCGGGCTTGCGAACCCGCCTGCATCGGGCGGCGAACTCGCCGACCGCCTGCTTGTCGATCCCGCTGACGGAGAACTTCGCCGGGTCGCTGTCGCCGCGGGCCGAGGGCGTGGTGACCTGCACGGTGACCCCGTCGGGGACCGTCAACTGCACCGGATGGGCGAACCCGCACACCAGCGAGAGCGTCTTGCCCTGCAGGTTCACGGAAAAGCCAACGCCGTACAGCTCCATGTCCTTGCGGAAGCCTTCGTTGACGCCCTGGATCATGTTAGTGATCAGCGACCGCGTCAGGCCGTGCAGGCTCCGGCTCAGCCGCTCATCGTCGGGCCGTTCGACGACGATCGACCGGGTGGCGTCGTCGAGGCGAACGCTCATGCGTTCGTGGTGGGTCCAGGTCAGCTTGCCCTTGGGCCCCTCGACGCTGACCTGCCGCCCGTTCTGCGTGAACTTGATATTGGCGGGCAGCGGGATCGGTTTTTTGCCTATGCGAGACATCAGACACCTCTAGTACACGGTGCAAAGCACTTCGCCGCCGACGTTGGCCTTGCGAGCCTGCCGGTCGCTCATGACGCCCTGGCTCGTGGAAACGATCGCGACGCCCAGCCCGTCCAGGGGCCGGGGGATATCCGCCGCGCCGCTGTAGACGCGGCGGCCGGGGCGACTGACGCGCTGGATGTCGCTGACGACCTGCTCCCCGCCGGGCCCGTACCGCAGGTAGACGCGGATCAGTCCCTGCTTGTCGTCGTCGATGCGCTTCCAGTCCTCGATGTACCCTTCGCCCTTGAGGACCTCGCAGATGCCGGCACACACCTTCGACGCGCGCACGTTCACGTGCTTGCGCCGGACGCGGGCGGCGTTGCGAATCCGCGTGAGCATGTCAGCAATCGGGTCGCTAAGACTCATGATCAGGATCCTCTTACCAACTGGCCTTCTTCAGACCAGGAATCTTGCCTTCGTTGGCCAACGTCCGCAGACAGATCCGGCAGATCCGGAACTTGCGGTAGACCGCCCGAGGACGGCCGCACAGTTCACATCGACGCTTGATGCGGGTGCCGAACTTGGGTTGACTCGCGGCCTTCAGTCGCTGCGCCTTTGTTGCCATCGATTCGTCGTCCTCTTTATTCCACAGGCCTGAACGGCATGCCCAGCAGACCCAGCAGCCGCCGCGCTTCCTCGTCGCTGGCCGCCGTGGTCGAAAAGGCGATGTTCATGCCTTGGGTAAACTGCACCTTGTCGGGGTTGATCTCCGGGAACAGCGTCTGCTCCGTCAGCCCCATGTTGTAGTTGCCGCGCCCGTCGAAGGCGTTGGGGTTCAGCCCGCGGAAGTCCTTGACGCGCGGGATGGCCACCATCACCAGGCGGTCGAGGAACTCGTACATTCGATCCCGCCGCAGGGTCACCTTCAGGCCGACGTTCATGCCTTCGCGCAGCCGGAAATTGCTGACCGACTGGCGTGCCTTGGTGACGATGGGCTTCTGGCCGGTGATCGCCGTCAGTTCCTTGATGGCGGCCTCCAGGCGGTTGGCCTCGCGGCCCGTCTGGCCCATGCCCATGCTCACGGTGATCTTCCGCAGCCGCGCCACGCTCATCGGGTTGTCATGCCCGAATTCCTTGGCCAGCGCCGGGGCGATCTCTTTCCTGTAACGTTCTTCCAAGCGTGCAACCATCGCGGAGGTTCCTACGATTTCTTGGCCTTGCTCACCAGGCCCAGCGATTCGCCGGACACCTTGGCATAGCGTTCCTTGACCCCGTCGCCGTTGATGCGGAACCCGACGCGCGTGGGCGCGTCGGTCTTGGGGTCGACCACCATCACGTTGGAGATAGCCAGGGGCATCTCCTTCTGGATGCGTCCGCCCTGGGGGTACTGCCGGGAGGGTCGCATGTGCTTGTAGACGCGGTTGACGCCCTGCACCAGGACCTTGTTGCGCCGCGGATCGACCCGAAGCACTTCCCCGCGCTTGCCGAGGTCCTTGCCGGCAATCACTTCAACGGTATCGCCTTTTCGAATCTTGCTTGCCATGGTCCTGATCCGCTCAAACCACGTCGCTGGCCAGCGACACGATCTTCATGTAGTTCTTTTCGCGAAGCTCGCGGGCGACGGCGCCGAAGATGCGCGTCCCGCGAGGATCGCCACGGTCGTCGACGATCACCGCCGCGTTGGAGTCGAAGCGGACGTAGCTGCCGTCCATGCGTCGGACGGGCTTGCGGGTCCGGACGATCACGCAGCGGACGACGTCGCCCTTCTTGACGTCCCCACCGGGGATGGCCTTCTTGACGCTGCAGATGATCACGTCGCCGACGGTCGCGGCCTTGCGCGTCTTGCGTCCGCGGGCCGTCGAACCGCCGATGACCTTGATGCACTGGGCGATCGTCGCGCCGCTGTTGTCGGCGATGCGTAGTCTGGTTTCTGCCTGAATCACTGGTCCTACCTCATGAACGCCCGCGGCCCTCGGTCGCGACGCGCTGTCTCCGGGCGCCCGCGCCGGCCGCTCAGCCCATCCGTGCCTTGGTCACCACCCGGTTCAGCCGCCAGCGCTTCCGCTTGCTGACCGGACGGCACGGGATAATGTCCACTGTGTCCCCGACGCCGGCGTCGTTGTTGGGGTCGTGGACCGCCTGCTTGCTCCACCGCTTGATGTACTTGCCGTACAGCGGATGCTTGACAAGCCGGCTGATCCGGACGGTGCACGTCTTGTCCCCGCCGGCCGAGACGACCACGCCGGTGAGGTGCTCAATACGTTTCTGCGTGCTATCGGTCGATGTTGTCATGGCTGTTGGCTACTTCTCTCCGCCGGCCGCCCCGGCACGCTCGTTCTGCACCGTCAGGCAGCGGGCGATGTCCCGCCGGGCCTGCTTGATCAGGGTCGGCGACTCGAGCTTCTCGGTCACCGACTGCGCCCGCAGGTCGTACACATGACGCCGCAGCCGCCGGATCTCGTCGGCCAGTTGCACGTCCGACATGTCACGGATCTCTTTGATCTTCATGGTCCGTTGTCCCTTACAGCCCGTGGCGGCGAACCGCGAAGCGGCATCGGACGGGCATCTTGTGGGCGACCCGCAACAGGGCCTGCTTGGCGGTCGCCTCGTCCACGCCGCCGATCTCGAACAGGACGTTGCCCGGTTTGATCGGGGCGACCCAGTGATCCGGCTCGCCCTTGCCCTTGCCCATACGGGTTTCCAGCGGCTTGCTGGTCACGGGCTTGTCCGGGAAGACCCGGATGTACACCTTGCCTTCGCGGTGAAGGAAGTGCGTCGCCGCGACGCGGCCGGCTTCGAGGGTCCGGGCGCTGATCCATCCGGGCTCAAGCGTCTGCAGCCCGAACTCCCCGAAGGAGACGGTGTTGCCTCGCGTGGCCATCCCGCGGACGCGCCCGCGGTGCATTTTGCGATGCTTGATTCGTTTCGGCATTAACGCCATGGTGTCACCTGCCGTCCATCATTCACTTCCGCCCGGGGCCCTTCTCATCGGCTCCTCAGACGGTGGGGTCTCTGCTGTTCCACAGTCCAACCGGCCAGGTCTACTGCCCGGAGGCCTCCGGCGGCGCCGTCTGGGCCGGGGTCTCAGCGGTCACGGATTCCGAGGGCGTCGAGGTCGCGCCGCCGCCACGGCGCGGGCCGCCACGACCGGGGCCACCCCGCCCGGGGCCGCCACGGCCAGGGCCGCCGCGACCGGGACCGCCGGGGCCGCCCGGACCGCCGCGCCGTCCGCGCTGGAACCCGCCGCCGGGGCCGGTCACTTCGTCGCTGGCGGCCGTCGCGTAGGGCCCGCGGTAGATCCACACCTTCACGCCCAGCGTGCCGTACTTCGTCTTGGCGTGCACCAGGCCGTAGTCCACGAAGGCGTCGAGCGTCTGCAGCGGGATCGACCCGGCGACCTGCGTCTCGGTGCGGCTCATTTCCGCGCCGCCCAGGCGCCCGGACACCTGGATCTTGATGCCCTTGGCGCCGGAGTTCATTGACTGCTCCAGCCGCATCTTCAACGTCCGGCGGAAGCTGCTGCGGCGCTTCAACTGCTCGGCGATGCCCGAGGCGACCAGTTGGGCGTTGAGATCCGGGTTCTTGATCTCGACGATGTTCACGTTCACCCGGCGATCGGTCAGATCCTCCAGCTCGGCCTTGAGGCGGTCGACCTCGGCGCCCTTGGGGCCGATGACCAGGCCCGGGCGGGCGGTGCGAAGGACGACCTTGACCTCCTCGCGGGTCCGTTCGATGTGGACCGACGAGACGGCGGCGTACGGCGGGGACTGATTGAGCCGCTCGTCAATGAACCGGCGGATCTTCTCATCTTCGACCAGGAACTCGCCGTAGTTGCTCTTCGGGGCGAACCAGAGACTCTTCCATCCCTGCGTGATGCCCGTCCGGAACCCGATTGGATTGACTTTCTGACCCATGCGCTTATTCCTAGTCCTCTTCGACGACCACGGTAATATGGCTCGTGCGCTTCCTGATCGGGTGGGCCCGGCCCCGGTCCTTGGGGCGGAACCGAGGGATCGTGGGCCCCTCGTCCACATAGGTCTTCTGCACGTAGAGGCGCGACACGTCGGCTTCGGCGTTGTCGGCGTTGGCGATCGCGCTGCGCAGGACCTTGTCGAGCATGCTCGCCGCCCGGTTGGGCGTGAATTTCAGGATATTCAGCGCCTCGTTAACGTCGGCGTCGCGGATCATATCCGCCACCAGCCTCACCTTGCGGGCGCTGATGCGGGCGAACCGATATCTGGATAGCCATGCCATCTTCCACTACTCCGTTGAACGAACGTTACTTGCGGCCGCTGTGCCCACGGAACGTCCGGGTCGGGCTGAACTCGCCGAGTTTGTGGCCGACCATGTCTTCGGTGACAAACACGCGGTTGAACGCCTTGCCGTTGTGGACCATGAAGGTATGTCCGACGAATTCCGGCACGATCGTGCAGGCGCGCTGCCACGTCTTGATAGGCTCGCGCTGGCCGGACTCCTCCATCTTCATGACCTTGCGGTAGAGTCGCTCTACCACGAAGGGGCCTTTCTTCAAGCTTCGCGCCATAGATCGTATTCCTTCGCCGACGGGGTGTTCCCGTCTCGGCCGTCTCGTTTACAGCGTCAACTGCCCGGCCCGGACATTCCGCCGGCGCCGGATGATCATCTTGTTGGAGGGCTTGCGGCGCTTGCGCGTCTTGCCGCCCTTGGCCAGCACGCCCGTCGGGCTGCACGGGTGTCGCCCGCCGCCTGACCGGCCTTCGCCGCCGCCCAGCGGGTGGGCGACCGGGTTCATGGCGACGCCGCGAACGTGCGGGCGGCGTCCCAGGTGGCGTTTGCGCCCGGCCTTGCCCAGGCGGACGTTGCCGTGGTCGAGGTTGCCCAACTGCCCGATCGTGGCCCGGCAGCGGATGTCGACCATGCGCATCTCACCGGACGGCAGGATCAGGACGGCCCGGTTGCCTTCCTTGGCCGCCAGGCGTGCCACCCCGCCGGCGGAGCGGACCATCTTGCCGCCCTGGCCGGGGTTCATCTCGATATTGTGGACTTCCAGGCCCGCGGGGATCGAGGCCAGGGGCATGCAGTTGCCCACGCGAGGCTCGACCCGTTCGCCGCTGACGATCATCTGCCCCACCTTCAGCCCCAGCGGGGAGAGGATGTAGCGCTTCTCGCCGTCGGTGTAGTGGATCAGCGCGATGTTGCAGCTGCGGTTGGGGTCGTACTCGACGCCGGCGACCTTGCCCTCGACGCCGTCCTTGTTGCGGCGGAAATCGATCAGGCGGTACATCCGCTTGTTGCCGCCGCCGCGGAAACGCGAGGTCGTCTTGCCGCTGTGGTTGCGCCCGCCGGTCTTGGTGAGCTTGCGGAGCAGCGACTTCTCCGGAGTGGTCTTGGTAACTTCCTCGTACGTGTTGACGCTCGAGAACCGCCGCCCCGGGGATGTCTTCCTGTATACCTTTACGCCCATGTCCGTCTCGCTTGCTCGTAAGAGCCGTTAGAACAGATCAATATGATCATCCGGGTGCAGCACCACCACAGCCTTCTTCCACGCGGCGGTCTGGCCCCACCGCATGCCGTGACGGCGGGGCTTGCCCTTGCGGTTGGCGGTCCGGACGTCCTGCACCTTGACCTCGTAGAGCTGCTCGACCGCCTGGCGGATCTGAGCCTTGCTCGCATCGCGGTGAACCTGAAAGGCGTACGCGTTGAGCGCCTGGCTCTGGAACGTGCCCTTCTCGGTCACCAGCGGCCGAATGATGATGTTGTGAATATCCATGGCTATTTCGCACCTTCCAGCAGCGCGTCCATCGCCTGGCGGGAGATCACCATCTTCTGCCGCCGTGCGACGTCCCAGGCGTTCAGCTCCTCCACCGTCCGCACGGCGGTCTTGGGAAGATTTCGAGCCGAGCGGTAGATCACGTCGTCATGCTGGGCCAGGGCCAGCAGGCAACTGCGATGGACCTGCAGCTTGTCCAGCATGGTCGCGATGGTCTTGGTCTTGGGAGCGTCGAGCTTGAGGTCCTGGACGACCAGGAGGTTTTCACCGATGAGCTTGGCCAGAATCGCCGACTGGAGGGCCTTGCGGCGCATCTTCCTGGTCAGCGCGTGGCGGACCCGGTAGGGGCTCTTGGCGAAGGCCACGCCGCCGCCCCGCAGCAGGTTCGTCTTGCGGTCGCCGCGGCGGGCGTTGCCGGTGCCCTTCTGGCGGAACATCTTACGGGTCGAATACGCCACATCTGAGCGTCCGCGGTTGTGGGCCGAGCCCTGGTGACTGTTGGTGTGGTAGGCCACCACCGCCTGCTTGAGCAGGGCCGCGTTCACCTCGCCGCCGAAGACGGCCGGGTCGACCTGGAGCTTCTCCAGAGCGTTGCCCTGCATGTCGTATACCGGAACTTCCAACATGGCGCCTATCCTTACACGCGGCCCTACTTGGCCGCCGATTGCCTGGTCTTGCTGGTCTTGACGAACACGAGCCCGCCGTTGGGGCCTGGCACCGACCCCTTGATGAGCAGCAGATGGTTCTCCGCGTCGACGGCGACAAGCTTGTGATTGCGGCTGGTGCAGCGGACGTTGCCCAGCTGCCCCGCCATGCGCTTGCCTTTCTTGGGACCGCCGCTTCCGCCGCGGACGTTTCCGTGCGAGGCGATCGCGCCCGGCGAACGGTGCTTGCGCTCGACGCCGTGGCTGGCCCCCATGCCGCGGAAGTTATGGCGTTTCATGGCGCCGGCGAAGCCCTTGCCCTTGCTGGTGGCGGTCACGTCGACCCACTGGACGTCGCCGAACGTCTCAACGGTGAGGGTCTGCCCCAACTGGACGTCCTCGGCCGGGCCGGCCAGGCGGATCTCGCGGTAGACCCGCGAGGGCTTCACGCCCGCCCGCCCCGCATGGCCGATGATCGGCTGGGTGGCGCGGTGCGGCCGGAGGGCCTCGAACCCGATCTGGACGGCGTCGTAACCATCAGTCTGGACGCCTTTGATCTGGGTGACAGTGCACGGCCCGGCCTGCACGACGGTCACCGGGCACAGGGTGCCCGCCTCGTCGTACACCTGGGTCATGCCGATCTTTCTTCCCAACAACGCTGCCTGCATCGTTCCAGTCCTTCTCGCTTCGCTTCACCTGATCCGCCCCAGCCGACGCGGCCGTGACGGACTCCCGAAGGATGGTGGCATTAAGCTCACGCGGTGGCCGGCCGCCTTAGGCCTTAATCTTCACGAACACGCCGGCCGGCACCACCAGGCGGTTGAGCGCCTCGATCGTCCGGACCGTCGGTTCGTAGATGTCGATCACCCGCTTGTGAGTCCGCATTTCGAACTGCTCGCGGCTCTTCTTGTCCACATGGGGGCCCCGCAGCACGGTGTACCGTTCGGTCCGCGTGGGCAAAGGGATGGGGCCCCGAACGCGGGCACCGGTACGCTCGGCGTGATCGACGATCTCGCGAGCCGAGGTGTCCAGCGACCGGTGGTCGTAGGCTTCCATCCGAATGCGAATCTTGTCTTGCAACATCGCTGCGTCTCTCCGTCACCCGAAGCTCTTGCCCATCCGGGCGCTTACGTGCGGTGCCCTGAACATTTTGCAGAGTCGGTCTAGCTTACCGATATCCATTCGCTTGTCAACGCGCCACTGGCCACTTTTTGACTTTTTTCCTCAACCGCCCTACACGAACTTCAGAAGTCCGTCGGCAACGTTGCGGGGCACCACGGCATAGTGGCTGGGTTCCATGGTGCTGGAGGCCCGACCCTGGCTGGCGCTCCGCAGCGAAGTCGAATACCCGAACAGCTCCGCCAGCGGCGCCTGGGCCGTGATCACACGCATCGAATGCCGCACGGCCATATTGACGATCTCCCCGCGCCGGGCGTTCAGATCTCCCGTCACGGCCCCCAGGAACTCCTCGGGACAGGCAACCTGGAGACTCATGATCGGCTCCATAAACGTCGGTGCAGCCTTGCTTACCGCTTCCTCCAGCGCCGTGGCCGCCGCCTGGGCAAACGCCATCTCGCTGCTGTCGACCGGGTGCGACTGGCCGCCGAGGATCGTTACGCGGATGTTCTCCAGCGGGTAGCCCGCCAAGTGCCCGCTCCTGGCGGTATCCGTGACGGCCTCCTCGATCGCCTTGTGGAACTCCTTGGGGATCTGGTCGCCGGGAGCCTCGTTGACCACCTTCACGGGCGCTTCGCCGGTCTCGGGGGTGAACGGCTCGACCCGCAGGCGGACGACGCCGAAGTGACCCCGCCCGCCGATCTGACGGACGAACCGACCCTCGCCCTCGCCGGCTGCGACGACGGTCTCCTTGTAGGCCACGCGGGGCTTGCCGACCTTCACGTCGACGCCCATGTCGCGGCGGAGCTTGTTGTGGAGGATCTCCAGGTGCAACTCGCCCATGCCGCTGATCAGCGTCTGGCCGGTCTCGACATCCTGGTGATACTCGAACGTGGGGTCCTCCCGCCTCAGCGTGTCGAGAGCCTCGGCGAGCTTGTTCTTGTCGGCCGAGCTGCGCGGCTCGATCGACATGCTGATGACCGCCTGGGGGAACTCCATGCGCTCCAGGACGATGGGATGCTTCGTGTCGCACAGCGTGTCGCCGGTCAGGCTGTGCTTGCAGCCGACCAGGGCGACGATGTCGCCGGCATGCACCTCGTCCCGCCGGATCCGCTGCTTGGCGTACATCTCCCAGATGCGGGATACGATTTCCTTCTTGTCGCGGACCGGGTTGTACACGCGCGTGCCCGCCTTGAGCGTGCCACTGTAGACCCGTGCGAAGTACAGGTCCCCATGCGGGTCGGAGACGATCTTGAACACCAGGCCGCAGAAGGGCTCGTCTTCCGTGGCCTCGCGCGTCAGTTCCGTATCGCCCTCGAGACTGGCGTGCCCCACCACCGGCGGCACGTCCAGCGGGCTGGGCAGATACCACAGGATGGCGTCCAGCAGGAGGCGAACCCCCATATGTTTGAGGGCAGACCCGCAGAGCACCACCTGCAGGGCATTGGCGCACGTGGCCCGGCGGATCGCGGCACGGATGTCATCGGGGCTGATGGGCTCATCATTGATGAACCTGGCCATCAACTCGTCGTCGACCTCGGCGATCCGCTCGATCATCTCATGGCGAGCCGCCTCGACCCCATCGACCATGTCGGCGGGGATCGGCTCGGCATGCATGTCGGTGGCCACTTCGGCCGAGGCGTACAGGTAAGCCTTCCGCTCGATCAGGTCGATCTGTCCGCGGAAGTCGGCGCCGGCGCCGATGGGCAGTTGGACCGCCACAGGGTGGCTGCTGAGGCGTTCGCCGATCTCCTGGACGACCCGGTCGAACTCCGCGCCGAGCCGGTCCATCTTGTTGATGAAGCACAGCCGCGGCACGCGGTAGCGGACAGCCTGGCGCCAGACGGTTTCGCTCTGGGCCTCGACGCCGCCGACGGCACAGAAGACGGCAACCGCCCCATCGAGCACGCGGAGGGACCGTTCGACCTCGACGGTGAAGTCCACATGGCCGGGGGTGTCGATCAGGTTGATCGTGTGGCCCTTCCACGGGCACGTCGTGGCCGCCGAGGTGATGGTGATCCCGCGCTGCTGCTCCTCGACGAGGTAGTCCATGACGGCGGTCCCGTCGTGGACCTCGCCGATCTTGTAGGTCTTCCCCGTGAAGTAGAGCACCCGCTCGCTCACGGTCGTCTTACCGGCATCGATGTGGGCCATGATGCCGATGTTCCGTATTGTGCTCAACGATCGAGCCACACCATTATCCTCTGGCACGACACGCGCATACGAAGCCGGCGCGTGCCTGTCACACCGTCAAACCGGCGCACCGTTCGGGGGTTCCAAGCGGAGACCTCCGCAGCGTGCAGCCCTATCCCAATGCTGATAGATCAGGGTCGTTCCACGTCCGCCGCGAATACGGCGGGCCGCCGGCTTTGTGGCAAGCCGGTCCGGTTGTCGGTATCTCAAGCGGTCCAACCGCGACCCACACGGCCGCGGCGCCTTTTCTGAGCCCCGGCGTACACTTGTTCGGCCTCGGCCGAACCAGACACCGGGGTCGCCCGCGCGGATGGACCCGCGGGCGATTCAATTCATACCGTTGGAGCCCAAGCGGGCCCTCGGTACACGTCAACGACGACGACAAAAAAGGCCCGCTGCGATGCGGGCCCGAAGTTCTACCACGCGAAGTGGGCGAACGCCTTGTTGGCGTCGGCCATGCGGTGCACGTTCGTGCGCGTCTGCATGGCGGTGCCTTCGCGCTTATACGCGGCCATCAGTTCGGCGGCCAGGCGCTGACTCGTCGGCGAGCCGGTGCCGCCGCGGACGGCCAGCAGGATCCAGCGGATCGCCAGCGACTGCTGCCGCTTGCGGTTCACCTGCATGGGAACCTGGTAGTTCTGGCCGCCGATGCGCTTGGAACGCACCTCGATGGCGGGCTTGACGTTGTTCAACGCCGTCTCGAACACCTCGAGGGGCTCGACGTCCTTGATCTTCGAAGCGACGATGTCCATCGCATCGTAGAAGACCCGCTGCGCCACGGACTTCTTCCCATCGAACATCAGGCAGTTCATGAACTTACTGACAATCTTGCTGCCATACCGGGGATCCGGCTGGAGCTGCTCGGCCGACTTGGTGAACGACTTGCCTGCCATGGGTCTTCTTCCTCGTGTCGTGCGTCCGCACAAAGCCTCGGTCGATTCAGCGGCCCCGAAGGGCATCCGCGCTTACCTCGGCCCGATCCGCTCGGGCCGTCGCCGAGGCGTCCTTTATTATAGGCTCCAGCGCCCGAGCACCTACTTGGGCCGCTTGGTTCCGTACTTGCTGCGTCCCTGGCGCCGCGGGCCCCAGTTCTCCTGCTCGGCCAACCCGGCACAGTCCAGCGCGCCGCGGACGATATGGTACCGCACGCCCGGCAGGTCGCGGACGCGACCGCCGCGGACCAGCACGATGCTGTGCTCCTGCAGGTTATGCCCGCAGCCGGGGATATAAGCCGTCACTTCGCGGCCGTTGCTCAGGCGGACACGGGCCACCTTCCGCAGCGCCGAGTTGGGCTTCTTGGGCGTCTGCGTCTTGACCAGCAGACACACCCCGCGCCGCTGGGGGCAGTGCTCCAGGGAGACGTTCTTCTTCTTGGTCACCTGCTTCGTGCGGCCATTCCGGACCAGTTGATTAATCGTGGGCATTCCAGGTTCCGTCAGTTGCTGTGGTGGCGTCCGGGCATCCCGGCCCGGGCGCCACCGCATGGAATCTCTCCGGTTCGTTATTTTCTTCCGGTCAGGGCCTGCTGGACGGCCGCTTCGATCTCGGCTTCGGTCATCTCGCCCTCGACCGCGCCGCCCAACAGTGCACCGGCCAGTTCAACCATCTCGCGCTGCAGCGCCATCTGCTGGTAAGGCTTGAAGCTCGTGCCCGCCGGGATCAGATGCCCGAGGATCACGTTCTCCTTCAGCCCCACCAGCTCGTCGACCTTCCCGGCCAGGGCCGCCTCGGTGAACACCTTGGTGCTCTCCTGGAAGCTGGCCGCCGACAGGAAGCTCTCGCTGGACAGGCTCGCCTTCGTGATGCCCAGCAGCAGCGTGCGGGCGCTGGCCGGCCGGGGCCGTCTCGTCTTGGCCGGCTGGCCGGCGGTGGCTTCCGCCTCGGCATTGGCCTGCTCCAGCTTCTCGCGGGGCACCACGTCGCCCTCAAGGAACTCGGTGTCGCCACCGTCGATCACCTTGAGCGAATTGGCGAGCCGGCTATTCTCCTCGCGGAAGCGGAATTTGTCAACCACATCTCCGGGCAACAATTTGCTGTCGCCGACCGACTCGACCTGCACCTTGCGAAGCATCTGACCGAGAATGACTTCAATGTGCTTGTCGTTGATGGACTGCTTCTGCCCGCGGTAGACGCTCTGGATCTGTTCCAGCAGGTACTGCTGGAGGGCTTCTTCGCCCTTGATGCGGAGGATGTCGTGGGGGACGAGCGGGCCTTCGGTCAGCGGATCGCCGGCCTCGACGTAGTCGCCGGTGTGCACCAGCAGGTGCCGGTCGTGCGGGACGTGGTGCTCGCGCTCCAGCCCCGACTCGCTTCGAACCGTGATCGTCATCTTGCCGCGGCGCTTGTCGGTCTGCAGCTCGACGCGCCCGGAGATCTCCGCCATGGCGGCCGGATCCTTGGGCTTGCGGGCCTCGAACAGTTCAGTGACGCGCGGCAGACCGCCGGTGATGTCCTGCGTGCCGGAGATTTCCCGAGGCTGGCGGGCCAGCAGGTGGCCGGGCTTGACGACCTGCCCCTCGCTCACCTCGATACGGGCCTTGCTGGGCAGGTAGTGGAAGTCCAGCACCTTGCCGCCCTCGTCCTCGATGACGATGCGCGGGTGTTTCTCGCCCTTGTGCTCGATGACGACGTAGCGGATCGCGCCCTGGCCGCGCTCGGACTCGGCACGGACCGTTTCGCCTTCCTCGATGTCCTGGAACTTGACGATACCGGCCGCCTCGGACAGGATCGGCGTGCGGTGAGGGTCCCACATGATCAGGCGCTGGCCGGCCTTCACCTTCCCGCCGTCGCTCACCAGCAGCAACGAGCCGTAGGGTACGTCGTAGGCGTCCAGTTCGCGGCCCTTGGCG
>JAAYZK010000288.1 GCA_012514895.1 Planctomycetota bacterium | reverse complement strand
GCTGACCGGCGAGGCCGTCGGCGAGGCGATCCTCGCCCGGATCTTCAGCCGCTTTTGCATCGGCAAGTAGATCCCGCCAACCGCCGGTCGCCGGCGGCGGCCTGGCCGCTTCCGCATCGGCAAGTGAATCCCGCCGGCCGCTGGTCGCCGGGGGCGGGGACGGCATAGAATTTCTATGGAATGAACCAGTTAGGACTCCGAACAGGATCGGTTCACCATGGAATCCCATCGAGCGTTTCGACAGCCGGAAGGGGCGCTACCATGAAAGTCGAAGACTATCTGCGCGAGCAAGGCGTGTGGTTCGAGCGGCGGATCCATTCGCCGGCGTACACGGCCCAGGAACTGGCGGCCGAGGAGCACACACCGGGGGCGAACGTGGCCAAGGCGGTGATCGTCCGGGCCGACGGCGAATACGTGATGGTCGTCCTGCCGGCCAGCTACAAGCTGGACATGCGTAAGCTGGCCGCGGCCATGAACTGCGATGCCTGCCGCCTGGCCGAAGAAGAGGAGATGGCGGACCTGTTCCCCGACGTGGAGATCGGCAGCGAGCCGCCCATGGGGAACCTCTACGACATCGCCACGGTGGTCGATTCGCGCCTGGCCGAAGATGACCAGATCCTCTTCCCCGCCGGGAGCCATCGCGACGCCATCGCCATGGACTTCGCCGACTACGAGCGGCTCGTCCATCCCCGCATCGCCGACGTGAGCGTGCACGTCTGACGCCCTTGCGTGAGGGCGGCGCGTCGGTTACGATCGCTTCGCCGCCGTCGTGTCAGGCGGCGGAGTGCGTGGGAGGACCGGCTATAGCGCCGATACCGGACAACCCGCGGCCGCACGTCGGCCGTGTGCTCGTGCCGCGCGAGCGGATCGCCCGGCGCGTGAACGATCTGGCCGAGGCGATCGAGGCGGACTTCGACGGGCGCCCGATCACCATCGCCGCCGTGATGACCGGCGCGCTGATCTTCGTGGCCGACCTGGTCCGCCGGCTGCCGTCGGCCATGCGGATCCACCTGGTGCAGATCCGCAGTTACCCCGGCCGCGCCGTCGCCAGCCAGGGGCCCACCCTCCTGGCCGGGCCGCCGGAGGACCTGACCGGCCAGGACGTGCTGCTCATCGACGACATCCTCGACTCCGGGCGGACGCTCAAGCGCGCCGTCGAGGAGTTCCGCCGGGCCGGCGCGCACGCGGTGCGCACGTGCGTCCTGGTGGCCAAGCCCGCCGAGGTCCGCGCCGCCGACGGCCTGGCCCGCGCCGATTACGTGGGCTTCGAGATTCCCCCGGTGTTCGTCGTGGGGTACGGCATGGATTTCGACGACTGCTATCGCAACTTGCCGGATATTGCCGTACTGGAGGGGGGCAGTTGACCGATGTAAGACCTGCACGGGTCTGGTTGACTCGTCTGAACAGGGCCGCGCACAACCGGTGACTATGAAGGCCAGCCACATCCAAACGTTCGAACCGATGGCTACCGCCACGGCCCAGCCCGAGTCGGCGGCGCAGATGGCGCCGGTGGTGGTGCCGGCGCGGCTGATCCAGGAGGGGGAGGAGATCGTCCTGGCCCTCAAGCCCAGCGGACTGTTCATCCTGCTGATCAGCGCCCCGTTCACCATCGCGGTGATCGTCCTGGCCGTCGGCGCCTACCTCATCGACTCCATCGGCTTGGCCCAACTGCCTTTACAGTCGCTGGCCCTGGTGTGCCTGGCGGCCATCGCCCTGCGGCTGGTCGTCGCCTTTCTCCAGTGGGTCAGCCGCATCTACGTGCTGACCAACCGTCGGATCCTCCGCGTCCGGGGGGTGTTGAACATCGACGTGTTCGAGTGCGCCCTCCATCGGATCCAGCACACCTCGCTGGTGCTGCCGCTGTCCGAACGGATCTTCGCCATCGGCACCCTCGTCTTCGCCACCGCCGGCACCGCCCTGCCGGAAGCCGCCTGGGTGATGATCGCGCGGCCGTCGGAGGTCCACGAGATCGTCGTCGAGTACATCCGCCGCGCAGTCCCCCCGCCCGGCCAGGACGTCTAAGCGGGTCGTCAGAAGCTGCGTCACAGACGGACGGAAGCCCAGGGCGCTTGCCGATGGCTCCTGCCCATCGAGCCGTGCGGCGCGACCCGCAAGCTCGAAATCCGAAGCACGAAATCCGAAACAAATTCAAAACGGCAG
>JAAYZK010000287.1 GCA_012514895.1 Planctomycetota bacterium | reverse complement strand
CACCAATATCTTCGTGGCGGCGGGGCTTTCTGTCGTCGCCGGTGCGAATGCTTCGTCGGCAACGGGGATCGCCCGCGGCGGCCCGGACGATCTCGCGGAGGCGCTCTCGGGCCAGCGTTATGTGGAGGTGATGACGCCAAATCCGATTGAGATGAGCGACGTGACGTTCAGCGCGTCGTCGTTCACGTACAACGGGTCGAACCAGAAGCCGACGGTGACGGTCGCGGTCGGCGGGACTGAGCTTGTCTCGGGAAGAGACTACACGCTCGCGAACGCGGGCGGCGTCGGCGTGGGCGACTACACGGTGACGGTTGTCGGCAAGGGCCGCTACGAGGGTACGGTCACCCTGTCGTTCTCGATCGTGAAGGCGTTGCCGGGCGAGCCGGAGTGCGTCCAGCTCTGGGAAGGCGGCCCGTACTGGGCGACGTGCAACGTGGGCGCGGCCCAGCCGGAGGAGTCCGGCTACCACTTCTGGTGGGGCGACACGGTCGGGTACAAGCGCAACGCGGCGGGTAACGGCTGGGTCTCCGCGGTTGGCGGCATGACCGGCTTTGAGTTCACGGGAGCAAATTGCACGACCTACGGCAAGTCTGACGCCACGCTCCAGTTCAATGGCTACATCGATGAGACAGGCAATCTCGTGGCGGCGCACGATGCGGCGACGGCGCATCTCGGCGCGTCCTGGCGGATGCCGACGGATCAGGATCTCGCCGACCTAGTCGCCAATTGTACGACGACCTGGATCACCACCAACGGCGTTTTTGGTCGGCTGGTAACGGGCACAGGGGATTTCGCGTCGAAGAGCATCTTCCTTCCCGCCGCCGGCACCGGCGACGGGTCCGATCTCGCCGACCCCGGCTCGAGCGGCTTCTACTGGTCCTCCTATGAGTCGACTGATCCCAATGGCGCGATTAACCTCGAGTTGAGCTCGAGCGGCTTCACGCAGGACGGCAACGATCGCTACTTCGGGCTGTCTGTGCGTCCGGTCTGCGATACGCCGCCGCCGCCGCGGGTGCCCTATGTGGAGCCGGTGTATGTTGGAGGCAATGTGACGGCGGGTATCGACCACTGGGTGACGAACGGTGTCGTGTTGGGTAATTGCACCGTCGTCACGAGCAGCACGAGCCGTGTGACGTGGACGACTGGCTGGTATCTGGTGACGAACGAGGTCACGCTCGCGGATGGCGCGGACTGCGACGGAGCGGTGAAGCTCATCCTCGCGGACGGCGGGCATCTGATCGCGAATGCGGCGAACGTTGATTCCGGCATTGGCGTCGGAGCGGACAGTTCGCTGACGATATTCGCCCAGCCCGGCGGAACCGGGGAGCTTGAGGCGACCGGGGCAGGTGATATGTTTAGTGGTAGTGGTGGCGCGGGCATCGGCGGCGGTTCCGGCGAGGCCGGTTCGAACATCACGATCAACGGCGGCCGCGTGACGGCGACTGGCGGCTTTGGTGCGGGCATCGGCGGCGGTTCCGGCGGTGCCGGTTCGGACATTGCGATCAACGGCGGCAGCGTGACGGCGATGAGTGTAAATCTCGGCGATGGCATTGGCAGTGGTTACTCGGGGGGCACGTGCACCGATATCTTCGTGGCGGCGGGACTCTCTGTCTTCGCCGGTGCGGATGATTCGTCGGCATCGGTGATCGTCCGCAGCGGGACGGACGATCTCGCGGCGACGCTATCGGGCCAGCATTATGTGAAGGTGGTCGCGCCGATCGCGGAGGGCGACGTGACGCTCAGCGCGTCGTCGTTCGCGTACAACGGGTCGAACCAGAAGCCGGCGGTGACGGTCACGGTCGATTCGGCGGAGCTCGAGGAGGGCGTGGACTACACGCTCACGAACGAGGGCGGCGTCGGCGTGGGCGATTACACGGTGACGGTCGTCGGCACGGGCGGCTATTCAGGCACGGTCGAGAAGTCGTTCTCGATCACCGCGAAGCAGATCACGGAGGGCAACGTGACGCTCGCCCCGTCGTCGTTCGCGTACAACGGGTCGAACCAGAAGCCGACGGTGACGGTCACGGTCGGCGGGAATGAGCTCGTCTCGGGAACGGACTACACGCTCACGAACGCGGGCGGCTCCGACCTGGGCGACTACACGGTGACGGTCGTCGGCACGGGCAACTACGAGGGTACGGTCGAGAAGTCGTTCTCGATCGTGAAGGCGGACGCCTCCATCACGACGCCGCCGACGGCCTCCGCCCCAATCGTCAAGGATGCCGCGCTCAGCACGATTTCGCTCGTCGGCGGCGAGGCCAGCGTTTCGGGCGCCTTCGCGTGGGCGTCGCCGGAGACGACGGTTGCCGAGGACGGCGAATTCGAGGTTACCTTCACGCCGGACGATACGACGCACTACAACCCGACGAGCTGCTGGGTCGAGGTCATGGTGAAGCCGGGCAAGCCGGAGTGCGTCCAGCTCTGGGAAGGCGGCCCGTACTGGGCGACGTGCAACGTGGGCGCCAGCGCGCCACAGAAGTACGGCTATTACTTCTGGTGGGGCGACACGGTCGGGTACAGGCGCAACGCGAGCAATGACGGCTGGGTCTCCACGGATGGCCAGGGGACGAGCATCGAGTTTTCGTGCGATGATGAGACGGCGGCCACGACGTGGGCCAAGGACGACGCCTGGCTTCAGAACAATGGCTACATCGATGAGACCGGCAACCTCGTTGCGGAACACGATGCGGCGACGGCGAAGCTCGGAGCGTCCTGGCGGATGCCGACGGGTCAGGATTTCGCCGACCTCCTCGCCAACTGCACGAGGAACTGGACCACCAACAACGGCGTAAATGGTTGGCTCGTCACGGGCAAGGATGCCTTCGCTTCGAAGAGCATCTTCCTTCCCGTCGCCGGCAACGGCTCCGGGTCCGACCTCAACAACCCCGGCTCGAACGGCTACTACTGGTCCTCTACGCCGTCTTCGCAAAGAGAAGGCTGGTCGGAGTACCTCTGTAGCATGTTGAGCGAGGGTTCGCAGACCTTACGTCTGACCTACACCCTCCGCAACTCCGGGTTTTCTGTTCGTGCGGTCCGCGATACGCCCCCGCCAACGCCGATTCCGGCGCTGCCGGCCGATCCGACGGCGACGGTCGTGTCCAACACGGTCATCGAGGCGGGCTTCGCCGATGCGACGGTTCAGGACCTGATCGCCGGCAATCCCGACACCTACAACGCGTTCAAGACCTGGGCCGGCACGGTTGCGGACGGCGAGGCGGCGGTGGTCGCTTCGGCGCACGCGGCGGCCTCGTTCCAGCTGCGCGGCGCCGTTGCGTCGCCGACGTTGTTCGAGAACGAGCCCACGCTCACGATCACCGACCTCACGGAAGGAGTCTCCGGCTGGTACATCACGGTCGAGCTGAAGGACGGCGACACCGAGATTCAGCTCCGCGCCGCGACCGACGCCTTCGCGAACAAGGTGAGGAAGGGCAACGCGGTTGACGCCATCAACACGCTTTGCACGTCCAGCGACATCACGGCGGCGGTTCAGGAGGGCTCGAAGAAGGTCAAGCTGACGATCACGCCTCCGGCTGGCGGCACCGGCTTCTTCAAGATCGCCTTCGACTGATCGCCGAAGGCTGATTAGAGGACCAACGGACGGCCCGCGCATCTCGCGCGGGCCGTTTCGTTTGAAGAAGGTGGAGAGAACAAGCGACGTGCAGACCAATTGGGTTTCATTTTCTGTCGATCGCGGGTGACGACTCCGCAGGGGCTGACGGAGAGCGAGGCGGAGGCGCTGGTCTCGTCGGGCGAAGTCGCCGTGCCGGACGCGGTCGCGGCGGAATTGACGACCGATCAGCAGACGACGTACAAGGGCTGTTTCACGCTCACGAAGACGCAGGTCGGCGACACCTGGACGGTGGACACGGCGTTGAACGCGGCGGGGACGAATGCGCTCGCGGCGGCGGTGGACGCGGCGACGTGGGGCGGCTATGACGTGGTTGTGGAGGGGAGAGTTTACTGCGGCCACGGAGTGGCGGCAGTGACGAGGGTAAAAGGGAGGCGGGGAGACAGGAGACGGGGGACGGGGGCGCGGGGAGACAGGAGGCGGGGGACCGCGGGCGGAGAGTTGATCTGGCCGGCCAGTTCCGCGCCGATCTGGACATGGTGTTCCCGGATGCCGCCTGTGTTCACGAGGGCAGGTAAACCGGGTTGGTGAAGCCGCGCCGGCCGTCGATCGCGATGGCCTCCACGCGCAGGTACCGGCGGGTGCCCCGCGGAACGGGGCAGTCCGCGTTCAGGAGGGGCCTGCCGTCCGGGTGCCAGGTCCGGCGGACCCTGCCGTCGGCGACCAGGCGCACGCGCAGCAGGCCCTGCGCGTCGGCGACGCGGATCCGCACCGGTCCCGCCGCGGAGCGCGGGCCCGCGCGGCGGCCCATGCCGGCGGCGCCCACCCGCAGGTCGAGCAGCGGCGCCTCGGAGACGAAGAGTCGCCCCGCGGCCGCGGCGCGCAGGATGGCGGTCTCGTCGCAGCGCGGGGCCCAGACGCCGTTCCAGACGCAGCCGATGCCGTGCGGGGCGTGGGCGTCGGAGTTGCCGAGCGCATGGACCCGGCGCCCCGTCAGGAGCAACTCGTCCCATAGCCGGATGGCGTCGGCATCGGTGCCGTCGAATGCGGTGCCCGTCTGGTTGGCGCCGTTGAGGATCTCCATCAGGAAGGGATCCGGCAGGCTCCGCAACGCCTGCTTCTGGACTTCGGTGTAGCGGGTTTTCGGCCACCAGCCCGCGGGATGGGGGATGTAGGGGAGCCCCCCCTGTGCCACGACGGCGCGGAAGTCCCGCAGCAGGTCGCCTTCCGGCGCAAAGGCGCGCCGCAGGCCAAGGATGCCCAGGTGATGGTGCTGCGTGCCGGGCTCCTGGCCGGCCCACAGGCCCTCGCGGCGGCACTCGGCGGCCTGGGTCAGGCCCCAGTGGTCGGTGACGAACTGGAAGTCGAGGCCTGCGGCCCGGGACATTTCGGCCAGTTCCGTGACGGTGCCGATGCCGTCGCTGTGCTGGCTGTGCGCGTGGAAGTCGCCGCGGAAGTAGCGGCCGGTAAACAGGCGGCGCGAGTCCGCCACGCGTTGCGCCAGGGCCTCGGCGACGAAGCGCGCGTAGCCCAGCGGCCGCTGCCAGCGGCGGTCGTCGCGCGT
>JAAYZK010000286.1 GCA_012514895.1 Planctomycetota bacterium | reverse complement strand
GGCGCCTTACTTGATGAACCCGATCGCCAGCGGATACCGGTAAGGCTCGCCGTTCTGGGCGTGGACGGCGCCGTTGATGGCGGTGACGACATGCAGGATGACCAGGGCCAGGATCAGCAGGAAGCCGACCAAGACCAGGGCCAGGGCGGCCGAGATCAGCAGGTAGATCAGCAGGCTGATCTGGAAGTTCACCACCGCCTTGCCGTGCTCGTCGATGAACGGCCTGCCCTCCCGCTTGATCAGCCAGAGGACCAGCGGCGCGATCAGCCCCGCCGGCGGGAAGAGGTAGAGGGCGAAGCTCGCCAGGTGGCAGCCCATCGCCCAGTACCGGGTGTCCTTGTCCAGCGCCTCGGACGGGCCGTGGGCATACGGGGCCACGGGCGCATGGCCTTCCTCGCCGGGCGATACGGTGGTCTGGTCAGAAGTCATGGGGTTCCCCTCTCGTGCTGTCCGCTGGTATTGTTCGGCGGATCGGGCGCTGCGTCACGCCGGGGGTGCGACGTGAACGCCGGACGCCGTGCCGGCGTAATGGGATGCAGCGCCCCGGCGGAAACGGCGTCCTGGCGGCGCAGTGGGCGGGCGCGGGCGCAGGACCCTGTGTCCCAGGAGGTAATCATCACGACCTGGCCGGCGATCATCCTGACGGTCTACGCGGGCGGGTGCCTGCTGTACTGGCTGCGCACGCTGTACGGCGCGATCCGCGTGCGCCGGTCGATCCGCCGCCTGTCGGCCGAAAGGTGCCCCGCTCCGGCGGTCTGGCCGTCCCTGTCGGTGGTGGTGCCGGCGTGCGACGAGGGCGACAAGATCGCCGCGGCGGCCGCGTCGCTGGCGGCCCAGGGCTATCCGGATCTGCAGCTCGTGTTCGTGGACGACCGCTCCACCGACGACACCGGCGCGATCATCGACCGCCTGGCCGCCGCCGATGGGCGGGTGACGGCGGTGCGTGTCGGGCATCTGCCGGAGGGGTGGCTGGGGAAGGTCCACGCGCTGCAGCGGGGGCTGGAGGCCGCCCGGGGCGAGTTCGTGCTGTTCACCGACGCCGACGTGCACTACCAGGACGGCACGCTCGAACGCGCCGTCGCCTACATGCTCCGCGACCGGCTCGACCACCTCGCGGCGGTGCCGAGCCTGTGGCCGGCGACGTTCACGACCGACCTGCTGATCGGGCAGTTCATCCGCCAGTTGCTGGCCCTGTTCATCCCGCCCTGGCGGATCCGCGACCCGCGCTCGAAGGCGTTCTTCGGCGTCGGGGCGTTCAACATGGTGCGGCGGAAGGCCTTCCAGGCCACCGAGGGCTTCGCCTGGCTCCGCATGGACACCGGCGACGACATGGCCCTGGGGCTGATGATGAAGCGCGCCGGCGGCCGCTGCGACGTCGTGTGGGCCGGCGACCTGCTGGGCCTGCACTGGTACCGCACGATCCGCGAGGCCATGCGCGGCTGCGAGAAGGCCTACGCATCGGGCGCGAACTGCCGCCTGCGGCGGATGGTGCTGGCGGCCGCGCTGCTGGCGGGGCTGGAGCTGTCGCCGGTCGTCACGCCGCTGCTGGGGCTGTGGCCGTCCCTGCGGGTGGCGGGCCTGGTGGGCATGGCCAACCTGGTCGTCTTCGCCCTGGCGGCGGTCCTGCTGGCCCGCTGGGCGAGGGCCTCGGTCCTCCGCTCGCTGCTGACGCCCCTGGTCACCCCGGTCACCGCCGCCATGGTGCTCCGCGCCGGCCTGCTGGGCCGGCTGCGCGGCGGGATCGTCTGGCGCGGCACACTCTACCCGGCCGCGGCCCTGCGCGCGGGACGTCGTGTGAAGCCGCTGTAGGAGGCGTCCCGGCGGCGGTCCGTGAATCGAATCGGCGGTTCTTCGAGGGGTTGGCGCGTTCTGCGTCAGCGGTTGGTGATCTCGACCATCTTCGCCAGGACGCCGGCGGCGGCGCCGGTATCGAGGCTGGCGATGGCCTTCGCCAGGCCGGCGGCGAGGCTGTCGGCGGCGCCGCCGACCATGATCGCGGCGGCGGCGTTGACGGCGACGATGTCGCGGGCCGGCCCCTGACGGCCGGAGAGGACGCCGCGGATGACCTCCGCCGACTGCTGGGGGCTGTCGACCAGCAGGTCGGCCAGGCGGGCGCGGGGCAGGCCCAGGGCGGTGGTGTCGATGTCGTGGAGGATGGTCGCTCCGCAGCGGACCTCCACGCCCTTGGTCGCGGCCGTCGTGGAGATCTCGTCCAGGCCGTCGGCGCTGTGCACCACCAGGGCCCGCACGGCCCCCAGGTCCCGCAGGACGCCGGCGACGGTCATCGTCAGGTCCGCCCGCGGGACGCCCATCACCTGGCGGGTGGCGCCGGCCGGGTTGGTCAGCGGGCCCAGCAGGTTGAAGATCGTCCGCACGCCCAACTGCTTGCGGACCGGTCCGGCGAACCGCATCGCCGGGTGGTGCGTGAGGGCGAAACTGAAGCACATCCCCGCCTCGGCCAGGCAACGGGCCTCCGTGGCGGCGTCGCATTCGATGTTCACGCCCAGCGCCGCCAGGACGTTGGCCGAGCCGCTGGCGCGGGTATTGGTCCGGTTGCCGTGCTTGGCGATCCTCACCCCCGCCCCGGCGGCGACCATGCCGGCGGCGGTGGAGATGTTGAACGTGGAAATCCCCGTGCCCCCCGTGCCGCAGGTGTCGACGACCTCGGCGCCCGCGGTATCGACCGGCACCACGTGCGCCCGCATCGCCGCCGCGGCCCCGGCGTACTCGGCGATGGTCTCGCCCTTGGCCGCCAAGGCCACCAGGAACCCGCCGATCTGGGCTTCGGTCCACAGCCCCTGCATGATCTGGTCGAACGCCCACCGGGCCTGGTCGGCTGTAAGGTGCTTACGGCCAATCAACTGCGACAGCAATGCCGTGTGAGACAGCTCAGCCATGGACCTGGTTCTCCGTAATGCCGTACCGGGGATGCAGGGCCGCATTATACTCGATCGACTTACGCGCGCAAACCGCCGAAACAGGGCGATGATAGGTTTTGCCTATCCCCCGCTGGAGAAACCACTTGGACGTGGCAGGCGCACAAAAAAACCGCCGGTTTGGCGGCTTTTCAAGCTTACAT
>JAAYZK010000285.1 GCA_012514895.1 Planctomycetota bacterium | reverse complement strand
CGGACGACCAGGTCGCGGTCGCCCACCTGGGCGTCGTCCTGGACGAAGCCCTTGTTGAGGTCCTTGTTCTCATCGGCCGTCGCCAGCCGCCGCTGGGTCGGCGACATCTCCGGGGGCATGTCCGCCGGCGCCATGCCGATCGAACGCGAGTAGCCGAACTCCCGCTGGACGCTCTCGACGACCTTGCGGAACCGTTCATCCTGCTTCAGCTCGCTCATGGCCACGATCATGATGAAGAAGCACAGCAGCAGCGACATCATGTCGCCGTAGGTCAGAACCCACTCGGGGGCGCCCTGCGGAGCTTGCTGTTTCCTGGCCATGCGGTGCTACGCCGCCTTCTCGCCGGCACGGCCCTCGAAAGCTCTGCGTGCCTTGGGCGACAGGAATGTCTTGAGTTTCTGTTCGACGATGCGCGGGTTGTCGCCGCTCTGGATGGCCATGACCCCGCGGATGACGATGGTCTTGACCATCTGTTCCTCGGCACTGCGCAGGGCGATCTTGTCGCTCAACGGGCCCATCAGCAAGTTGGAGATGACCGCGCCGTAGAGGGTCGTCAGAACCGCCACAGCCATGCCGGGGCCGATCTTGCTGGGATCATCCATGTTCCGCAGCATGACGACCAGACCGAACAGCGTCCCGATCATGCCGTACGCGGGGGCATACTTGTTCATCGCGTCCAGGATGCTCTTGCCCCGGGCGTGGCGGTCGGCCAGGGCGTCCAGCTCGTTGGTCATGATCTGCTCGATCAGTTCCGGGTCGATCCCGTCGACGGCCATCTGGATGCCTTTGACGACGAATTCGTCGCTGATGTCCTTGGTCATGTTCTCCAGCGAGAGGATCCCGTCCCGCCGGGCGACCTCGGCGTAGCGGACCATGTCGCGGATGACCTCGGCGGGGTCCTTCGCCTTGGTCATGAACGCGTTCTTGGAGACCCTGACCAGGCTCAGCACCGAAGCCAGCGGAAAGCAGATGAACGTCGACGCCGTCGCTCCGCCGAAAACGATCACCAGCGACGGGTAGTCCACGAACCATGTTGCGTTGCCGCCGCTGAAGACGCCGTACACCACCACGGACAGCCCCAGCAGCAGACCGATCAGTGTCGCGATATCCACGTTGCTCGCCCTCGCTCTACTACATCTCTATCGTCGCACGATCCGCAGGCCCTGTCATGTCTCTTCGCCGCCCGCTCCGGCCGCGAAACACCGGACGCGGCGGGCGTAGCGGATCGCCAGGTCGACGACCTGCTCCAGCGATTCCCGCACCATGATGCGGTCGCCGGTGGTCATCGTGATCATCGTGTCGGGGGTGGATTCGACGAACTTGATCAGTTCGGCGTTCACCACCACCGGCCGGTTGTTCAGTCGCGTCACGGTGATCATGGGCGTCTGGCTCTATCGGTCATCGCACCGTCGACAGCAGCTCCGTCAACAACTGGTTGGACGTCGTCACGACGCGGCTGGCCGCGGAGAAGCCGGTCGAGGCGACGATCATGTCGATGAACTCGCGGGAGATGTCCACGTTGGACGTCTCGATCGCCCCGCCCCAGACCTTGCCGGCGCCGCTGCTCAGGGGGGTGCCGATGATGGCTCCGCCGCTGTTGGGGCCTTCCTTGTAGTTGTTCTGTCCGGCGTCGACCAGGCCGGCGTAATTGCTGAAGGTCGCCAGGGCGATCTGGCCGAGGACGCGGGTGGTGTCGTTGTTGAACGCCCCCAGGATCTGCCCGTCGTCGGTGATGGAGAAATCCACCAGCGAGCCGGCCTTCTCCCCATCCTGGTCGGCCACGCCCAGGCCGATCTCGTCCTCTTCGCCGGCGACCACCTTGCCGCTGGTGGCCGACAGGTCCAGGGTGATCTCCAGGGGCGTCAGCGTGCCGCTGTCGTCGAGGTCCAGCCGGATCGTCGTGCCGGTCGAGTCGAGGTAATCGCCGTTGGTGTCGTAGCTGACGGTCCCCGAGCCCAGCGCGGTCGAAACGTCCGAGTCTTCGATGCTGTTGGCGAACCACCGCCAGACCCGCCCGGTGTTGCTGTCGCTCTCGAAGACGCAGGTCAGGTCGATCGTCTTGGGTATGCCGAGCGAGTCGTACACCTCGAAGCTCGTGTGAACGCCCGATCCGACGGCGGTCTCGATCTCGGTGAACGACAGCGGCCCGGTCATGGTCTCCCAACTGCTCCGAAGGCCGTTGCCCATGCGGATGGTGTTCTCGGCCCCGACGTTGCCGGTGATGTCGATCGTCCAGGCGCCGCCGCCCGCGCCGGTCAGGGTCGCTCCGGCGGGCGTGGCGCCGTCGGGGGTGGGGGCGTCGGTATCGATGCCGAACGCGTTGACCATGAAGTCCATCAGATCCTCCACGGTCGTCGTCGCGTCGATGTCGAGCGTCCGCGGGCCCTGCATGCGTTCCGTCAGCCCGCGAAGGCCCTGGAAGCTCAGCGTGCTCCCGTCGAAGAACAGTTGTGCATCATCGCTGGCGCGGAGCAGGTCGACCAGGAGGGTGTCTTCCGTCACATCGCCGCCGCCGGCAAGCTTCATCAGGTTGCTCTGCAGCGTCGTACCCCGCGTGGCCTCGACCAGGTCGGTCCCGCCGAGTTGGCCCTCCATGGCCAGGCGGCTGGTGGCCTTGGCGACGGTGATCTGGTTGATGGGGATCCGCAGGGTGGTCAGGGCGCTCTGGACGATGTTGTAGTTCTCGTCGACGCCGTACCCCATGACATACGAGCCATCGGTGGTGGTCAGGTAGCTCTCGGAGTTCCGTTGGAAGTGCCCACTGCGGGTGAAGTACCGCTCGGAATTCTGGATGACGAACAGCCCGTTGCCCTCGATGGCGATGTCGGTGCTGACGCCGGTGACCTTGATGTTCCCGCCGGCGAAGTTCCGCTGGATGCGCCCCGCGCGGACGCCCAGGCCCTTCTGCGACGGGTTGGAGCCGCCGTAGACGCCGTTGGGCGAGGTGCCGAAGCTGTAGGTTTCGGAGAACTCCGGCTGGAACAGGGCGCGCGAGCCCTTGAAGGCGGTCGTGTTGACGTTGGCGATGTTGTTGCCGATCACGTCCAGGGCCGTCTGGTTGGCATTCAGCCCGCTCATTCCCGTGTACAGTGCGGTCGTCAGAGGCATCTATCCGCTCCTTTGCAGGTTGCCTATCCGTTGGTGGTCTGCCCGTCGTCCGCTTCGTCGCCGGTGGCGTTGAGGGACACCTCGGTGATGTCGGGCAGCGCGACGAGGTCCTTCTCGGGCGTGTCCAGCTCCAGGCGGACCTGCCCCTCGACCAGCCGCACGCCGACGACCTTGCCGGTGATCGTCGTCGCGGTGACCTTGCCGGCGTCGTCCGTGCTGTAGACCGTCGCGGTCACGTAGCGGCCGATCAGGCCGGCGCCGGTGGCCATGTCGCTCTGGAGGCCCAGCGAGGTGAGGGTCTCGTTGAGCAGGAAGTTCACCGCCGCGGCCTCCTCGCCCTGCGTGACGAGTTTCTCGAGCGTCTGGTTCATCTTGGCGTTGGCTTCCATGTCGCGGATGGAGCCGATCTGGTTGAGCAGGTCCTGGTTCTTGACCGGCTCGAACGGGTCCTGCTGCGACAGCTCGGTGACGAGCAGTTTGAAGAAGTCCTCGGTCTGCAGTTCGTTCATCGACGTTTTGGCGCCGAGCACGTCGCCGACGGAGGCGTTGGCGAAGGCGGTGGCTGATATCGATCCCATGGTCTACACCATCACGTTCAACTGGTCCTCGATGTCCTGCCGGAACGTCCGGTCCCGGTCACGCTGGGGCGTCTGGCGTCCCTGTCGTCCGTCGTCGCCGCGGCCGGCCCCGCCGTCGTCGGCGGTGTCGCCCTGCTGGTCGGCCGGCGCGTCGGCGGGCGTCTGGACGTTGATCTCGATCCGCGCCGCCTGGAGGCCGTGCGCCTGGAGGCTCTGGGTCAGGCGGTCGCTGTGGTGGCGCAGGAGCTGGCGGACCGAGTCGGACTCGACCGTCAGTTCGATCTGCACCGTGCTGCCCGCGGTCCGCAGCGTCACGTCGATCGATCCCAGCGACGGCGGGTCCAGGCGGATGCGGGCCGAGCCGCCCTGGGCGAGCAGCCCCAGGTGGCGCCACCGCACGACGCGGGAGGCCAGGTGATCGACGTTCGGCTCGGCGGCGTCGTCCGGCATCGCCGCCGGGGCCGCCGCCGGGGCGGGGCGTGCGGGCTGGACGTCGACGCGAGGCGCCGGCTCGGCGGCCTCGACGCCGCCGGGGGCCGGCTCGACCGGCGCGATCGGCTCGGCGAGCGGGCGATGGGTCTGCGGGGCGGCCTGGGCCGGCTCGGACGACGGCGCGGCGTCCTGCGGCTTCTTCTCGACCGGCGGGGCCGGCTGCGGGGCCGCCTCCCCCGGCACGGCGGACGATTCGGGCGCCGCCTCAACCTTCACGGCTTCGGCCTGCGGCACGACCGGAACGGGCTTCACCTCGGGCACGGCCGCGTCGGCATCAGGGCCCGGCACGGCGACCGCCTCGACAACGGTGGCGCCGGACGGCTGGGGCGGAGCCTGGGGCGCGGGCGGCTGCTCGGCGGGGACCTCGCCGTCGGGGACCAGTGCGGCCGCGACGACGGCGTCCGTCGGCATCGCCGGCGGCACGGCCACGACGGGCGCCTCGGCCGCGACGGGCGCCGCCGGGGCGGCGGCCGCCGCGACGGCCGGGTCGTCGTAGGCATCCGGCTCCATCGCGTCGGCGGTCGGCCAGCCCTCGCCCAAGTCCCCGTCGCCCCGCTCGCCGCGCGGCTCGACGGGGGCGGCGGGCTCGGCGTCGGCGGTCACGGCCAGCAGCGCGTCGAACGCCCCGGCGGCCTCGCCGGGGGCGGGCACGCCGGACGTCGTCGGCGAAGCGTCCATCGCGATCGATTGTCCAACGCTGTCGATCATTCCGTCGGGTCCTTACATCTCACGCATCAGCGCCAGCAGCCGCTGGAGCTTGGCCTGTTCCTCTGGGCTGCGGAACCGCTGCATCACGTCGGCCGCCACCTGCGTCTTCATCCGGGACAGGTACCGGGCGGCCAGTTCTTCCGGCAGGCCCGACAGAATGTCCTTGGCCTGCTTGGGCTCCATCGTCTCGTACACCTTCAACTGCCGCTGGAAACCCGCGTCGCTCGTCTGGCGGCGCTGGGCTTCGATCTCCTCGGCGAAGGCGATCCGCATCGCCGCCAGTTCCTCGCGCTCCCGCTCGATTTCGGCGCGGAGGTGTTCGAGCTGGCGCTCCCTGTAGCCGACCTCGGCCAGCGCCCGCTGGCTCAGCAGGCGCGTCCGCTCGACGGCCTCCTCGCTCATGACCAGTTCGGTCGCCGCCGCCGGCGCGGCCGCCACGGCGACGGCCGGCTGGGTGGACGTCACCGCCACCTCGTACAGCG
>JAAYZK010000284.1 GCA_012514895.1 Planctomycetota bacterium | reverse complement strand
GTGCTTCCACAACGGCGACGCCCAGGGCCGCGACGACGGCCGTCCGCGCCGGTCGTTCGACATGAGCGACGACGAGGGCCGCCTGTTCGACCAGCTCGACGACGAGGAGCGCCGCTCGATCGAGCGGATCGGCGAGGAGGCGCGTGGCCTGTGAGCGCGATGCGGTTCCTCATCATGGCGTGGCTGTTCCTGGCGGGGGTGATCGGCTCGGGGCTGATCGGCCCCAACCGCTCGGCGGTCCTGCAGGAGTACGGTCTCAGCGAGACGCAGTTCGGCGCCGGCGTGGCCTCGGTGCAGATCGTCGCGGCCACGGCGGTCCTGGCGGGGGCGCACTGGCTGGCGCGTCTGCGGCCGGTGACGGTCCTCATGATGGGGCTGGTCGTCATGGCCGCCGGTTTCGGCGCCATCTCGGCGACCCATCACCTGCCGGGGTTGATCGTCGGATGGGCCCTGGTCACCGCCGCGCTGGCCCTGGGGGCGATCGCCAACAACATCAGCATGGATCTCTGGCCGGACGACCCGCACCGCGGGGTGGTGCTGCTGCACAGCTTCAACGCCGGCGGGAAGGTCGTCGGGCCGCTGATCGCCGCGGCGTTCCTGGCGGCGGGATACCGGCGGAGTTTCATCACCGTCGGGGCGCTCGTCCTGGCGGTCCTGGCGGCGTTCATCGCCCTGCGGCGCCGCTCCGCCGCGGCCGACACGGGCGCGCTGGTCGACCCCGGCTCGGGGCTGGAGGTCCTGCGGCAGGGGCGGTTCTGGGCATTCATGCTGTGGATCGGCATGATCGCCGGCGGGGAGGGCGCCTTCGCCACGCTCCTGCCGCGGTACGTCGAGAAGACGCTCGGCCAGACCGTTCAGGTCGGCACGCTCGCGCTGACGGTCCACCTGCTGGGCCTGACCGCCGGACGCTTCGCCGCCGCCTTCGCCGGCCGCACCGTGCGGCCGGGCGCCGTCATCGCCGTGTGCCTGGGCGCGGGGGTGTTCATCTTCCCGGCCCTGCTCACCAGGAGCCTGCCGATCCTGTTCGTCTCGCTGTTCCTGCTGGGCGTGATGTTCTCCAGCACCTGGCCCTCGTTTTACGCCGTCGCCACCCGCTGGCTGCCCGGGGCCCTCCACATGATGCCGTACGGCAGCTCGCTGGGCAGCTTCGCCGTCATGGCCGCGTGCATCTTCCTCAGCAGCGTGATCGCCGACCGCAGCCTCGCCCTGTCGCTCTACTTCGGCCCGGCGGTCCTCTGGGCCTTCGGGGCGACGTACCTCCTGGCCGCCCGCGCCGGCCTGCTGGGCGTGCGGGCGACGTCGTAGGGGGGACAGAGATATGTCAGGAACCTGTTCTTTCTCCCGTGCCGGCAAGCATTTTTCGCCCTTTGCGGGGCCTGTTGCGGAGGCTGACGCCTCCGGCGGAGAGCTGCCGTCCCTCCGGGACTTGCGGTGGCGACTCGTGATAAAGAGACTTCTCTGCCGTGCCCTTATGTGCTATACTGTGTCGTGATCCTCGGCTTCGTGGTGCGTGCGCGGTGCGCCGGTGCACGCGCGACGGACTGGGGGCAGGGATGCCAGCGAGGGAGAGTGTTCTTCATGACGAGCGATTCGACCGGTTGCCGTGACTGCGCAGGCATGCCTTCGATAGTCTGGCCCCAGATGGATGCGCTCGAGCCGCGCGTGCTGCTGGACGCGACGGTCGAGCTGTTCGGCGGGGTGCCGCCGGTGTTCATCGCCAACGCCGGGCAGTGGGGCGATCCGGCGATGCGGTATGTCTTCCGGGGCGACGGGGCGGTGATCGGCTTCACCGACCGTGGGCCCGTATTCGAACTGTCGCGCCGGGGCCTGCCCGACAGGGTGACGACGGGCGAAGAAGCGGCGTACCTTGTCGAGTCGACGCGGTTCAGCGTGCGCTTCGAGGGCGCCCGCGACGTGACGCCCGTCGGGGCCGAGCGAGCCGCGACGCGCTTCAACTACTTCGTCGGCGACGCCTCCGCGTGGCGCGCGGACGTGGGGGCCTACGCCTCGGTCGTTTACCCGAACCTCTACGACGGGATCGACCTGCACGCCTGGGGGCGCGGCGACGGCCTGAAGTACGAGTTCCACGTCGCCGCCGGCGCCGATGGGTCGCAGATCGCGATCAGCTACGACGGCGTCGAGGGCCTGACGATCGACGACGCCGGCGCCCTGCACGTACGGACGGCCTGCGGAGAACTGATCGACGCCGCGCCGTACATCTACCAGGTCATCGATGGCCAGGACGTCCCCGTCGCCGGTGCGTTCGAGCTTCTCGACGCCGACACCGTCACGCTGGCGATCACCGGCGACTATGATCCGACCGTCGAACTGATCATCGACCCTGAACTGGTGTGGGGCGCCTACTTCGGGGGCCACAAGCAGGAATGGGGCGCCGGCTTCGGCGTCGACGCGGCCGGCAACGTCCTGATCGGAGGCACCGCCGAGTCCTGGCAGGCCTGGGCCGGCGGCGGGGCGACCGATCCCAACAACGCCAACAAGGGCGAGTACGATGCTTTCGTCCTCAAGGTCACCCCGGCCGGCGAGTTGGCCTGGGCGACGTACCTGGGCGGGACGTACCACGACTACGGGCGGGCCATCGCCGTCGACGCCGCCGGCAACGCGGCGCTGGCCGGCGAAACGTACTCCGCCGACTTCTGCGGCGGCGCCGACGACGGCGTGACGAACAACAGCCCCCGCGGAGGCGTCCCCGCCATCGGCGAGACCTTCGACGCCTTCGTCGCTGTGCTCGATCCTGAAGGCTGTATCACCTGGGCCACCTATTGCGGCGGCGCCGACAGGGACTCCGCCTGGGCCGTCACCTTCGACGGCGAGGGCAACGTCCTGGCCGCCGGGAAAACCATGTCGGCCGATCTGGGGGGCGGGGCCGACAACGGCACAGCCAACAACGGCTACAAGGGCGGCAAGGAAGATGCCTTCGTCGCCAGGTTCACACCCGCCGGCGACCTCGCCTGGGCCACCTACCTGGGCGGCGGCGTCCTCGGCGATACCGCCGGGGGCAGCGACAACGTCCTGGGCATCACGACGGACGCCGGCGGAAACGTGCTGGTCACCGGAGGAAGCACCGGGATCACCGAGTTCCGCGGCGGGTCGAACGATGCCGTTCAGACCGACGTGAGCGGGGGTAATGCCTTCCTGGCCAAACTCACGCCCGACGGCGCGATGGCGTGGGCCACCTTCTTCACCGGCCTGCACGGGGGCGCCGGCGCCGCCGTCGCCCTCAATGCCGCCGGCGACGCGTTCGTCACCGGCTCGACCCGCGGCAGTCTCCAGGCCAACAACGCCATCAAGGGATACAGCGATGCGTTCGTCGCCAGGTTCACCGCCTCGGGCACGCTGGCGTGGTTGACCCACCTGGGCGGCGAGCGCAACGAAGACGGCCGCGCCATCGTCCTCGACAGTCATGACGCTATTCTGGTGGCGGGACGGACTTGGTCGGCAAGCTTCTCCGGCGGGTCCAACGATGCTGTCGCCGTCAACAGCTACAAGGACCTCAGGGGCTACTACGACGGCTTCGTGGCCAGGCTTACGCCCTCCGGAGAGATGACCTGGGCGTTCTACATCGGCGGCGCCGACCTGGACGAGGTCAACGGCATCGCCCTCGATGACGGCGGCGATCTGATCCTCGCCGGGACGACGCGGTCCGCCGACTTCCGCGGCGGCTTCAGCGACACCGCGATCGACGGCCGCTACAACGGCTTCGACGACATCTTCCTCGTCCGCCTCGCCCCCGCCGGCGGCGACGCCGACCGCGACGGCGACGTCGACCTCGACGACTTCGTGATCCTCAAGCGGAACTTCGGCACCGCCGGCGCCGCGTGGGACCGCGGCGACTTCGACGGCGACGGCACCGTCGGCCTGGACGACTTCGTCATCCTCAAGCGGCAGTTCGGCGCGCCGTCCGCGGCGGGTGCGGCCGATCTGCTCCTGGAGGCGGCGTCCGACGGGCCTTCCCGGCGGCGCGTGCGGCGGCGGGTGCGGGGGGAGGGGGCCGAGCCGATCTTCGACCTGCTCGCCCCGACGCGCCTGTCCGCAGCGCCGTGGCGTGCGCGCCGGTAGGAGTCAGCGCTCCGTCGCGCTCTGCGTGGCGGGCGCCGTCGAGGCGGTGCCGGGCGGGAGGTACCACAGGCCGCCGGTCTGGCCGGCGATGCTGACGAACGTCTCGGCCGCTCCCAGGTCGCCCAGGGCCGCCTCGGCGGCGTTGCGCTGGGCGGCGCCGACGATCACGAGGCGCCCCCCGAGATGCGCGACGGCGGCAGGGTCGGCCATCCGGATGTCGCCGCGCCCGCCGAGGGTCAGGAGGGCGGCGTACTGGTCGGCCGCGAAGAACCGCTCCCGCCAGCCGAGGCGCGGCCAGACGGGGCGCTCGGCCGGCGGCGCGGGGATCGCCGCGCCGGGCAGGTCGGACGCCAGGGCGAGAAGCCCCTCCGGCGGGACCGTCCGCACCGCCGCATCGTACACGGCACGCTGCACCTGGCGGAAGGCGCTCAAGGTGCGAAGGGCCGCCAGCTCGCGGCCCAGCCACTGGTTGGCGTGGGCGGCGACGAGGATCCCGCCCAACGCCACGACGAAGTAGATCAGCCGACGGCCCGTCGGGTCCAGCCGCCGCGTGATCCGCTCGACCCAGACCGCCAGCGGGCTGCTCCAGATTGCGATCACGAAGGCCGGCACGTACACCAGCGCCCCGCTCATCGGCATCCACGGCCAAGGCACCGGCCCCCAGAGCACCACTGCCTGCCGCAGCACGCCCCAGGCGGCGAAGGGGCGGGCCTGGGGCACCGGCAGCGCGATCAGCAGCACGCCGGCCAGCGGGTGGACGCCGCCGGTCAGCAGGGCCATCAGCGCGCCGAACCCCCCGATCGCCGCCCACGACCGCCATTGCATCCTCATGCCCTGGACGATTCCCGCGCCCGCCGCCAGCAGCATCAGCACCAGCCCCATCGGGCCGGTGACCATCGCCGTGCGGGCCTCCAGCCAGCGGGTCGCCCCGCCGGGCTCGATCCCCTGCCAGAGATGGACGCGGCCCAGCATCGCGCTGGCCAGCGCCACGGCGGTGAGGGCGGCGGCGGCTGCGACGATCCCCCGGCGCCACGCGCGATGCCGCCACGCCAGCGACGCGGCGGCGACGTGCAGGATCGTCAGGTACCCCGCCGCGGGGGGGCGTCCCTGGCACGCGGCGGCCAGGGGCACGGCACTGAGGACCACCAGCCACGCCCGCTGCGTCCGCCACCCCGCCGCCGCCAGGGCCACCGAGCCGAAGCCCAGCAGCAGTTCGAGCGTCAGGGCCAGGCGGGACAGGTGGAGCGTCGCCTCGGTGAACGACAGGAACGCCACCGCCACCAGGGCCGTGGCGATCAGCGCCGGCCGTCTGCGGCGTCCCCAGAGTTGACGCAGCATCGCCCAGTAGACCGCCAGCACGCCCGTCCAGGCCAGCACGTGCGCGAGCTGGTAGAGCTTGTAGCGCATGTGCAGCGTCCGCCACGCGATCCACCACGCGGCCGCAACGGTGACCGGTTCGTCGCCGATGGCGCCGGCCCGCGGGGCGAGGGGGGAGGCGGCCTGGTCGGCCCAGGCCAGCCAGAAGGCGTCGTCGCCGATGAACCACATCGGCAGCCACGCCGCCGAGGCCGCCGCGAGGGCGAGGGCCCCCAGAGCCAGACAAACGCACGGCACCCACCGGGGTGGACCGGCGGGTGCCGTGCGTGTCGTCGCTCTGTCTGCAGAGATCGGGGCCATCGCCCGTATTGTAGGCTTGGCCCGCCGTTAAGGTCGCGTTCGCCCGCTATGCCCAGCGCACCAGGCCGAGACTCTTGGGGTCGGTCAGGTTCTCGTTGCGGGGCAGGACCCGCAGGGTATAGCCGGTGATGCCGGTGTCCTGGCAGGTGACCTGGACTTCATAGGTGTGGCTGCCGCCCGACTCGTTCTGGCCGGTCCAGGCCATCTCGGTGTAGTCGCCCTGCGTCAACTGCCCGTCGGTATCGAGGTTGCCGAAGAACAGTTGCACCTGCACATCCTCGGGGCTCAGTTCGCCCAGGCGGATGGACGCCCGGACCTTCAGCGGTGCACCGACGCGGCTTTCGCCCTGGACGTCGTCGGTGACGCTCTCGATGCTGATGCCGGGGAACTGGCTGCGTACGCGGCCGGTCCAGTGGGCCAGGTCGCGGGCCTTGGCCATGCCGTTGGCGGTGAGCCTGTCCCACTGCTGCGAGGCCGGAACGTAGAACCGCTCGGCGTATTCGCGGACCATGCGGTTGGTGTTGAACACCGGGGCGAGCTTCCGCATGGCGTTGCGCATCCGGCGGACCCACTCCCGGGGCAGGCCGTCGCGCCCGCGGTCGTAGAACAGGGGGACAACCTCTTTCTCCAGCAGGTCGTACAACGCTTCGCTCTCGACGCGGTTCTGGAAGTCCAGGTCGTCGTACGTTTCGCCCGAGCCGATCCGCCAGCCGACGTCGCCCTCGCAACCCTCGTCCCACCAGCCATCGGGGATCGACATGTTCAGCACCCCGTTGGCCGCGGCCTTCATGCCGCTGGTGCCCGAGGCCTCCATCGGCCGAAGCGGCGTGTTCAGCCACACATCCACGCCCTGCACCATGTAGCGGGCGGCGGCCATGTCGTAGTCCTCCAGGAAGAGGATCGACCGCCGCAGCTCGGGCTTGCGGGCGATGTGCACGATCTGGCGGATGAGGTCCTTGCCGGGATTGTCCCGCGGGTGGGCCTTGCCGGCAAAGATGAACTGCACGCGGCGGTCGGACTGGCTGACCAGCTTCGTCAGGCGCTCGAGGTCCGAGAGGATCAGCGTGGCCCGCTTGTACGTCGCAAAGCGGCGGGCGAAGCCGATCGTCAGGGCCTCGGGATCCAGAACTTCTTCCACTGTCCGCAGTTCCGTGCGGCTCGCCCCTCGGGCGGCATACTGCTGGTGCAGACGCCGGCGGGCGAAGGCCACCAGGCGCTCGCGCCGGCGCTCGTGGGTGCGCCAGATCTCCGTGTCGGGGATGTCGTCCAGCCGCTTCCAGATTTCCTCGTCGGTGGTCTTCTCCTCCCAGTCCGGGCCGAGATACCGGTTGTACAGTTCGGTCATGTCGTCGCTCAGCCACGTGCGGGTGTGGATGCCGTTGGTGATGTGTGTGATGGGCACCTCGCGCATCGGCAGCGACGGCCAGACGTTATGCCACAGCCGCCGCGAGACCGCCCCGTGCAGCCGGCTGACGCCGTTGCGGTAGGAACTCAACTGCATCGCCAGGACCGTCAGGTTCATCGGCTCGTCGCGGTTGCCGGGGTCCTGGCGGCCGAAGGCCAGGAACTGGTCGCGCGAGAGGTGGAGCTGCGGCCAGTAGTGCTCGAAGTACCGGTCGATCAGCCACGGCTCGAAAGCGTCGTTGCCGGCCGGCACGGGCGTGTGCGTCGTGAACACCGACGAGGCGATCACGGCCTGCAAGGCCTCGTCGAAGCTCATCTTATTGTCGTGCATCAGCAGGCGGGTCCGCTCGAGGCCCAGGAAGGCCGAGTGGCCTTCGTTCATGTGGTAGACCTTCGGGTGGAGGTTCAGCGCCCGCAGGGCCCGCACGCCGCCGATGCCCAACATGATCTCCTGGCGGATCCGCATCTCCTGGTCGCCGCCGTAGAGCTGGGCCGTTATCTGCCTATCTTCCGGGGAGTTGCGCGGCAGGTTGGAATCGAGCAGGTACAGCGGAATCCGCCCGACCTGCACCTTCCAGATCCGCGCCGCGACGTTGCGGCCGGGGTAGTCCACCTCGATCATCAGCGGCGAGCCGTCCTCGTGGCGGATGGGCTCGACGGGGATGTTGTGGAAGTCGTTGCGGGGGAACAGTTCCATCTGCCAGCCGTCGGCGTTGAGCCGCTGGCGGAAGTAACCCTGCTGGTATAGCAAGCCGATGCCTACCAGGGGGATACCGAGCTCCGACGCGCTCTTGAGATGGTCGCCCGCCAGGACTCCCAGGCCGCCGGAGTAGATCGGCAGACACTCGGCCAGGCCGAATTCAGCGCAGAAATACACCACGCAGGGCTCGGACGGCTCGCCGTAGCGGGTGCACCACCAGCCGCCCTTGCCCATGTATTTCTGCAGGGTGGACTGGACGCGCTCGAGGTGGGCGAGGAACCCCTGGTCGGCCGCGGCGTCCCGCAGGCGGTCCTGCGATACTTTCCCCAGCATGGCCACGGGGTTATGGTGGACGGCTTCCCACAGCGCCGGGTCGAGCCGGCGAAAGACGTCGCGGGCCTCGGCGTGCCAGTACCACCAGAGGTTGTTCGCCAACGTCCGCAGCGGCGCCAGCTTGTCCGGCAGGGCCGGCTCGACGGCGAAGGTACGTAGAGGTCGCATTATTCGTGTAGATCCTTATTCTTCCAGCCGGTTGACCGTAGGGGCCTGCAGTCGTGCGCCGGGGCGAAGACCCGCCGCACCGTTCGTTTATCGGCACTGCAGCGACAAGGGATTACGAGAATCAACCTCGGCGGGTCCGGGCTTGCGCTGTTCTCATCGTCTTCGTGCTTGACAGCCCCCTACGTCACCCCTACAGTATACCGCCTTGGCCGCGACGATCCAACGAACCGCTCGTCCGGCCGGATCGTTCAACACCGGTAGAGGGCCGTTAGCTCAGTTGGCTAGAGCGCCTGCTCGACACGCAGGAGGTCACTGGTTCAAGTCCAGTACGGCCCAGTGTTGTAAGTGAGCCGAGTGCCAGGAGTTGGCACCATCCCGCCCACGGGGGCGGCGCGGCGCGATTGTCCGTAGTGCTACGGACACTGGAGCCCGCGCATGCCCGAAAACGCTTCTACCCCCCGCGTGCCAGGATCTGCCGTCGTGTGCCCGCCCCGGTCGCCGGTTGGTGCAAGCGCTGGTGCGAGCGCCGCCGTCGCCAGCGGCAGCGACGGCATGGCCGCCTCGACCGCCGCGGCCACATCCAGCGACTCCTCGTCCGTGTAGACATCATCCGTCAGCGCACGGCTCGAATGACGCATGGCCGCCTGCGTCTTGCGACCCGCCACGCCCGCCATCTGCATCCAGGTGCAGAAGGTGTGCCGCAGCGAATGAACGTCGATCGTCCGGTCGCGTGCGTCGGTCTTCGCGATCCCCGCCAGCTTCAGGTCACGGTTGAGGATCTTCACCAGCCCCGTCGGCACATTCAGCAGCTTCTCCTCCGGCGGCAGCGACGTCCCCATCCCGTGTGCCGTCTGCCGTGTCCGCTCCGACCGGTCGGCGATCCACTCCCGCAGGTCGGCCGCCAGCTCCGTCGTCAGTGGGATGCGGGCGGCCTTGCCGTTCTTGGCGTCCTTAGCATGGAGCACCAGGTGCGGCTTCCCGCCCTCCAGCACGGCCTGGGCGAGCGTGATCGACGCCAGTTCCTTCTTCCGCAGGCCCGTCATGACGAACGTCTTGCAGATCAGCGCCCGCTCCCAGCCGAGCCGTGCGAGGTCGGCCTTGATGCTCTCACGGACGTTCGCCTTCGGCTGCCCCGCATTCTTGCCGCGTCGGATCGTCATGGCCTCCAGCGCGGGCTGGCGGCGGGCGGCGTCCAAGAGGAGGCTGAACTCCCGCGGCGTCAGCGCCCGTCGCCTGCGCCGACGGTCGGAAGACTCATCCGCCCGGGGAAGATCGCGCATCGGGTTGTGCGCCAGCCGTCGGGTCTTGCGGCACCAGGCGGCGAAGGCGACCGCCGCCGACCGGGCGACATTCAGCGTCCGCGCCCCCATCCCGGCCGATTCCTGCCGCATCATCCACGCCTCGACCGCCTCGGCGGTCATGTCGCTCAGCCGGCCCATGCCGCACTCGTCGACGATCCGCCGCAGGTAGCGCTTGACGTTGTCGCGATGGCTCTGGCAGACCCGCCGCCCCTTGTGCTTCTTGACGTCCAGATGCTGCAGGTAGTCATCGAGATGCCGGCCGATGGGCGTCTGCTGGTGGTCCAGCGCCGCCGCCTGATCCGCCGTCAGCACGCCGGCCTTGATGTGCTCCGTCCGCTGCTCCAGCCTGGCCAGCACCATGCGGGCGGCGGTCTCGTCCTTACAGCCGGTGGACACCTCCACCACGTGGCCGTTCGCATTGCGGTACTTCGCCGTGAACGTCGGGCTGCGGCGGAGCAGCTTCCTCCGACCATTCCGCCCGATGGTGACCTCGGCGTACTGCTTGCGCCCGCGCCGGTCCCGCCAGCAGGCCATGTCCTTGCCGCCTCGCCGCACGATCTCGGCCTCCCGGGGCAGCGGCTGCGTGTACGTCTTCCTGAAGACCGTCGCCATCGTCGTCGCATCCTTCCTCCGGGCCGGAGCCGAACGCCCCGACCCCCGCACTCCGCCAGTCCACATCGAGGTCGAACCCGTCCTGATCCCCAGGGCCTCCACCCAGTGAACCGCCCGCCGCAGGCGGCGTGCATTTCGCTTGGTACGATGCGCTTTCTTTTGCTAGAGTAGCCCCATCGCATGCAGCGTCCGGAGGCTCCCGGGTGGCTGGCGCGTGCGTTGACGTCGGCCAAGCCAACAAGTGAGGGACTGAATAATGAAGCCTGATGAACGTCAGGGACGGCTGTTCGTGCGCGCAGGCGCACGCCGGAAGATGACGGCGGCAGGTGTGAACGCGTGGGCTGCGACGGCCGCCGTGCTGTGCGCGATGGCGGCGGTCCCGGCGGCCGCCAACGTCGGCGACCTGTCGCCCATCGGGTATTCCATGGCCGGCGCCGAATGTATCATCGATGATGGCGACGCGGCGTTCACCACCACGGGAAGTTGGTCGGTGCGGGCCCAAGGCCACGCCGGGGATTCGCGCCGAACCACCGACGCAGACGGCCGGGCCGTGTGGACGTTCACGGGTCTGTCGCCCGGCTACTGCTACCGCATCTCGGCCACATGGACGGACGGGGGTGATCGGAACTCCCAGGTGAGCTACACCGTCATCGACCACGAGAACGACGACATCGACACTGTCTTGGCCACCCGGATCATCGACCAACGCTCGACCCCCAACGACTACAGCGATGCCAATACCTACTGGGAGGATCTGGCCGATGGCGTCCTCCTGCGCGGCACCTCGCTGTCGATCACCCTGTCCGGCAGCCCCGACGGCCTGATCGTCGCCGATGCCATCCGCGTTGAACGCGTCGGCGACTGGCAGCCGCCCATCGGCGTGCCGGTGCCCGAATTCGGCATCGAGGAAAGCCACTGGATGTACGCCGATCCGGCGTACGCCTTCGACTACGGCAGCGGCCCCGAACCCTACCATATGGGCGCCGACGGCCCCTACACGCACTACGTCGACAACACCCATCCCAACGCCACCAACACGAACAACGCCTTCGGCACGCCCGAGCGGCCGCGCCTGACGATCCCCTACCCCCTGGCTGCCGGCAGTGTCGTTGAGGTGCATGGCGCGACGTACGATTACGGCATCCAGACCTCCTATGACGGCGGTGGCGGCCGACGCCTTCCCATCGTCGGGCTTGGCACCGAAACACATCCGGTCTTCGTGCGAGGTCCTTCAACGGGAACCAGGCCCGTATTCGACAGCGACGGGTACGACATCTGGGTCGAAGGGTCGTACGTCATCGTGGAGAACCTCGATGTGCGGATGGGCGTCGTGCTACGCCCCAAGACGGACCTTGGCGGCCAGACGCATCACACCAGCCTGCGCCGTCTGGAGATCCGTGACCGTGACGGAACCGCCATCTTCCTGGGCTGGCCTCACGGAGGCGACAGCCATCCGGAGTATCGCGACCCCGCCCACGTCTATCAGACAGTGATCTACGACTGCCTGATTCATGACATCGGTCCGGACTGGCAGTCGGGACCCGAAGCCGACCACCAGGGTGTGTATGTGGCAATCAACTCCGACACTACCTGGATCCTTGACAATGAGATCCACTACATCGACGGAGACTGCATCCACCTGAACTGCTGGGGCATCCAATACCCCACCACCGTCCAGTCGCCGCCACAACTGACGTTCATCGGACGGAACACCCTGCATCATGCCAAAGAGAACTGCATTGACACCAAGGTGGCCTACGACACCGTCGTGTCCCAGAACCGAATGTACGGGATCCTCCAGCGCGAAGGATCTGATGGCACGATCGTCGTGATCCAGACGGAGCACGAGACACCCGACTTCCCCTATCAGGAGAGGGCGTGGCATCTGTTCAATGAGGTGTTCGACGGCGAAGTTGGCTATCGGATCGAAAACGCCGACAATGTCTATCTCATCGGCAATGTGATCCACGACATCGTCGCCCGTACGCATCCCCTGCTGGACTCGGGATGGAGTACGGGAGCGGCGATCCAGAAGACCAAGGACTACACCAGCACGATCGCCAACAACACGATCTACAATTGCGACCTGGGCATCATCAGTCCCACGTACTACGCAACTGCCCAAGTCAATGTCGAGAATAACATCATCGCTGGTCTCACAGGCAACTTCGAAGCCCTCTTTGGCAAGAAACCTTACGGCATCCTTGTGCAGAGCGGTGACGTCGCCGGACGTTCGCGACTGCAGAACAACCTGCTGTTTGACGAGGACGGCATCGTCAGCATGGGCTGGGGCCACGGATCATCCGGCGACGACCTGCCTGAGTTCCCGGTGGCCGACGCGTACGGCAATCTCAAGGCCGACCCCGGCTTCGTCGACGCCGCCATCGGCGACTTCCGCCTCAGTTGGCCGACCGACCCCAGTCCGGCCGTTGATGCCGGCGAAAGCATCCAGCTGTACGTGGACCTCTTCCAGTCGCTGTACGGCCTGGACATCGGCGTCGACGCCGAAGGCGCTGTCCGCCCCCAGGGCGATGCGATCGACATCGGCGCCTTCGAGGCACCCGTCGGCGGCTACACCCTCGACGACTTCGCCGTCCTCAAGCGCCACTTCGGCACGCAATCCGGCGCCACCGCCGCCGAGGGCGACCTCGACGGAGACGGGGATGTCGACCTGGACGATTTCGCGATCCTGAAGCAAGGCTTCGGCGGCTCCTGACGATCGGCCCCGCATCAAACCCGCCCCGGCGGCTCCGGGGCGGGTCTCCGCGGCCGCGGCGATGGAACCTCTGGAGGACATGGAGTTGCTTGTCCTCTTCCGGCCCCTTGCGGAGTGCGTTGCCGGGCGCTAGACTGGGGCGGCCGTACCGGAGCCCGGGTTGAGGAGTCGCCATGGATGAATACGTGTGCGCTGATGGGGTGTGCCCTGAACCTCTCTACGTGACAGGGGTAAAGGTGACGCCGTTCGACTCCTACGCCCATGCCGTCCGCTGTGCGGCCCGGATCGTGGAGGAGGGGGGCAAGTCGTTCTGGATTGCCATGAACCCCGAGAAGG
>JAAYZK010000283.1 GCA_012514895.1 Planctomycetota bacterium | reverse complement strand
ACCCGAAGGGCGGCGGCGAAGTCAACCAGGGCACATACTGTCAGCCGAGCAAGAGCGTCACGTGAGATGCCGTACTTCTTCTCCTTCTACGGCAGAGCGCCGCATCCAACAACACCCCTAATGTACAAGCAGTTCGTCCGGCTGTCAATTGGCAAAGCCGGGGCGAGCGGAGGCGTTCGACCCGGGGCGGCCCCGCCGAAGGCCGTGCCTGACCACCGTCCGGCACGCCAGGCGGCCGCGAATGTCCAAGACGTTGGGCATGGAATTCCCAACTCTGGGAATTCGCATTGGCGACGGTTTATGAGAATGTCGTCTGATCCCTGCATGGTCACGCAGGAATTCCAAGTCCTTGTGAATACAGGCTTCGGCTTGGGCGCAACGGCGTTTTCGACGGCCTTGGCTTTGTCCATCTACTGACCGATGCAGAAAGCGAGGGCAAGCCCGCCCGGCAAGATAGCCCCTGGCATCGGACCGGAATGACCCCTGAGAGTGGAGCGATTCCGCCTCACACGATCCAGACCTTGACCGGCGAAGACGTGACGTCCTCCATGCAACGCTCAGTAATGGACACTCGCGCGGATTGGGCCCCTCCCCCCGCCGCCATGACGGCACACATCCAGGCCCGCAACACTGCTGCGGAAGGAACACGGCCGTGTTGGGCAATGGGAGGAACCGCGGCCGTCGGGTCCAGCCGTCACCGTCTGCGGCGCAGCCACAGCCCGCCGGCCACCAGCAGACCGGTGACCGCCGGTTCAGGCACAGGGGTCACTGTGGCGCTGAACGTGTAGGCGGCGCTGCCGGGCGCATCGTCGTCGGCCCCCGGCACGTTCACATGGGCCTGGGCCATGACCTTGGCGGACACGGCGTAGGTGCCGGCAGGAAGTTCGGTGTTGAACACCCCCGGACCGACGACGTCAGTGTAGACGACCCAGGCCGGCTCAGCCCCGCCCAGGTCGAGCACACCGAGATACGCAAGCTCGGTGCCCTCGAGCTGGCCCGACACGTCGATGAGGAAGGGGGTGTCGCTGAAGAACACCAGCAGCGTTTCGCTCACGGCGATGGCGTTGGCCACCGCCCCCGCTTCCGCCGAGGCGCCTGCAGCGACGAAACTGAACGAGGCGTAGACGTACTGCGTAGCCGTCGGCATCAACTGGGACATCTGCACAGCGACCCCTGCCGCGGTGGCCTGCCCTCCGGCCGAGGTGACCTGCATCGGGCCGTCGACGCCGCCGGGCGACAGGACGGAGAACACCTCGCCCGGCGTCATCAGCGCCTCGCTGAACAGATCGCTGACCGGGTCCCCGGCTTCATCATCGGCGTAGAGGGAAACGCTGACGCTGGCCTGGTGGTCCAGCAGAATCACGTCGGCCGCAGCCGGCGACAACGCCAGGATCAGCAGCGAAAGACCGAGCACCAACGCGCAGACCGTCCTCCGTCCGAGCATACCGGCGAGCATGGCAGTTTCTCCTTTTTCTGTTCGACGGCCCGCCAGCCTTGCGCAGCGTGTGAGCGTTCAGAAAGAATACGAGTCGAGCGACACCACGCAGAGCTGGATGAACGGGTCGCAGATAACACCCGAAAGCACCCATTATTCTACCACCAAGGGCGGATCTGTCAAGTCAGCGCTTCCCCGCAGTTATCGCAGCGGCCGCCGCCGCCAGCAGCAGCGCCGTGGCGGGCTCGGGCACGACGGTCACTGCGAACGCCGCCGGGGCGATCGCGCCGTCCAGCGGCTCGGCCGCCTCCAGGTCGTCCCAGTAGAAGGTGCTGTTGAAGGAGCCCGGTTCGGGCGTGTCGTAGTCGCCGACGGTCACGATGGTCGTCTCGCCGACCACCGCGCCGGCGGTGACGGAGAAGACCGCCAGGCCGACCCGGCGGGTCTGGCCGTCCGCCGCCCCCGCCGCGCCGGCGGGGCCCAGCGGATCGCACCCGGCGATGACCGCCATGGGCAGCACGATGTTGAACGCGCTGTCGAATCGCCCGTCGAGCAGCACGCCGGTGAGTTGGGCCGGGTCCGTCGCCGTCCCGCCGGGCGCCAGCGCCAGGTCGAAACTGCCCAACCCGCCCCGCGCCTCCAGCAGACTGCCGCTGCCATCCGTCAGCCGCTCGACCAGCGAGACGGCCACCTGGCCGGTCTGGCCGGGCGCGAGATCCACCGCCGCCGGCTCGCACTCGAACTGGTAGACGACCGCGGCGTGGGCCAGCACGACCGGCATCGCCGCCACGATCGCGATCACGCATCGATTCAGCTTCATCGGTCCGTCTCCAAAGGGTCGCCCGGGACTCTGCCGCGGGCGCCGGTCAGGGCACAGGCCTCCCGAACCGCCTGCGCAGGTGAACGAAGTCGTCGAGATCCACGTCGCCGTCGCTGTCGGCGTCGAGGGCGTCGTTGAACAGCGGATCGGCCGAGGTGCGGCCGAACGTGCCGACCAGCCGCGAGAAGTCGTCCAGGTCGACGTCGCGGTCGCCGTCGGCGTCGCCGAAGTGGCGGTGGAACGAGAACACCAGGTCCGACCCGCCCACCGCGCCGCCGGCGACGGTCAGCGTGTAGTCCCCGTCGGCCAGCGAGCCGTACTCGGTCGCGGCGCCGGCGAAGGTCAGGACGTAGGTCCGCCGGTCCCCGGCGGGGTTGGCGACGTCCACGTCGACCAGCGTGCCGTCCGACCGCCGCAGGTGGAGGCTTGCGGCGGTCAGGTCGGCCGGCGCGGCCAGCGTGACGGTCAGGCTGCGGATCATCGAGCGCTGGACGGACCCGTCGTTGACGACCACGCCGGGCATCACCGGGGGCTGGAAGGTCGGATCGGGCAGCGAGACGCCGATCCGGCTGCCCGCCGCCAGGACATCCGTCATGTCGATCACGCCGTCGGCGTTGACGTCGTAGATGTCGCGGTAGGCCGCCTGGCCGATGGCGCTGCCGTACGCCCGGCGGACGCCGATGAAATCGTCCCAGTCCACGTCCCGGTCGCCGTCGGCGTCGGCGAAGAGCCGGTGGAAGTCGGTCGAGTACTCGGCCGCCATGGGCTGGCCGGCGTCGTTGGCGACGCCGCCGGCGAAGACCACCAGGCGGTACCAGCCGTCCCGCAGCGACGGGCCGCTCAGGGATGGATCGGCGAAGGTCACGACGTAGCGGATGCCGTCGCCGGCGGGGTCGCTCACCTGCAGGTCGACCGGCCCGTCGGCGGCGTGGATCAGCAGCAGCGCGGCGGCGTCCAGGACGACCGGCTGGTCGAACGAGATGCTCAGCGACCGCACCATCGACCGCTGGCCGGTGGCGTCGTCGACGGCAACGTCCGTCACGGCCGGGGCGGGCAGGCCCTCGCCGATGGCGGCGGCGGTCAGGTACACCAGCGACGCGTTGCCCGCCAGGTCGACGCCGCAATAGTGGACGGCGTGGATCCCCACCGTCTCGAAGGTCAGTTCGCCGGTGTAAGGCTGCCAGGTCGCCCCGCCGTCCAGGGAGTACAGCAGGACGTCCAGCCCGGCGCCGCCGCCGTCGTCGCCGGTCAGCGACAGGACCGCCTCGCCGCGGAAGGTGCCCGCGGAGTCCCGCAGGCCGTCCCACGCGGCCCGGACGGTCGGCCCGCGCCGGTCCTCGGCGGTGGCGACGGTCGTCGGGTCGGTCGGATCGCTGACATTGCCGGCCGAGTCGATCGCCCGGGCGACCAGGTTGTGGCTGCCGGCCGGCAGCAGGTACGGCTGCGTCCGGTAGAGGCCGCCGGCGTCGGCGAAGGAGCGGTCCAGCAGCCGTCCGTCCAGGAGGATCTCCACCGCACAGCCCGGCTCGGCGACCCCGGCGAAGACCATCCGCGCCGGGTCGTCGGCGTCGGGCTCCATCGTCAGAGTCGGCACGGCCGGGGAGGCGCGGTCCAGCACGAGGACGAACTCGATCGTGTCGCTGAGGGCCGCGCCGCTGACGGCGTCGGCGCCGCCGATCGTGATCGTCCCGGTGTAGACGCCGTCGACGGCCGCGTCGTCCATGACGATGTCGATGGCCGCCTCCAGCGTCCTGCCCGCCGCCACGGCGGTCGCGTCGCCGGCGAAGGCCAGGTGCATCGACGCGATCGGCAGCACCGTCCCGTCGGCGGCCCGCAGTTCGCTGCAGGTCAGTTCCAGGCCGTCCACGGACCGGGCGCCGCCCAGTTCGCGGACCTCGAACACGGTCGCCACGCCCAGGACGTTGGCGTGGATCTCGCCGTGCCCGACCAGAGCTGCCAGCTCGGCAGGCCGATCTGGAATCTCGTGCACCGCCAGCACCGCCCGCGAACCCTCGGAGGCGTCGTTGACGGCGATCGTCACGTGCCACGTCTGCCCGGCCTGGACGGCCGGCAGGTCGATGATCTGGTACCGCACGTCCGAGCCGGTGTAGGCGGCGCCGGCGATCTCGATCAGGTCCGCGCCGACGGCGGCGTCGTAGCCGATCCGGTTGCCCGCCGGGTCGGTCAGGCGGAGATCCAGGTCGTCCAACCCCGCGTGCAGCAGCAGCACCCGTGCGGCGCCGTCGTGCTCGAAGGTGATCGAGCGGCCGATCTCGCTGCGCCCGTCGAGGCTGCCGTCGAAGATGAACCGTTCCCGCACCTCGGCCCTGGCGGTGAGCCGCTCGGCGGTCGCCGAGTGAACCGAGGCGTACCACGGGCCGGCCTGGGCCTTGGACATCGTGT
>JAAYZK010000282.1 GCA_012514895.1 Planctomycetota bacterium | reverse complement strand
GGCGTCGTTCGGCTTGTTGATCTGGACGCCCTTCCCTTCCCACTCGATGACGCCCTCATCGATGGGATGCACGCCGGCGATCGTCTTGACCAGCGTGGACTTTCCGGCACCGTTGTCGCCCACCAGGGCGACCACCTCACCGGCGTGGACCTCAAGCTCTACGTCGGTGAGCGCCTGGACGGCACCGAATCGCTTGGAGACCCCGCGCAACGCCAGCACGGGCGTAGCGGACACGTGAACCATCTCCTTCGCCGCCTGACCCGGCGGGAGGTTGTGCAGAGGACTGGGGGGTTTGTTCCGTCCGGCGCCCCGCGTAGCTTGCGGGGCTGGTGTGTGCGGGGCGCCGGCGGAAGCGCGTGGCAGTCATCCCGTCGGGGAGTCCGGATCACGGACTCCCCGGTGTGTCACGGGACTTGGGGACTGCTTACTTGAGGCCGATCTTGTCGCAGGCGGCCTTGTACTTGTCGGTGCAGATCTCCTCGACGGTGTGGATGCCGTCCTTGATCACGGTGTCGTTGATGTTCTCCTGGGTCAGCGACACGACCGGGACGAGCACCGCGGGAATCCCCTTGGTGGTGGGGCTGTCCACCTTGTCCTTGGCGATGGAGTCGAGCGACTTGCCCTGGGCCAGCGCGACGGCCATCTCCGCGGCGACGTCCGCCTCCTGCGGGTAGGGCTTGTAGACGCTCATGTACTGCTCACCGGCGACGATGCGCTGCACACCCGCGAGGTCGGCGTCCTGGCCGGTGACCGGGATGCCGGCGATGCCGGCCCGCTTGAGGGCGGTGATGATGCCGCCCGCCATGCCGTCGTTGGCGGAGTAGACGCCGATGATCTTGTCCTTGCCGAGCGCGGAGATGGCGCCCTGCATGTTGGCGTTGGCGTTCTCCGGCTTCCACTCCTTGGTGTCGTACTCGCGGCCGACGTTCACCTTGCCGTCGAGGACGGCGTGCGCGCCCTCCTTGAACAGGCCGGCGTTCGGGTCGGTGGCGGACCCGTTCATCATGACGATCTGGCCGTCCTTGGCCTTGTCGCCCAGGGCCTTCAGCAGGGCCTCGCCCTGCGTCTTGCCGACCGTGACGTTGTCGAACGAGGTGTAGGCGTCGATCGGGCCCTCGGCGAGGCGGTCGTAGGCGACGATCGGGATGCCCTGGTCCTTGGCCTTCTTGACCGAGCCGGCGATGGCCTTGGAGTCCACCGCGTCCACGATGAGCACATCCACCTTGTTGGTGATCATCGTGTCGACCTGCTGGTTCTGCAGGCTGGCGTCCTGCTTGGCGTTGGCGTAGACGACCTCGCCCTTGTTGTTCGTAAGCTCCGCGACCTTCTTCTCGATCAAGGGCTTGTCGAACTTCTCGTACCGCGCGGTCTGGATGTCGGGCAGCAGCAGACCGACCTTGATCGCGTCACCCTTGTCGGCGGAACCGCCGTTGTCCTTCGCGCCGCCCGCCTCGTCGGCGCTGCCACAGGCAGCGAGCGAGACGGCCATGGCGCCCGCGGCAACGGCAACAGCAGCACGACGCATACGCTTGTTCATTCAGAAACCTCCCTGACGAGGCCGCGTCGTTGCGGCCGAGGTGGCTGGAAGTCAACTCGGCCACACGTGCGACGTCAAGAAGTAAATCCTTAACGAGATGGCAACGGTGCCATCCGTTCTCTAAGTGAAGGCAGACCCGACGGCGGTGAGTGACCCCGTCGCAGTGCCGTCCAAAAGCGTCGAATCGCCCATCTCGCTCAGCGCGAGAGCGAGCGCTCCGAGCACCTCCGCACGGCCCCCGAGCGCCCCGGGGAGAACGGACAGTTGACGCGCCGCACTGGGGATCGCATAGCGGCCCACGGACTCCCGGATCGGCCCGAGCACAAGCTCGCCGGCCTCGGCGAGATCACCGCCGAGCACCACCCGGCTCGGGTTCAGCAGATTGCAGAGATTGGCGACTCCACTGCCGATGTGGCGGCCGACGTCGGCGATCACCCTACGACAGCCCGGATCACCGTCCCGCGCCAGCCTGACGATACCCTCCATCGTCAGGTCGGTGCCGTGACTGGGCTGGAGCAGCGGAAGCACATAGCGCGCCGCCGCGAACGTCTCCAGGCAGCCCCGGTTGCCGCAACGGCACACGGGTCCGGATTCATCGAGTGTAATATGTCCGATTTCCCCGGCGGTGCCGCCCGGCCCGCGATAGATCTTCCCACTGATCACCAGACCGGCGCCGACACCGCTGGCGACCTTGATGTACGCCAGGTCGCGCACCCCCCGGCCGCTGCCCCAGACCATCTCGCCCAGGGCGCCCAGGTTGGCGTCGTTGTCCACGTGCACCGGCACGCCGAGGCGCCCCCGCAGCTCCTCGGCGGGCT
>JAAYZK010000036.1 GCA_012514895.1 Planctomycetota bacterium | reverse complement strand
GGGATCTGAGGGGCCGCCGGTTCGCGGCCGAAGTCGGGCAGTTCGACCCTGGCGATGCTGCTCATGCGTGTCCTTTCTCTGATGGGCGGACGGCAAGCATACCCGCCCCCCGCGGTCGTATCCACGGGTTCCTTGGCCGGTGCGATCCCCGATCCTCTCACAGGACGTCGCTTCTGGGATCGCGGCCGTCGGTGAGGGCCTGGGTGAGGGAGGCGGCGCGGTTCGACCAGATCTCCCACTCGCGGCGGAGGGACTCCAGCAGGGCGTCCCAGTTGAGCGTCTCCAGCGGCCGCGCGGGGCCCCGGCGGTCCAGCAGCCGGCGGTAGGCCGCCAGGGCATGGTCGACGCAACGATCCAGCGAGTACGTCTCGGCGTCGGCGCGGGCGCGGGCCCGCATGGCGCGGCGGTCGTCGCCGGAAAGGCCGGCGATCCAGACCAGGGCGTCGGCGAAGGCCTCCTCCCGCTGGGCGGCCACCAGGCGGCCGTTGCGGCCGTCGATGATGATGTCCCGCGCCCCCGGGGCGTCCAGGCCCACCAGCGGGGTGCCCAGGGCCAGGGCCTCGGCCAGGACCATGCCCTGCGTCTCGCTGCGGGAGGCGAAGGCGAAGACGTCCATGGCGGCATACAGGTCGGCCAGGGCCCGCCCCCGCCGCTCGCCGGCGAAGACCACCCGGTCGGCCAGTCCCGCCCCGTCGAACATCGCCCCCAGGTCATCGGCCAGGTCGCCGCCGCCGACCAGGAGGAACCGGCTGCCGGCGATGCGGCGCAGGGCGAGGATGACCGAGCGGGCCAGGAACGGGAGGTTCTTCTCGGCGGCGATCCGCCCGACGTGGCCGATGACGAAGTCTCCCTCCTCCAGGGCCGCCAGCCGGCGGCCGCGGGCGCGGTCGCCGCAGGTGAACTCCTCGAGCATCACGCCGGTCGGCACGACCTCCATGGCCGTCCGCACCCCCCGCCGCCGCAGCAGCGCCGCGATGGAGGCGCTGGGGGCGAAGATCAGGTCGCACAGCTCGGCGTAGCGCCTGGCCAGGTGCACCACGTAGTTCCGCATCGTCCTGGAATCCAGCGGGACGTAGTGCGTGTAGTACTCGTACAGCGTGTGGTGCGTGTACACCAGCGGCAGTCCGCGGTGGGCGGCGGCGCGGACCGCCGAATCGCCCAGCAGGAACGGGTGGTGCGAGTGGATCAGCTCCGGGGCGAAGGCGTCCAGCCGCCGCGAAATCTCCAGCCCCGACGGCAGGGCCAGCGAGAAGCCCGAGCCGTTGAAGTCCTGGATCGCGTGGACCCGGATGACGCCCTCCTCCTCCTGCGGCTGGCCGGGGAAGTCCGGCGCGACGATCAGCACCTCGTGGCCCCGCCGGCGGTACCCGCGGCTGAACCGATCGACCGAGATCGCCACACCCCCGACCTTGGGCAGGTACAGGTTGGTGAACATGGCGATTCTCATGCCCGCTCGTCCTCCGCCGCCACCGGGACCGCCGCCGAGGTCGCCTGCGGATCGGCGACCGTCACCGCACGCCCGGCCAGGCGGATCTCGATGGCCGGGGGAGCCTTCCGCCACCGGGCCTCCCACCGGACCGTGGCCGTCCCGTCCTCCTGGAATTCCAGGCGGACCGTCAGGGGGCCGTACGGCGTCGGCGTGGGGCCGAAGGCCATCGCCCGGCGGCGGGCCAGCCACGCGTCGGGGATGCCCGAGGCGAGGATGAGCCGGTCGGACTCCTCACGGACGAACATGTTGCGCATCATCATGATCCACTCGGCCGCCGCCCAGGCGTGCTGGCCGTCGCCCATGCAGCCGCCGCCGGTGTGGGGGTGGATCGCCTCGGGCCACTGGCCCGTCGGCGACGCCGCCTCGGCGACGGCCTGGACCAGCGGGAAGAAGCGGCTGTCGCCGGCCCGCAGGAGCACCTGGGCGATCGACAGCGTCAGGTAGGCGTTCCGCCCCGAGTGGCTGGTGTCCAGGAACAGCAGCCCGTCGATCATGCAGAACTTCAGCAGGAACTCCAGCGTCGCCCTCACCGGCGGGTCGTCGGCGGGCCGGACCCGCAGCGGGTAGGCGCACACCAGCGACCCGACGGCGCCGCTGTCCATCCGCCGGTACGGGGAGGCGGGAATCCCCTCGACGGCCCGCAGGGGGCCGCTGCGGCGGAGGCTGCGCTCGATGCTGTCCCGCAGCGCGACGGCCAGGTCCCCGCAGGCGCCCGCGCTGCGCTGCCGCCCGTGCGAGACCAGCAGGTCGGCGGCTGCGTCCAGGCCGGCGACGCTCCAGAAGTCGTCCCAGTAATAGTAGTCGTTGGTCCCCAGGTGCTCGGCGCTGAACCCGGCCGGCAGGAGCCCGGCGTGGGGGTCGCCGCCGCGGCGGTCGGTCAACTTGCGGCCGATCCACCGCGCGGCGCGGTCCAGGGCATGGATCCAGCGCCCCGACAGCGTGCGGCCGGTCAGGTCGGCGTAGCGCCCCAGCAGCCAGAGCACCTGGCCGTTGGAGTCCCACTCGCCGGACTGCGAGTGGAAGTAGCCCGACGGGCGCTGGCGGCGGAGGAACCCGCCCATGGCGTACCTGGCGTGATCGACCAGGTTCGCACAGAGCATCGCGTGGAGGATCAGCACCGCGTCGCGGAACCAGAACCGCTTGTAGGTGTAGGGGCCGGGATAGACCTCCGCCGGCGACAGCAGCGCGACGGTCCGCAGGGCGGCATCGTACAGGAAGGCCAGCCGCTCGTCGGGCACCTGCATCGTCGCGGCGTCCTGGAGGACCCCGGACCACTCCAGCGGCCCGCCGCGGGGGTAGAGCGTCTTGACGGTCCGGTCGGCCGACAGGGGCACCGTCGCGGTCACCTCGGCCTCCTGGCCGGCCTCCACCGGGAACATCGCCGCCGCCGTCGCCAGCCCCACCTTGCAGCGACAGTCGGCCTGGGGGGAGCGATCCAGCAGGCCGATCGCCACGTCGCCGGCGCCGTAGCACGAGCAGACGTGACGTTCGACGGGCGCGTCGAAGCGGACGCGGAGCCTGTCGTCGAGGATCCAGCCCTTGCGGTCGGCGCCCAGGGCCACCGACTGCACGAAGCCGACCCCCTCCGGGTTGAACGGGCGCAGGGCGATCACCAGCCAGCCGGAGACGGCCATGACGGCCTCGTACCGGATGCGGCAGAACGCCTCGGCGGCGTCGGGCTCGACCCATACCAGCGACCGCAGCGTCGCCAGGTCGTTCCGCGCGATCGTCTCGACGGCCAGGCGGTCGCCGTCCATCCGCAGGCGCTGCTCGCAGCGGTCCAGGCGGGAAGGCCACAGGGCCTCGCCCCGCAGCGGGACGGCCCACGCATCCAGCGACCAGCCGTCCCAGAAGGGCATGACCAGCCCCCGCGGATCGACCACCGCCATCGCCTCGCAGCCCGGCACGCCGACGGCCGTCCAGTTGCGGTGCGAGAGATTCACCTGCGCGAACGAGAAGGCCCGGGGCACGAAGGCCGGGTCCCGCGGGTCGAACTGACGGTTGACCCAGAAGGGCCACACCCAATCGAGGTTCTGCTGGATGACCTTGTCGTTGATCACCCCCCGGGCGTGCAGCGCGAACCCCGCCCGCAGCAGCTCGATCGGCGCGGCGACCTCGGAGGGCTGGGCCAGGTTCTCCAGCCGCGCCAGGATCTCCAGCGGGTCCAGCAGCCCGTGGGCCCGTGCCAGGGCGCGAACCAGCCAACGCCAGGGAAACCACTTGGCGAACATCGATCCTCCCGTTCACCGGCTGCGGCAACGGCGTTCCTTCTGCCCGTTCGGTCGCCGTTTCCGCTGTCTCCTTTGCGCCGGCGGAGCCTCCTAGGTGCGTGCCGGGCCGGTCAGGAGGCTTTCGCTGGAGACGCCGAAGCGCAGCTCTCCGGCGTTCCAGTCGGCCGAGCGCACCCAGTCCGGGGGGGCGAGCATCGCCTCGTCGCGGTCCTCGACGGCGATGGCGAGGTAGCGGACGGCCCAGTCGGTCGTGTCCAGGAAGACGTCGGCCACCGCGCCGGCGACCTGCCCGTCGGCCGCCAGGGCCTCGCAGCGGCAGAGGGCGTCGAGGCTCCGCAACTGCGCCACGCCGCCCGTCCCCGCCTCCGAAGCAGCGCCCTTCAACTGGGGGCTGTCGGCCCAGTAGGCCGGCCAGCCGAAGTGGGTGATCAGCGCCATCTCCTCGTCGCGGGGCAGATCGCTCCGCTCGCGCATCGCCGGGCTGTCGGCGATCTGCCGGGCCGACAGGTCCGCGTACAGTTCGCGCGCTTCCGCGTCGCACTCGCCGATCGCCGCCGGGGCGATCAGGGCGCAGCCGCCCTCCCGGCCGTCCTCGGGGACCACCCGCAGGTAGCGGACGGCCCACTGGGCGTCGTCGAACAGAAACCCTTCGACGCGGCCGAAGGCCTCGCCGTCGCAGATCACGCTGCAGCGGAGCAGGTCGCGGGCTCTCATCATGATCGCTTCTCCCGTCAGCGATGCGCGCCGGCCATGATCTGCCGGGCGTGCTCGTCCATGGCCTCCTGGTCGGCGCGGAAGCTGTTCCAGCCGGCGAGGTTCATCAGGCTGTCCAGGCCGATCTCGCCGCTCTCCAGGCGCGCCCGCCAGTGGTCCAGGCTGGGGATCTTCCCTTCCTCGGCACTGAGGGCGACGTCCTGGTCCGACCACCTGACCAGCAGGTCCGCGCAGTCGTGCCGCTGGAAGAAGCCCTCCAGGCGCACGGGCGTGAACGTGGCGAGGCGCTCCTGCTCCAGGGCGTCGGCGCAGCGGACCACCCGCTCGTCGACGTCCCACAGGGCCGGCAGGCCGATCCGCTCGGCGGCGGCGGCATCGTCGACGCCCAGGTCGACCGGTTCGCCGGTCCTGTCCCGCAGGTCGCCCGGCTCGATGCCCGAGTCGATGAACTCCCGGGCCACCCTGGGCGGCAGGGTGATGACGTCCACCCCGGCCAGGCGGGCCACCTGGTCGCCGCTGCGGAGGCTGGCGGCGATCTGGCGGGTCTTGAGGCCCATGGTCTGGCGGAGGGATTTGACGACGGCCTGGGAGGCCAGCACGGCCTTCTCGCCGACGCCCTCGCCGGAGCCCAGGCCGTTGGCCTGGACGACGCTGTTGAGGCGACCCATGAAGACATTCACGAACAACGGCCGCCCGATCCGCGTGATCAGGTAGTTCTGGCGCGCGGAAAACCCCAGCGTGTGGTTGACCAGGACGTTCTCGTCCGACACCCGCCGCGTGGCCAGCAGACTGGCCGACGAGAAGGGCATCTTCACGTAGAAACGGGTCGGGTAGAGCGCGTGGAACCGCCGCGCGTAGTTGATCGCCGCCGCCAGGTCGCCGGCCAGCACCGTGTGCTCCTCCACCGAGACGTGGGCGTCGAACCGCTCGACCAGGCGCAGCGCGTGGTGCGTGTTCAGGACGAACGCCACCTCCAGGCGGCGGTCCTCCTCGGTCAGCAGCGGGTAGGCGTCCAGCATCTCGGCGGTCCGCTCGATCAGCGCGTCGTAGGTCCCCTTCTGAATCTCCTTGTTCAGCAGCGAGTTGTTGGTCGTCAGGCCGGAGAACTCCCGTGTCCAGACGTCGGAGATCTCCTCGATGTCCCCCGAGTCCAGCCACAGCTCCGTCCCCAGCTCGCGCAGGCGCCGCCACAGCGGGTGCGAGGGGAACCGGCCCTCCCCGCCTTCGGGCCGGTGGCTCTCGCGCACCAGCGCCTCGGCCTTGCGCCCCAGTTCCGAATCCGGCTCGGTCATCGACATCGATTCTGCTCCTGCCCGATGGTTTTTCCCGGCCCTGCGGCGTTTCGCCCTGGATCCTGCGGATCCAGGGCGAAACGCTACTGGTACGTGCCGATCAGTTCGCCCTCGTCCCGGATGTGCCCCCAGGCGGCTTCCATCAGTTCATCCTTGCTCAGGCCCGGCGGCAGATCGGCCTCGACGTCGAGGGCGTACAGCCGGAAGTGGTAGTGGTGCGGCGGATCGCCCCTGGGGGGCTGGGGGCCGCCGTAGCCGATCTGTCCCCACGAGTTGAGGCCCTGGGCCGCGCGGCGCGGGCTGGGGGGCTTCTCGTCGCGGCTGACGCCCGGGGGCAGACGGCGGGTGTCGGGGGGGATGTTGTAAATCACCCAATGCACCCAGGGTTCCTCGCCGGGGGCGTCGGGATCGTCGACCACCAGGGCCAGTTGCCGGGCGTCGTCGGGCACCCCGCGCCACTGCAGCGGCGGGGAGGCGTCGCCCCCGACGCGGGCGTGCATCTGCGGTATCGCGTGGTTGGCCTCGAAGGCCTCGCTGGTGATCTGGATGGCCACCGTCCACCTCCTTGCTGCTGTGCGGTCCGGCCGGTCCGGAGGGGCCTCTCCATGCGCCAGTATATGCGGCGGATCGGGGGGTTTTTGCGCCTGGGGCGGCCGGGACGGATCGGATCGCCGTCAGCGCACCGTGGCGGGTACGTCAGACGCGCCAGACCGACCTCCCCACGCCGCCAGGCCGTCCAGGGCCATCTCGGTGCCGATGGTCATGACGATCAACCCGGTGATGCGGATGACGGCCCCCAGGATGTTGAACCGGCGCAGCAGCCGCTCCAGCGGCGAGGTGAGGCGCATGATCAGGTCGTTGACGGTCAGCGCCACGAGGATCGCCGCCGCCGTCGTCCACATCCCGTGCTGCGCCCCCAGCGCGATGACGGCCGTGATCGTCGCCGGCCCGGCGATCAGCGGGCAGGCCAGCGGCACGACGGCCACGTCCTGGAAACGCATCGACGACTCCATCTCGAAGAACACGCCCTTCCGCAGCGCCGTAAAGCCCACCCAGAACAGCACGACCCCCCCCGCCAGGCGAAGCGAGTGGAGCTCCACCTGGAAGATCGAACTGAGCACGAAGTGCCCGAAGCTCATCGACACCAGCAGGATCGCGGCGGCGGCCACGCTGGACTTGCCGGTGACCTCCCCGAACTCCTTCGGACCGGCCGTCGACGACAGCGCCGACAGCACCGAGATCTTGCTGACCGGGTTGATCAGCGCAAGCAGGTAGAGCGTGTCCACCAGGATCCTCAGGATGATCACCACCATGGTTCACCCCACCCGCGCTTCAGCGGCCCGCGCGGCTGTCGGGGCATTGTGCCCGGCCGGCCGGCATGACGCAAGTGCATGATCCGCCCCCTCTCACGTGATCCGCCGGCAGACGGCGGCGTCGCAACCGGTGATCTCGAGGAAGCGGCGGGGGATGAGCCGGTCGAGCCGGTCGCGATCGGCCACGGTGTCGGCCGCCAGGGTGATCTGCCCGGCCGCCATGGACGGGTGCCCCCCGCCGGAGCCCCTGTGCCGGACGATGTGGCGGACGATCCGGTCGGCCGGGAGATCCTGGGAAATCGTCCGCACGCTCAGCAGGGCTCCCCCGGCGTGGTAGCCCCAGCACAGCGACCACTCGGCCTCCTCGTAGCGCAGCAGCAGGTCGGCCACCTCGGCGATCATGTCGGCGTTCTCGACGACGCCCAGCCCGCTGTAGATGCAGCGGCCGCAGTTTCGCGCGTTGATCAGGCCGGTGGCCAGGATCCGGAAGTACTCCAGCGGCACCCGACCCCGCTGGATCGCGCCGAGCATCCGCTTGTTGGCCAGGCCGTACAGTTCCGCCGACGCGTCGATGTCGGCCTGGTGGGCCTTGCGGCCGAAGTCCTGCGTGTCGGAGCGGATCCCGTACAGCAGGGCCGTCGCCAGCGGCATGTCCGGCTTGATCGACGCCGCCTGGAGGTACTCGTAGAGGATCGTGGCCGTGGCGCCGTACGTGCTGCGGACGTCGTGGAACGCGACGGTCCGGGTCTCCGGGCGGATCGGGTGATGGTCGATCACGATCTGCGGCTTGATCCGCGGCGGCAGCGAGCTGTTGCGCTGGCCGGGCTGCGTGTCGACCAGGGCGATCAGGTTGAACCACTTGGGCGACATCTCGGCAATCTCGCGGACCTTCAGGTTGACGTACCGCACCAGCGCCCGGTTCTCCGCGCGGCCGACCGTGCCGCTGCAGGCGATCGAGCAGGTCACCTTGAGCTTGTTGGCCAGCTTGCGCAGCGCCATCGCCGCCGCCATCCCGTCGGCGTCGGGGTTGTTCTGAAGGACGATCAGCATCGTGGACTTGCCCTTCAGCAGATCCGTCAGGGCCTCGAGTTTGGCGGGGGTGTCGTTCCTGCGGGTCATGGCGCGCCGGCGATCCGGCTCCTGTTCAGCCGCTTGCGAAGCTGGCCGGCGGTGAGCGTGTTGATGACGTCCTTCTTCTGGAGCCACCCGCGGCGGGCGACGTTCACGGCCAGGGCGATGAAGCTCAGGTCTTCGGGTCTGTGGGCGTCGCTGCCGAAGGTGAACTGCACGCCGCCGTCGCGGGCCCGCCGGCAGAACGCCTCCGGCAGGTCGAGCCGGTCGGGCTGGCCGTTGACCTCCAGCCACACATCATGGTCGCGGCAGGCTTCCATCACGGCGTCGAAGTCGAACGCCAGCGGCTCGCGCCGCCCGATGATCCGCCCCAGCGGGTGGCCCAGGCAGTGCACCACGCCGCTGGAGATCGCCCTGACCAGCCGGTCGGTCATGGCCTTCTCGGGCAGGTTGCGGTCGTAGTGGGCGCTGGCGACGACCCAGTCCAGATCGGCCAGGACGCCTTCGTCCAGGTCGAGCGACCCATCCTTGAGGATGTCCACCTCGATGCCCGCCATCAGCCACAGCCCCTCCAGGGTGTCATTGACCCGGCGGATCCGGTCGGCATGGCGGCGGCAGCGGTCTTCGTCCAGCCCGTGCGCCATGGTGACGCGCCTGGAGTGGTCGGTGATCGCCAGGTAGCTGTGGCCGCGAGCCTGGGCGGCCTGGGCCATCTCCTCGATGCCCGCGGTGCCGTCGCTGGCGGTCGTGTGCGACTGGAAATCCCCGCGCACATCCTTCAGTTCGATCAGCGACGGCAGCCTGCCGGCGGCCGCCGCGTCGATCTCCCCGCGGTCCTCCCGGATCTCCGGGGGGATCCACGGGAGGTTCAGGCGGCCGTACAGCGCCTCCTCGCTGCGGCCGGCCAGCATCCGCCGACCGTCGAACAGGCCGTACTCGTTGAGCTTCCAGCCGCGCTGCTGCGCCATGCGGCGCAGGGCGATGTTGTGGGCCTTCGAGCCGGTGAAGTACATCATCGCGGCCCCGAAGCTCTCCTCCTCGAAGAAGCGGAAGTCCACCTGCAGCCCCCCTTCCAGGCGGACGGTGGCCTTCTCGCGTCCGCGGCTGTCGACGGCGGCGATGTTGTCGAAGGCGAGGATCTGCTCGATCGCGGCGTCGCGGTCGCGGGCGAGCACGAGGATGTCCAGGTCGCCGACGGTCTCCATCCCCCGCCGGAAGCTGCCGGCCACGACCCAGCGCTCGACGGCGCCGGCGCCGTCGAGCCGGCGGGACAGGGCTTCGACGTGCCCGGCGGCGTCGTGGTAGAGCATCCGCCCGGCCGTCGACGTGGCGGTCCGGATGCCTTCGAGAATCTTCTCCTCGCTCCTGGCCCCGAAGTGCTCGACCGTGCTGATCCTGTGCTCCTCGGCCGCGGTGCGCAGGTCGTCCAGCGTGGCCACACCCAGCGCGTCGTGCAGTTGCATGGCCTTGCGCGGCCCCAGGCCGGGCACGCGCATCAGGTCGGGCAGGCCTTCGGGCACCTGGCTGCGGAGTTCCTCCAGGCGCTTGCACGTGCCGGTGTCGAGGATCTCCCGGATCTTGGCGGCGGTGCTCTGGCCGATGCCGGGCAGGTCGGTCAGGTCCTCGCCGGCGGCGACGAGGTCCTCCAGCCGCTGCGACAGCCCGCGGACCGTGCGGGCGGCGTTGTGGTAGGAACGGATGCGGAACGCGTTGGCGCCGGTCAGGTCGAGCAGGTCGGCGATCTGGTCGAACATGTCGGCAATCTGTGCATTCTCCATGTACTCTCCCCTTGAGGCGCCCCGGTCAGCGTGCCGGAAATCCGGCGGTCCGCATGGGTTACTCAGCGGGCGCCGCCGGCGGGGGTTGATCGATCATGGCCAGGCGCCGGCCGTGGCGCCCGCCCTCGAACGCCGTGGCCAGGAAGACGTCGACGATCTCCAGGGCCGCCTCGATGGAGATCATCCGCTGGCCCAGCGACAGGACGTTGGCGTCGTTGTGGGCGCGGCCGAGACGGGCGGAACGCAGGTCCCAGCACAGGACGCAGCGCACCTTCGCGACGCGGTTGGCCACTATCGCCTCGCCGTTGCCCGACCCGCCCAGGACGATGCCCCGGTCGCACCGGCCGGCGGCGACGGCCTCGGCGGCCGGGCGGATGAACGCGGGGTAATCGCACGGCTGGGGCGATTCGGTGCCGAAATCCGTCACCTCGTGGCCCGCATCCAGCAGGTGCTGTTTGATGCGCCGCTTGTAGTCCAGCCCCGCATGGTCGCAGGCGATGGCGATGTTCATCGGCGGACCCTTTCTCACTCCTCCGGCGCCCGGCCCTATGCCAATCATAGGCGTCCGCGAAGGACGCGGCTGCGCCCGGGGATCATGCCGCTACGGACCGTCGACGTACCGCCGCAGGGCCAGGGCGTTCCGCACCGCGTATCCGTGCTGGTCGTTGTTGAAGTACACGTACACGTCGCGCCCCGCCGCCACGTGCCGGCGGACGCGACCGGCCACGGCGGTCAGGGCCTGGGGGCTGTAGCTGCCCTGGGGGCCGGCCCCGTGGAACCGGAGGTACACCCAGTCGGCGGTGACCAACCGCGGGTGATCGGGCAGCAGGTCGTGGATGCACAGGGCGGCGTTGTGGCCGCGGAGGACGGCGTAGACCTCCTCGCACAGCCACGTGGGATGGCGGAACTCCACGGCCCAGCGGCGCCGCGCGGGGGCGGCGTCCAGGAAGGCGGCCAGGCGGCCCGCATCCACCTCGAACCTCGGCGGAAGCTGCACCAGGATCGGCCCCAGCAGCCCCCCGAGCCGTTCGGCGGCGTCGAGGAAGACGGCGATGCTCGCGGCGGGGTCCTTCAGCCGCTTGACGTGCGTGCCGAAGCGGCTGAACTTCAGCGTGTAGCAGAACCCCTCCGGCGCCCGCTCCCGCCACGCGTCGAACGTCTCGGCCTGGGGCAGGCCGTAGAAGGTGTTGTTGATCTCGACGGTGTCGAAATGGCGGGCGTACCAGGCGAACCACTCGGCCTGCTTGAGGTCGGCCGGGTAGAAGACGCCCTTCCAGTGACGGTACTGCCAGCCGGATGTTCCTATCCGCCAGCGTGCGCTGTGCCCGGTCATCCTCGGCCTCCTGTGGCGTCGGGGGCGGCCCCGCCCTGTCATCCTAGGAACGCAGGGGGACAGATTGATCAGTTTGCTCTTGCGTCCGGGACGGTCCGTGGTACAACTTGCTCTGCAAGTCTCGTGGGGAGCGCCGGTTCAAGGTTCAGCCGGACGCTCAGGTTGAGTCGGTGCTGTTGAGGACGTCGATTCGGCACTTTTCTGGGAGGAATGGCGCCATGACACCTCGTGCACGCTGGCAACACCCGTCGAACCCGATCCTGCTGGAGCCCCTCGAACCGCGTCTGCTGCTGAATGCCATTGCAGAGGATCCACTGGCCGACCTGCTGGCGACCAGCGGGCCAAATCCACCGCCCGACTACAGTTATGCTACACCGCTGGGCGACGCCGGAGGTGCCGGCACCACGGTGCTGCTGGGCGACGTGCCGGAGTACTTCTGGTATCGCGGGTGCGGGCCGACCTCGGTGGCGATGATCCTGGGCTTCTGGGACATCCTGGGCTACCCCAACTACTTCGTAGGCGACGCCTCCACCCAGACGGCCGACGTGAACGCCGGCATCGCCAGCGCGGGCCACAACGCCGACTGGTGGCCCACGCCCGACGGCCCGCCGCCTTACCACACGGATGACTGCATCGCCGACTTCTTCGGGACCAGCCGCGACCCGCGGCAGGCCGGCTGGTCGGGCTCGGGCCTGGCCGACGACGCGTTCATGGACTACGCCGCCTTCGTCGGATACAGCGACACCCACGCCTGGAACGAAAGCTGGGGCAGTCTGACGTGGGCGGACCTGACCGGCGAGATCGACGCCGGACGCCCGATGATGTTCCTGGTCGACAGCGATGGCAGCGGCGCCACCGACCACTTCATCCCCATCATCGGCTACCGGACCGACCCGGGCCTTCAGTACGCCGCCTACACGACCTGGGCCAGCGATCCGGGCGTCCACTGGTTCGACTGGCAGCCCATGGCCGCCGGCGACCCCTGGGGGGTCGCGCTGGCCACTTTCTTCCACCCCTCCCACACGCTGCCCGACCTGGTCAGCAGCTACACGGGCATCTGGCCGCCCTCCCTGACGTGGGGGGACGACTTCACGTATTTCTACAACGTCGACAACTTCGGCTCCGTGCCCGCCGGCGGCTTCGACATCCGGTTCTACCTGTCGAGCAACGCGACGATCAGCACCTCCGACCACCTGCTGCACAGCATGCACGTCGCCTCGCTGGCCGCCGCGGGGGCCCTGGGCGGCGGCGTTCACATGTCGCTGCCGGCCGCCCCGCCGTCCGGGTTCACCGAGAGCGACGACGTCTACATCGGCATGATCGTCGACGCCGGCAACACCGTCGGCGAGAGCGTCGAATCCAACAACAGCAACCGCGGCGACGGGATCGACCGCAAGCCGGTCCACATCGCCGGCGGGCCCGACCTGGTCGGCTCGGCCTTCGAGCTGGACATGCCGATGCTCAACCTCGGCCCCATCCACGCCGACTACACGATCGAGAACATCGGCGAGACCCCCACCGGCGGCTTCCGCGTCCGGTTCTACCTGTCGCAGAACAACTACGTCTCCTCGACCGACACGCTGCTCGGCGAGCAGTACGTCGCGTCCATGGCCGCACACGGGACCTACACCGGCACGGTCACGCTTTCCCCGCCGGCCGACGATCCGTTCGCCGGCAACGGCCGCTACACGATCGGCATGATCATCGACGCCGACGATGACGTCGCCGAAAGCGTGGAAACCAACAACCGCAACCAGGGCCACGGACTGGACATCGCCCAGGCCAACTACGGGGTTCGGATCTTCCACGCCGACTTCGAGCACGGCGACGGCGCGATGGACATCGTCAACGACACCGCCTGGGCGCCCCAGGACGGACTGTGGCACCTGACCACCACCCGCGGCGGCGACCTCAACCACAGCGGCACCCACAGCATGCACTACGGCCGTCCGGACAAGCCCAACGGCGAATGGGACTACGACATCGGCGATTCGGCCGGCGTGTTCTACAGCAAGCGCCTCGACCTGCCCGATGAGCCGGTCGCCCTGTCGTTCTCCTACTTCTGCCAGGTCGACGCCGCGCCGGCCGGCGACTTCATCGCCGTCCAGGCCTACGACGCCGACAGCGGAACCTACACCACCGTCCTGTCCAAATCCGACGGCCTGTCCTACGACACCACGCTGAAGGGCTGGCGGCGAGCCTCGGCCGACCTGACGGCCTTCGCCGGCAGGAACATCCGCGTGCGGTTCGTGTTCGACAGCCACGACGCCCTCAACAACGACTACGAAGGCTGGTACGTCGACGATATCGCCGTCTGGGCCGTCAGCAACCCCATCACCATCGAGACCTTCCGCAGCCTGGACAACCAGAGCGACTACTACCACGAGTCGTCCTACATCAACTGGGCCGGCGACCACGACACCTTCCTGTTCAATGAAGAGCAGTACGATGGCACGTTCGCCATCACCACCGACGCCGAGGGCTCCCCCGTCAACGGCGCCCTGGCCGTCTACGACCGCGCCACCGGCGAAATGCTCTACATGGATGCCGGCTCCGGCCCCGACAACGAAGCCGGCGTCACCGTCGCCAACAGCGGCCACTGGAACAGCTACGTCGTGGAGGTCTGGGACGAACAGGAGAACTCCACCGGCGAGTTGGATGTCCACGTCGACGGCAGCTACGCATCCTACATCGCGACGATCACGCCGGACAGCAGCGGGCACGCCGCCGTCACCGATCTGATCGACAACGACGAGGACACCGACCACTTCCGCGTCACCGCCCCACCGCAGGCGTCCGGCGACCTGACCATCACGCTGAACGAGACCTCCGGCGATCTCCAGACCCGCCTGCAGATCTGGCGCGGCGATGACGATGACAAGCCCGAGGTCATCGCCTACGTCTCCGGAGAGAGCGAAACCGGCGTCTTCACCAACGTCCAGCCCGGTGAGGTGTTCTACCTGGCGATAGCCGACCACGACTTCAACGGCACCGGCAACTACCGGATCACCGTCGACTTCGCCGTGTCGATGCCCGCCACGCTGACGGCCGCCGAAGGCTGGCTGTACTTCGAAGGCCCGCACGGCCTGTGCAACGATACGCTGAGCTTCGACGCCTTCATCACCGGTGACGACACCGACAGCTACCTCTTCGCCGGCGACAGCGCCTGGCACGGCGACTACACCTTCACCGTCAACCGCCTCAGCGGCACCGTCGATCCCGTCGTGGCCGTCTACGACGCGGCCACCGGCGAACAGATCGGCTTCAACCGCGACTATGGCGACGACACGACGGCCCGACTGACAGTGGCCCTGGACGGCTGGAAGACCTATATCGTGGCCGTGGCCGACGCGACACGGAACCACGCCGGCGACGTCGAGATCCTCGTCCAGGCGCCGGGCGTCTCGGCCGGCTCGGCCGTCCCGCTGGACATCAACGGGGACGGCGTAAGGAACGATCACGTCACGGCGATGGACACCGATTACGCCGCCCTGACCGCCCCGGCCGACACGGACGGGACGCTCCAGATCGTCGTCACACCCAGCGCGGGATTCGACCCGGCCGTCGCCCTGTTCGACGCGTCGGGCAACGAGGTGGCCCACGCCTTCAGCCAGGCCGTCGGCGCCGCCGAGACGATCACCGTCAGCGGCCTGGCGCCCGGCGGGGCCTATTCGGTGGCCGTGCTGGCCCAGAACTACGCCACGACCGGCACCTTCGAAATCGCCGTCAACTTCGGCCAGGTCGTGCCCGGCACCAACCCGGGCGGGTGGGACTACTGGATGCTCCCGGACGCGCGGGGCGACTGGACCGCAAGCTTCCTGCTTGCCGCCCCCGGCGACTGGGACGGGTGGGTCTTCGCCTCCGACGTCGCCGACAGTTCGGCGACCTTCACCGTCACGGCCGCGAGCCTGGCGCCGGTCGCAGGTCTGTACGACTACGACACCGGCGCCCGCGTTGCCTCTGACGTCAACGCCGACGGGGACGGAACCGCCAAGTTCACCGCCTCCCTGGCCGCCCACAAGCGCTACGCCTTCCTGGGCGCCGACCGCACAGGCGATACCGGAATGATCACGATGTCGATGGACATCGACAAGATGCCCTCGGTCGTCGTGCCGGTCGGCGACGACGGTCAGGCGCTGGCCGGCGGCTCGTTGACCGAACCGGCGGACATCAACTACTTCCTGTTCACCGCCCCCGCCACGGCGGCGTACGGCAGCCTGACCGTCAGCATCAAACGCCCGGCGGCGGCCCTGCGGGCCTCCTTGGTCGTCTGGGACCACGCCACCGGCCAGATGCTCGGCAGCGAATCGGCCGCGTCGCCGGGCCAGGCGGCCACCCTGACCGTCACCGGCGTCCAGGCCGGCCACCAGTACGCCGTCGGCGTCACCAGCCACTTCTACGAGAACGGCAGCGGCGCCTACACCCTGACCCTTGAGTTCTCCACGCGCAAGGCGGGCGACGCCGACCTGGACGGGGACGTGGACCTCGACGACTTCGTCATCCTCAAGTACCACTTCGGCTCCACCGGCGCCGGCTGGGGCGAGGGGGACTTCGACGGGGACGGCGACGTCGACCTGGACGATTTCGTCATCCTCAAGTACCACTTCGGTTCGGCCGCGCCGGCCCCTGCGGTCGACCGCGTGGATCTGCTTGCGTCGGCTGAGCCGCTCCGGGCGACCGCCCTCCGACGCATCCGCCGGCGGAGCCGCGCCTCCGAGGGCGGCGCCGACCTGCTGGCCCAAGCCGCGGCGATCGCCCCGCTTCTGTGAGCGCACGGCGGCGCGCCGGGCCGAAATCCGACCCGGCGCGCCGCACCGCCCGCCCCGTGCTTACCATTAACCATGATGGACGGTGAGTCTCTTGTCACCCCTTGGAAGAGCAGGAGGCGGACATGAACGTTCAGGAAATCATGACGACGACGCTGGAAGCAGTCGCCCCGGACAGCACCGTCATGGAAGCGGCGATGATGATGGACAAGCACGACGTCGGCTGCCTGGCGGTGATGGACGGCGGCGAGGTCGTCGGCGCCGTGACCGACCGCGACATCGTGATCCGCACGGTCGCCCTGGGCAAGGATCCCCGCTCCACCGCGACGAGCGAGATCATGACGTCCAACCCGGTGTTCTGCCGGACCGACGACGACGTCGAGACGGCCGCCCACCGGATGATGGAGCAGAAGATCCGACGTCTGATCGTCCAGGACGCCAACGGCACGCCAGTGGGCCTGGTGTCGCTGGGCGACATCGCCGCCCGCGCCCACCAGGACGAATTGGCCGGCGAGGTGGTCGAGGACGTCTGCAGTTGCCCATAGCAGCCGTGGCCCGCCGGCCCCTACAGGCGGCGCACGTCGATCGCCTTGTGCTGCCCGTCCACCACGGCGATGCGGTATTCGACCCGGTCGCCGTGCTGGAGGGTCATGTGGTTGCCTTCGATGTCGTCGTGGTGGACGAACAGGACATCCCCGTCATCGTCGCGGATGCGGCCGGTGCCTTCGGTGATGAGGTAGCTCTCGACGGTGCCTGTCGGCATAGGCGTCTCTCCTGATTCTACGCGCCCCCCGCGGCGGAGGCGTGAGGCCAGCGGATGGATCCGCCTCACATGCTCGCGCTGACCAGATGCCCCACGACGTACGCCACGGCGGCCGAGGCCCCGCCGATGAGCGTCATTTCCAGTCCGGCCGAGAGAACGGGGCGTTTGGTGACGATGCTGCGGGAGGCGCCGACGGCGAACAGGACGCCAAGCGTGGCCAGGGCGGTCCACAGGAGCGTCCGGCGGCCGCACCCCAGCAGCACGTACGGCACCAGCGGCACGGCCCCGGCCAGGACGAAAGCCCCGAAGGTCAGCGCCGCGGAGATCCACGGCACGGTCGGCACACCGGTCGGGCCGCCCCCGTCGTCGTGGTCGAGGACCGCCCGCTCCGAACGGCTGCCCAGGTAGTTGCTGGCGGCCATCGACAGCCCGTCGGCAAAGAGCGACGCCACGCCCACGATCAGCACCGCCCGCGTCGCCAGCCCCCCGCCGACCACCCCGGCCACGACGGCGAAGGTCGTGACGATTCCGTCGTTGGCGCCGTAGACGACGTCCTTGATGTAGTACCTTCTGGCCATGGGCTTGGAGGCGCGAGGGGATGCCCCGCCGTGGCCGGGGCCGGGGCCTCAAGCCTCCTGTCCGCCCTCCTCCCCGCCGCCGGCCGCCTTGGGTGCGAACGTCTTGCGCCGCAGGGCGAAGGCCTCCAGGCTGGCGGCGACCTTGCCGTTGAAGGTATCGCCCCCGTAGCGGCCTTCGGCGTCAGGCACGCCGGCTGGCATCGCCGCCAGCAGGTCGATCGCGTCGTCGACGGTCCCGACGGTGTAGACGGCGAACCGCCCGGCATCGACGGCGTCGACGACGTCCTGGCGGAGCATCAGGTGCTGGGCGTTGGACGCGGGAATGGCCACGCCCTGGCGGCCCGTCAGCCCGCGGGCGGCGCAGACGTCGAAGAATCCCTCGATCTTCTCGTTGACGCCCCCGATCGCCTGGACCTGCCCGTGCTGGTTCACCGAGCCGGTGACGGCCACGTCCTGGCGCAGCGGCACCGACGCGATCGCCGACAGCAGCGCCAGCAGTTCGGCCAGCGAGGCGCTGTCCCCGCCGATCGGGCCGTACGACTGCTCGAAGACCAGGCTGGCCGACAGCGCCAGCGGCAGGTCCCGGGCGTAACGCCCGGCCAGGAAGCCCGAGAGGATCAGCACGCCCTTGGAGTGCGTGCTCTCGCCCAGCTCGACCTCCCGCTCGATGTCGATCACCTTGCCCGAGCCGACCCGCACCCGCGCGGTGATCCGCGAGGGGCGGCCGAACATCAGGTCGCCGATCTTCATCACCGCCAGCCCGTTGATCTGCCCGACCGCCGCGCCGTCCGTGTCGACCAGCAGCGTGCCGCGATGGATCTCCTCGCGGAGGCGCTGGGCGATGCGGTCGAAACGGTAGACCTGGGCATCGATGGCGTGCTGGACGTGCTCGGCCCGCACGACGGGGCTGCCGGCCTCGGCGGCCCAGTGGCTGGCCTCGTGGAGCAGGTCGGCGACGCTGCGCATGTGGACCGAGAGCTTCCTGCTGTCCTCGGCGAGCCGCCCGCTGCGCTCGATGACCCGCGCGACGGCCGTGCGGTCGAACGGCCGCAGGCCGTCCTTGTGCACGAGCGTGGCGATCAGGTGGGCGTAGAGGTCCTGCTGGTCGTCCCAGTCCATCTCGGTGTCGAAGTCGGCGGCGACCTTGAACAGCTCGGCGAACTCCTCGTCGTACTCCCGCAGCAGGTGGTAGAGGATCGGGCGTCCCATCACCACCACCTTGACGCGCAGGGGGATCGGCTCGGGCTCCAGCGAGACCGTCTGGATCAGCCCGATCGACTCGTAGAGCGACTCGATGCGGATCTCCTCGGCCCGCAGGGCGCGCTTGAGCCCCTCCCACAACTGGGGCGCCATGAGCAGCTTGTGGGCGTCGAGCACGAGGTACCCGCCGTTGGCCTGGTGCAGGGCGCCGGGCTTGATGAGGTTGAAGTCGGCCACCAGGGCGCCCATCTGCACCATGTGCTCCACCCGCCCCAGGAGGTTGGGGTAGTTGGGGTGGTCCTCGTACACCAGCGGCGCGCCGTGGTTGCCGTCGCGGCCGACCAGGACGTTCACGCGGTAGCGCCGCAGGAGGGCCGCCGCCTCCATCGCCGGGGGAACGGGCGGCTGGATGGGGATCGGCGGGGCCGCCTGCGCGTCGCCGGGTTCCTGGACGGCCTGCTGGATCTTGAGGATCTGCTCGGCGTTCTCGATCATGTCGCGGCGGACGGCCTCGAGATAGGCCTCCACCCCGTCGATGTCCTTGTACGTCCGCTTGAGATCGTCGATCAGCGGGGCGATGGACTCGGCGGCGATCTCCTGGTTGAGGTCCTTGAGCTTCTGGCGGATCTGCCGCTGCATCCGCGGGGCTTCCTGGAGGATCCCCTGCATGTGCCGCTGAAGCTCCTCGGCCCGCTGCTCCAGCTCGCTGCGCTCCTGGTCGGAGAGCTTCTCCACCCGCTTGGGCGACATGGGCTTGGCGTTCTCGTCCAGCGGCAGGATGCCGATCCCCTGCGGCGCCTGGATCACCGCCAGGCCCTTTTCCTTGGCCTCCTCCTGGATCCGGTCGAACGACGACTTCTGCTGGTCGGCGAACTGCTGCTGGAGGTTCTGCTGCCGCTGCTGGTACGTGTCGGACTCGAACGCCGCGTTCATCGCCCCGGTGGCGTCGTCCACCAGGACCTCCATGTCCTTGCAGAGCCTGTGGGCCCAGCCGGGGGGCAGCGACAGGGCGCGGGGCTTGTGGGGCTCCTCGAAGTTGTTGACGTAGCACCAGTCGCTGGGCGTCGGCTCGGCGGCGGCGCGGGTCTCGAGGAACTGGCGGACCAGGCTCAGCTTGCCCACGCCCGGCGGGCCCAGGGCGAAAATGTTGTAGCCGTGCTGCTCGATGTCGATGCCGAACCGCACCGCCTCGACGGCGCGGCTCTGGCCGACGATGTCGGCCAGAGGCTCCACGTCGTCGGTCGTGTCGAACGGCAGCGACGCCGGGTCGCAGCGGCGGCTGAGAACGTCGCTCTTCAGCGCTTCGTGTGCCATGGTGCTCCCTGTGCGAGAATTCCCTCCCGCTCCAATCATACGCGCGCCAGCACCGCCAGGTCCGCCCGCAGCCGCTCGGCGACATCGTCGGCCCGCAGGCCCGCCGCCGGATGATACGTCAGCAGGAACCGACGCCCGTCCCGCTCGACGATGTCCCCATGCACCCGCCCCAGGGACGGCGCCTCGTCCAGGACGCTGCGGATCGCCGTCAGACCCAGCAGGATCACCAGCTCCGGGTCGATGCACGACATCTGCGGGACCAGCCACGCCTCGCGGCAGATCCTCAGCTCGTCGGCCCGCGGGGTGCGGTTGCCCGGCGGGCGGCATTTGACCGCCGAGGTGATGAACAGGCTCCCGCGGTCCAGGCCGATCTCCGCCAGCAGCGAGTCCAGAAACCTGCCCGACCGGCCCACGAACGGCCGCCCGGTCCGGTCCTCCCGCGCCCCGGGTCCCTCGCCCACCACCAGGATCGCCGCGTCCGCGGCGCCCTCGCCGGGCACGGCGTGGGTGCGGCTCTCGCACAGGCGGCACTTGCCGCAGTGGCGGATCCCGTCGGCCATCAGCTCCAGGGCTTCGGCCTGCTGCTGTCGATTCATCGCTCCCTCCCTTCTCCATCGTAGGCCCGACGCCCGGCCGGACGGAGAAATCCCAGACCCCCGACGTAGAATCAAGGCGCTTGGGAGGCTCGCTGTCGCCGAGGGGATGCATGCCGAGCATTGCCGATTACTACCAGGATCCGCACGTTCGACGGCAGATGCTGCGCTTCCTCGGCGGCGACAGCCTCGCCGAGACGACCGCCGCGTACCTGACGGCGTCGGACCCGGGGCGGCTGCAGTTCGATCCCCAGCCGATCGAACAGTTCGACCACTACCTCGAACAGGGGTTGGACATCGGCCGGTCGCTGTGGGACCGCCGGGTCCTGCTGGCCCACCTGGACATCGACTACGTCAACTTCACCTTCCCCGCCGAGCCGCACATCCACCCCAGACGGACCTTCGGCCTGCTGGCCCCCGTCGTGGACGCCGCCCGCGAACTGCTGGCGGCGTTCGGCATCCGGCCGCTGCACCTGCTGAGCGGCTGCGGGCACCACTTGGTGTGGGCGGTCCGCCAGGACGGGCCGACCTTCGCCCTCCTGGCGGAGCTGGGGCGCCTGCCCCCGTCGCTGGCCGGCCGCTATCGCCAGCGGTACTGGCCGCCCGGCTGGCGGATCGCCCCCCAACTCGGCCGGGCGTGGGATGCGCTGGGCCTGCTGCTGGAGTACGTCTGTCACCGCATCCTCCACCGGGCCCGATCGGTCCGCGGCGTGCCCGTCGAGGCGACGGCCGTCCGCGTCGGCGAGGGACGGCGCGGGGCCGAACTGCTGAGCCTGGACATCTCCGAGTACGCCGACCCGCTGCACCTGCGGACGATCCGCGTGCCCTTCAGCGTCTACCTCAAGTGCCAGCAGCGCCGGGACGTGCTGGGGGCCGACCTGGTCGCCCGGATGCCGGAGATGTTCCTCATCCCCCTGGGCGACGGCCAGGCCGACGAGGCCCTGGCCACCAGGGACTCCCTCCAGCGCGCCCGGGCCCTGGCGGCAGCGTCCGATACGACCATCCCCGACGCCTCCAAGGGCACCGCCGCCCTGGTCGAGGCGTACCGCGGATCGGAACTGGCGGCCTTCCACGCGCAGTTCTACGACGAGACGCCCGAACCGCCCGGCCGGTGGCCCCAGACCTACGACCGCTTCGACGCCGCCGCCCTCCCGCCGTGCGGCAGGCGGGTGCTGGAGCACCCCTGCGACCTGCTGATGCAGCCGGGCCTCATCCGACACGTCGTGCGCCTGCTGCTGGCGAGCGACTGGCACCCGCGCCACGTCGCGGGGCTGATCCGCTCGAAGTACGAACGCGATCACGGCTGGGGCGGCTACTGGTACCACTACGACGCCACCAGCCGCGCCGAGTTCTACACCCGCCTGTTCGCCGGCCTGCTGGCCGCCGGACTGGACGACCTGGCCGACTTCACCTGCCCCGCCACCGGCGCCCGCGGCGACTGCCGCCAGGACGGATGCTCGGGCGCCGTGGACAGCCTTCGCGCCGGACTGCTGGAGCGGAGGACGGCCCATGTATGACTGGCCGATGGGGCTGTCCACCGGGTGCTTCCACGACGTGAGCCTCTTCGACTGCATCGAGTCGATCTGCCACGCCGGCTTCAGCATGATCGAGGTCTGCTCCTCGCCGGAGCACCTGGACTACCACGATTTCGACGCCGTCCGCACCGCCGCCCGCCGCATCCGCGAGCTGGGCATGGAGGCGTACAGCTTCCACGCCCCGTTCCGCTACGACAACGACATCACCGCGGCCGACCCGGCCGTCCGCGACCGCTCCCGCGCCGACCTCTTTCGCGCCGCCGAGGCCGCCGCGGCCCTGCACGTGCGGTACTTCGTGCTCCACCCCGGACCCGAGCGGGGCGGCTTCGACGAGCGGGAGCGTGCCGACCGCCGCTGCCGCGCCCTCGCCGCCCTCAACGCCGTCGCCGCCCGCTGCCGCGAACTGGGCGTGGCCCTGGTCCTGGAGAACATGCTGCCGCACCTGTTCGCCGGCCCGATGTCCGAACTGCTGTGGATGGTCGGCGCGATGGAAGCCGGCGGCGTGGGCATCTGCCTGGACACCGGCCACGCCTTCCTCGGCGGCGACCTTCCGGCCGTCGTCGACAAGGTTTCGGACCACCTGTGGATGGTCCACATCAACGACAATCACGGCGACCGCGACGACCACCTCCCGCCCGGCCGCGGCCGCATCGACTGGGCGGCCCTCATCGGCCACCTCTGCCGCATCCCCTTCCGCGGCGGCCTGATCCTCGAACTGGCCGGCGGCGACGACCCCCAGGCCATCCTCACCAGCGCCCGAACCGGCCGCCTCTACCTCCGCGACCTCGCCCGCGACCTGGCCCTCAAGGCCCACCAGCAGGCCTGAAGACCCCCCATTACACGCCCGGGAAACCCGAGAAAAGATGGATCCCTCTACCCTTAGGGCCGAAAACGCAGGCATTTTCAGGAGATGACTGATTGTAACCCAAGTTCTCGAATTCACTTACAGTCACCCGGAACGCGCAGGCGGTCGGCACAGTTTTGGACACCTGGTTTTCATGACACTCCGTTTCTTTAGTAGCTGTATTCACTCGGCTTGAGATTCCGGCTCTTGACTTTTGTTGCATGCAAAGCCGCTTCCTGAGGGCTGTTGCGCGGGCGCAGCAGGCCTGACGGCCGGGGGGCACTGAGATTTTTGCAGGTTGTTATATCTGTTGTGAAAATAGCTTACGATCTCTGAGGATCTTTTTCTGCGTATCGCCGGCCCCCTCGACACCCCGCGCCCCCGCCGAACGCGCAACGTCCGATAATGCGCCTGCATTTCTTTCCATGTCGGCCAGTAGAATTCGCACGGAAGGGCGCTGCTTCGGCGCCCGCGGAGGTGAGGCCCGCATGTGTGCTGTGGCCGTTCCCGTCAGCAACGACCGGATCGCCGGGATGCTCGCCCAGGTGGCCGACCTGCTGGAGCGGCAGGAGGCCAACGACTTCCGCATCCGCAGCTACCGCCAGGCCGCCGAAAGCGTCCGCGGCGCGCCGCGGCCCGTGGCGGAGATCCTCGACGAGCGGGGCCTGGCCGGCCTGAAGGATCTCCCTGGCGTCGGGCAGAAACTGGCCGCGGCGATCGCCGAGATCGCCCGCACGGGGCAGTTCGGCCTGCTGGAACGGCTGCGGGCGGAGGTGACGCCAGAGGCGGTCCTCGCGGAGGTCCCCGGCGTCGGGCCGACCCTCGCCCGCCGCATCCACGAGCAGCTCGGCATCGACACGCTCGAGGAACTCGAGCGGGCGGCCCACGACGGGCGGCTCGAACAGGTCGAGGGCATCGGCGCCGAGAAGGCCGCGGGCGTCCGCGACGCCCTGGCCGGACGCCTGAGCCGCTCGGCCCGCAGGCGTGCCGGACAGCGCCCAGGCGAGCGGCCCGGCCCGGCCGACCGTCCGGACGTGGACGTCCTGCTGGACGTCGACGCCGAGTATCGCCGCAAGGCCGAAGCCGGCGTGCTGCGCACCATCGCCCCGCGCCGGTTCAACCCCGAAGGCGAGGCGTGGCTGCCCATCCTCCACGCGCGGCGGGGCGACTGGGAATTTACGGCTCTTTTTTCCAACACCGCGCGGGCCCACGAGCTGGGCACCACGCACGACTGGGTCGTCCTGTATTACACGCACGGCGGCGCCGAGGGCCAGGCCACCGTCATCACCGCCGGCTCGGGCGCCCTGGCCGGCAGACGCGTCGTCCGAGGACGCGAGGGCGAGTGCAGGCGCTACTACGAGCAGGACTAGAGCTGCAGGCTTGAGGAACGGAAACGGCTTCTCCGCGCTTGGGATGTGAAGGGGAATCTGATGCACATCAGGGACTTGCGTTTCACCGGGTACTTCGAGGAGCAGGACGCGACCACTTCGGAGGTTCTCCAGATCGTCTGCCCCGACAACGAACTGGAGGGCGACCTGCTGGCCTGGGCACTGCTGCCGGTGGCCGAGACGATCGACGGGGACTATGCCCGTCGGGATTACACGTTCCATTACGAGTTAGGCACCCAGCTTGACCCGGGGCTCTACGCGTTGACCGTCACCGCCGAGGACGCCTCCGGCCGCACCCACGCCGCCGAGATCGCCGCGGCCCTCGCCACGGTCGTCCCGGCCACCACCTGGCGCCGGCACGGCTTCGTCCCGCTGTGGCTGCTGAGCGAATCGGTTCACTTCAAGCCGCTCGAACGGATCGACTACGACCGCTACCACGGCCCCGCCTACGGGCATCTGCGGTTCGGCGCCGACACGAACCTGCCCCACAGGAGGCTGTTCGGGGCCATCGTGTGAGAGCGGCCCGTGAAGCGTGACGAACGGCTGGACAGCCCCCTCGGGAGCGGCAGGGCCGACGGCGAAGAGGCGGAGCGGTCTGCCGACCCCACCTGCTCCGCGGGGCCTCCAGCCCGCAGGCCTTGCCCGACCGACATCCCTTGACTATCCTTCCGGGGACGGCTCGGCGCCCGTTCGAGGGCGGGGGAGCGACTTGACCATGGACATCGAATTCCACTACCACATCACCTGCATCCTGGCACGGCGAGGCGGGTTCGCCCGGGAGGACGCCGCCGCGATCGCGCAGGCGTGCCAGTACACCGACGACAACAACGACAAGTATCGCGTGCGGCTGAACGACGGCAGGGTCTACGAGAACTACATCTCCCAGACGCTCGACATCCGCTACCCCAAGAACCGCCTCGTGCGGATCTACACCTGTTTCCACTTCCTGCCCGGCGACCCCGACGCCGAGGCCGCCCGCCGCGCCGACGGGGCGATGCACCTGTTCAACACCACCGCCGGCGCTCCGGCCGCCCGACGGGCCCTCCAGACGGCACTCGACAGCGGCGACGTCCACCGCATCGGCATCGCCGCCCACGCCCTGGCCGATACCTGGGCCCACCAGAACTTCGTCGGCTTCGAACACGCCTTCAACGACGGCCGCGGACTGCTGGCGCGGCTCACCCCGACCATCGGCCACGCCGACTTCCAACACCGGCCCGACCTGCCCACACTGGTCTGGTCCGACCACCGGCTGCTGCACGACTCGCGGCGGATCAGCAACAAGGACCGCTTCATGCTCGCGGCGGGCGCCCTTTTCACGGCCTTCGCCGCCCACAACGGCCTGGACGACGTCGAGGGGAGGTGGGCGGCCCTCGCCGGCGACCTCGGCCGCGCGATCGGCACGCCCCACCCCGGCGCCCGCCGCTGCGTCCGCGGCCGCCGCGCCCGGCTGGCGGCCTACCGCACGCTCTGTCCCGACCTGCCGCCCTACGACGACCGCCGCTGGCTCCGCCAGGCCGCCTCGCCGCTGGCCCGCTGGCCCCGGCGCCTCGGCGACCGGCTCTGGCGCCTGGCGAGCCGCTGGCCGCTCGTCGGGGGCTTGCTCAAGGCCTACTGGCCCACCTGGGGCCGCGTCCGCACCTTCCGGGCCACCGACGCCTTCGAAGGCTCCCACTGGCACCGCTTCCAGGACGCCGTCAAATGCCACCAGGCGTTCGTCATGGAACAGTTGAAGCCGCTGTACGAGCAGATCGGAGCGGCAGTGCGGAGAAGGCTGTAGGGAACCTCGTTCATCCAGGCGCTGCCGGACCTGGGCACCGACGGGAGGACCGATCCGGCCCCGGCCCGGCTCGCCGGGGGCGGTACGATCGGCATCGGCAACGGGGTCCGGCTGGGCCGCTGGCGCCTACAATTACACGGCATGGGGGAGCGATCTCAATTCCCGGCGGTGTCCTTCGCGGTGCGCAGCCGTGCGGCGGAGGACTCTCCATGAACGACCGGTCGTCCAGGGCAGGCGAGGCGCACGGGGCGGCGACAGCGGTCCGCGTGCCGTCGCTGCTGGCCCTGGCGGTTGCGGTGATCGTGCTGTTCATGGCCTTCCGCTTCTTCGCGGCGACGACGTTCGTCGTGCTGGCGATGCTGGGCGCCGCCAGCCTGGCCGCGGCGCTTCGCCCGGTGGCCGATCGCCTGCCGGGGCCGCCGGCGCTGCGATCAGTGGGCACCCTGGCGCTCACGCTGGTCCTGCTGATCGTCCTGCTGGGGGGGACGGGCTGGGCCCTGTACCGTCCCCTCCACAGGGCCATCCAGCAGCTTCCGGACATCCTTCAGCGCGCCGACGACGGCCTGCAGGCGCTGGCCGACCGGGTGGGCTATGCCGGGCGGCTGACGACCAGGGAACTGGGGGAGATGGCCGGCCAACTGCTCACCGGCGAATCTGTGGCCCGCCTGCTTCCCGACGTCGCCGGCACGATCGTCACCGTCGTGCTGGCGGTGGCGGTGGTCGTCATCGGCGCGATGTACCTGCTGAGCCTGCGGCCGGGGTTCCTGTCCGGCAAGGCCATCTCATTGCTGCCCCCCGACCGCCAGGACCCCGCCCGGCAGGCCGTGGCCGGGCTTCAGCCCCAACTGCGGTGGTGGCTGATCGGGACGCTCATCCGCATGGTGGCCGTGGGGCTGGCCTTCGGGGCCGGGTACGGGATCATCGGCCTGGAGTTCGCCCTGCCGCTGGCCACGTTCGGCGGTCTGGCCGAGTCCGTGGCGGTTTTCGGCCCGATGATCACGCTGCTGCTGTCGCTGCTGATCGCGGCCACCCAGGGATGGGGCATGGTGGTGGGCGTGACCGTGGTGTACATCGTGGTGCAGACGCTGGAGACGTACGCGATCACCCCGCTGGTCATGCGCCGGGCGGTGCACGTGCCGCCCATCGTGACGCTCTTCACGATCATCTTCTGGGGCAACGTCTTCGGCGCCGCCGGCCTGATCCTGGCGATCCCGCTGGACCTGGCGATCTGGGCGCTGCTCAAGCCGTTCGTCATCGAGAAGCAGGCCGCGGAGGCCGGGCACCAGGCGTGAGCAACGGCAACGGCAGCGCTCAGCAACGTGCCGGCCATGGACCCGCCTGTCGCCGAACCCCGCGCGGTCAGGCCGTCGGCTCCCGTGCGAACGGGACGTCCGCCCCGTAGGGCCGCGCGACGTCCTCGCGGGCTTCCAGCAGCATCCGCTCCAGTTGGGCGGCCCGGTGCTCGCAGGTGTGCTCGGCCAGGAAACGGCGGCGGGCGGCGTAGCCGATGCGTTCGAAGTCGTCGCTCGTGCGGTCGCTCAGGTGGGCGACGGCCTCCTCGGTCGAGCGGGCGATGAGGATCTCGCGCCCCGGCTCGAACAGGTCGGCCAGGCCCTCCCAGTCGTCGCTGATGACCGCCGTGCCGCACGCGGCGGCCTCGAACAGCCGCACCGACGGGCAGCAGCCGTACCGGACCATCTCCCGGCGGGTCACGTTAAGCGTCACGTCCTGGCTGGCGTAGAACGCGTTGTGCTCGTCGGCCGGGACGTGGTCGAGCCGCTCGACGTTGGACGGCCAGCGGACCGCCGCGGGGTACTGCGGCCCGGCGGCAACGAAGGCCTGGTCGGCCATCCGGCGCGCCGGGCCCAGCAGCAGGCGTTCGACGGCCGGCTGGCGATCGTCGCTGCAGGCGCCCAGGTAGCCCATCCGCCAGCGGTGCGGGCGGTCCACCGGGCGGTAGCGCTGCGGGTCGGCGCTGCAGTACAGCGGGGCCGCCCGCGGCGAACGGTACTGCTCCCGCAGCACGCGGAGAATCCGCCCGCCGGTGAACGACAGGTACAGATGATAGCGGGCGATCAGCTCGGGCGAGAGGTACTCGTAGTCCCCCTTGGCGAGCTTGGCCAGCGTGATCGGCGTGTCGATGTCGTAGAACGCGACGACGGAGGCGGCGTTGTCCAGCGCCCAGCGCCCCACCGCCACGCCCTGCGGGACGTACGAGCCGACGAGGACCGCGTCGGCGTGGCGGATGCTGGGGGCGTAGACGTCGGTGAGCTCCTCCAGCGACCCGTACAGCCGCAGCGTGCAGTACGGCGGCGAGGGCAGGTCGCGGTGGGACGCGTACCACGGCACGTCGCGCTCGAGGAACAGCACGTCGTGGCCCAGTTCGGCCAGCCCCCGCACCAGCCCGCGATACGTCGTGGCGTGCCCGTTGCCCCACGACGAACTGATGGACAAGCCCAGGATGACGATGTTCATACGGTCCCTGCCTTGGCGCCAAGCGCCGTCTGGAAGACCCTCTCGAACGGCTCGGCCTCGTGATCGTCGATGGCTCCCGCGGCACCGGCCGCAGGCGACCAGGCCGCTCCGCGATCCTCATGCCTCCGCCTCCCTCTGGGATCCGGCCCGCAGCCCCAGCTCCCCGCAGATCTCCATCAACTGCCCGGCGCGGTGGCCGCACGTGTGGCGGCCGAGGATCGTCCGGCGGCCGTGCTCGGCCAGCGAGCGGGCCAGGGCCGCGTCGGACAGGACCGCGCGCAGGTGCGCCTTCATCTCGTCGCCGTCGCGGGCGACGAGGTAATCGCTTCCGGCGGTGAAGAGCCCCTCGCGGTCCTCCCAGGGCGAGCAGATCAGCGGGATCCCGCACGCCATCGCCTCGAAGGGCCGGATGGTCGGGATGCCCGGCAGCGCCTCGGCGTAGGGCCGCCGCGGGATGTGCACCGTCACGCGGTGGCGGGCGAACTGCTCGGGAACGCGGAAGTTCGCCACCCACCCCCCGTAGCGGATGCCCCCCGCCTTCAGCGCCGCCAGGGCGTCGTCGGTGTAGCGCACGCCGAACAGGGTGCTGGTGAGCTTCAGCGCCACGATCGGACCCAGGAGGAACCTGTGCAGCTCGGCCGCGCGCTCCTCGTCGCCCCAGTTGCCCACCCAGACCAGCTCGCCGACCTTGGGCCGGCCCGCCAGGGGGCGGAATACCCGCACGTCGGCGGCCTCGTGGAAGACCCACGCGCGGCGGGCCCAGCCCCGCTGGAGGTAGGTGTCGCGGATGACCTGCCCGAAGGCCAGCACGCCGTCGCAGGCCGACAGGTCGTACTTCGCCATCGCCTCCGGCTGCGTGATGGAGCGGTGGTGGGTGTCGTGGAACAGCAGGCGGCAGTCGCGGCGGGCGGCGCGGTAGCGCCCGAGGCGCGCCACCAGGGCCGGGTCGTTCCACTCGTGCACGAGGATCAGGTCGGGCTCGTCCAGTTCGGCGGCCGGGTCGAACGTCTGCAGGTGGTAGCGGACGGGGTCGAGCATCGGGTAGACCTTGCCGAACGCCTCGACCGGCTCGTCGCCCTTCTCGCCGATGAGGTTGACGTAGCTCCACGCGTCGACCGGCTCGTACACCCGCACCTGGTGCCCGCGGGCGATCAGCTCGGTCACCAGCCCCCGCAGGAAGTGGGCGTTGCCGTGATTCCAGTCCGACAGCAGCGAATGACAGAACACAGCGATGCGCATGAGCCACCTGCCTTACGTGGAAAGCCCCGCACCCTCCGCCGGCGTGGCCATGCGGACGGCGGCCTCGATGACGACGTCGCCGACGCCCAGGCCCAGGCAGTCGCTCAGCGCCGCCTCGATACGGTCGCGCCGGCCCTGGAGCGTCGGCAGGGATCGATCATGACCTGTCATACCGCAAGTCCTTGTTCAGTGAGCTCCCGGCGCGAGGCCTCCACGCGGTCGTGCGCCACCTGCGTGCCCAGCCACGCGGCCATTTCCTCCAGCGACGACTCCAGCGTGCAGGTCGGCTCGTAGCCCAGGACGGCGCGGGCGCGGGTGATGTCGGGCACGCAGTGGCGGATGTCGCCCACGCGGTACTGCCCGGTGATCTCCGGGGCGATGTGCGGCTTGCCCATCGCCGCCGCCAGCCGCTCGGCAAGCTGGAGGATCGTGATCCTCCTGCCGCTGGCGATGTTGAGGATCTGCCCGGCCGCCTCGGGCGTCTCGAGGGCCAGGCGGCAGGCCTTGGCGGCATCGTGGACGCTCACCAGGTCCCGCTGCTGGCGGCCGTCCTCGTTGATCAGCGGCGGCCGGTCGTTCATCAGGCGCGACGAGAAGATCGCCAGGACGCCGGTGTAGGGGTTCGACAGGGCCTGGCGGGGCCCGTAGACGTTCCAGAACCGCAGGGCCACCGCCTCGATGCCGTAGTAGCGCCCCAGCAGCAGGCAGACGGTCTCCTGGTTGAACTTGCTGGCCGCGTAGACGCTGGCCAGCGAGACGGCCTTGCTCTCGGGCGTTTCCAGGGGCTCCAGGGGCACGCCGTCGTCGTCGAGGATGTCCCACTGGCCCGCCTGGAGCTGCCGCAGCGTGCGGGAGGCGTTGACGACGAGGCGCCCCCGCGAGTCGCTGTAGAGCCCCTCGCCGTACACGCTCAAGCTCGAGGCCACGATCACCCGCCTCACGTGCCGGCGGATGAGGGCCTCGCAGACGACGGCGGTGCCCAGGTCGTTGGTGCGGACGTAATCGGCCACGCGGTACATGCTCTGGCCGACGCCGACGGCGGCGGCGAAGTGGTAGACCGCGTCGACGCCCTCCAGGGCCCGCTCGACCGCGCCGGCGTCGCAGACGTCCCCGCGGATCAGCTCGGCGTCCTCGTTCAGGTACGCCGGGCGCGAAGCGCCGTCCCCGTGGACCTGCGGCCACAGGTTGTCCAGCACGCGAACCTCGTATCCGGCCGTGATCAGCTCGTCGGCGACGTGCGACCCGATGAACCCGGCCCCCCCGGTGATCAGGATCTTTGATGCCATGGCGACCCCCAGGCGGCCCGCGGACCGCCGGACCTATCATCGGCGCATCGGTATCGCGGCGGCGACAGAAAACCGCCGGCGCACCGCTCAGGAGATCGCGGCCAGCTTGCTCTGCTCCTTGGCGCTGTAGCCGGCCTGGAGCTCTTCGAGCCCGTCGGCGCCCAGCAGCTCGTAGGCCAGGTCGAAGAACTCGCTCTCCTCGTCGGCGATGTGGTGCTCCAGCAGCTCCTTGAGGACCTTCTGGCGCGTGCTCCACTCGGCGCTGGAAGGATCCGCCCGTTCGAGCCGCTGCAGGGCGCGCCGGGCGTGCCGGTGCTCCTCGTAGCCTTCCAGGACGGTCTGGATCTGCCGGTCGTTGCGGCAGGCCTTCCGGACGGCCTTGTAGACGACCTGCTCCTCCCCGGCCATGTGGGGCAGCAGGTCCTTCTTCAGCGACTCCAGCAGCCGCCCGCGCTTCCGGGAGGCCCGGGAGGTCGACCCGGCCATCGCCTCCAGCGTCTGGCGCACGTCCTCGTGCTCGCTGAGCAGCCTGGCCAGCACGCCCCGCGGGGCGTAGATGAACTTGCAGAACCGGCTCGGCTCGCCGGTCTCGGTGGTCTCCTGGTAGAGGAAGCCCAACCCCTTCTCGTCGAACTTCCTGAACAGGGACGGCCAGCGGATGGGCTTGAGCGACTGGCCTTCGCCGTCGCCGGCGAACTGGATCCGCAGCACGCCCGGGCCCCCGTCGCCGGTGCCCTCGACCTCGGCCGGCTTGCCGCCGCGCTGCCTGGCCCACTCCTGTATCTTTCCGTGATCCGTCGTAATGTGTGCGGTGCTCATCGCCACCCCCTGCTCCTGCGGCCTGGTTCTGATGGTCCGGGACGACAGACGTCCCTGATCGACCTCTAATGCTAGGGGGCCGATGGCCCCAAGTCCGTCTGGAGGAATTACGATTCTTCCATGAGGGATTTGCGTACAGGCGCCGCTGCGGGAGTCACAACTCCCCGGTCATGGCGATGAAGTTGCGTTTGCGCCTGTGGGCGGCGCGGAGGTCGGCCAGGAAGGCGTCGAACTCCCCGCGGCGGCCCAGACGGGCCAGGAGGGCCTTGAGCTTGCCCAGCAGGGCCGCGGCCTCGGCGTAAGCGCGGTTGTTGGCCAGGGCCACGAGCGGCTCGATGCGCTTGCGGTAGATGGCGGCGGCGTCGGCGGGATGGTCGGCCTCGCGCAGCGCCGCCAGGCGCATCCAGAGCGACTCGCTGCAGCCGCCGAGGTGCGCTTCGGCCCAGGCGGACTGAACGTCGTCCTCCCAGAGGTAGATCTCGACGAGCACCGACCGGTCCGGCGGCGGCCCCGGCGCGCCGCGGGGCCGGCGCATCGCGTCGCTGACGGCCGCCTCGACCGCCCGCAGGGCCTTCGGCCGCCAGCGGGGCCACTGGCCGGCGCGGTCGGCGTGCTCCTTGAGGCGCGCGTAAGTCCGCAGGTCCGGGTCCCGCTGGAACTGGCGCCACATCACCGCCATCGCCTCGTCGTGCCGCCCGCGGCGGTGGTACTCGTCGGCGACGAACGCCTCCAGGGCGCTGCGGGGTGCCTCGGGGAAGGCGTCCAGCCCGCGAAGGGCCCACCGCAGGGCCTCGTCGGGGCGCCCGGCCCGCTGGTAGGCGCGGGCGAGGCGCAGGAACCGGTCGGGCGAGGCCAGGTCCCTGCTCATCACCTCGGCCAGCCGTCCCACGTCGCCCGACCGCCGCGCCAGCGACTCCATCATCGACGTCAGCCGGTAGCGGTTCCGCCGGTAACGGCGGGCCGGGTCGTCCCCCGGCGCCAGGGCGGCCAGCTTCGACCAGCGGGCCTCGACCTGCCGGCCGTAGACCGCCAGCCCCTCGGACCCGAGGATCTCGCCGTACACCTCCGGTACGCCGGCGAACACGCCGAACGCATCGCGCAACTCCATGCGGAACAGCCGCCGCGCCAGGTCCGCCGGATCCGGCCGCGCGGCCGCGCAGGCGGCGTGGTGCAGCGTGCCCAGCCGGTGGAGCATCTCGCCCATCCGCCCGTCGCTGTCATCCAGGCGGCCGGCGGCCTCCTGGCAGCGGGCGACGGCATCCTCGATCAGCCCGACCGCCTCGGCGGCATAGCCCGAGGCCAGCAGGTCCTCGACGCCGTCGACCACGGCGGCGATGCGCTGCACGAACCGGGGCACCTCCAGGTACGCCACGCGGCCGCCGGCGGGCACGGCTGTCGCGTCGGCGATCGCCTTGCGGTAGGCGTCGACGTCCGGGGCGCTTCGGCCGTGACAGGCCGCCTGGAGCTTCAGCGACCGGCGCAGATCATCGTCCCAGGGCAGGCGGTCCATCACCAGGTCGATCAGCGCATCCTTGTCCTGGGCCTCCAGGTAGGCGCGGATGTCCTGGCCGGTCTGGCCGGCGCCGGGCCGGCCGTCGAGATACGTCAAGGCCGTGGCGACGCAGTGCTTGCAGAAGACGCCCTGGTTGCCCACCGGGCAGGTGCACCGGCCGTGGACGCGGCCGCCCTCGGCCCACACCTCGACGCGGTACGCCTCGGCGCCGCTGCCGGCCACGCGGGCGTAGACCGTGCCGTTGCGAACCATCAGCACTTCCGCCGCGCGCGCCGAGAAGTACTCCACGCCCCGCTCCCACGAGCGCGGATCGGCGGCGAGTTTCAAGTCGGTCTCGATGAACGGGAGATCCAGCACCGTCATGACCAATACTACGTCCGGCAGCCGTGCTCGGTGCGGTCGCCGGCCGCCGGGAGCGACGCAACGGGCGGACCGGCCGGCCTACAGGGCGTGGTACTTGTCGTACACCTCGCGGAGGGTTCTGCCCTCGAGCAACTCCCTGCGGGAGGCCGACTCGCGTCCGGCCTTCTCGCGGGCGCGGGTGAGGACCTCGGCCTCGACGTCGCGGGGGACGACGACGATGCCGTCGAAATCGGCGAAGACCAGGTCGCCCGGGTTCACCAGCACCTCCCCGCAGCGGACGGGCACGTCGTAGGCCATGACCCTGGCGCGGCCGAGGGAGTCCAGCGGGCGGATGCCGGCATAGTAGACGGGGAAGCCCAGGTCGATGATCCGGTTGCAGTCGCGGATCTGGCTGTCGCAGACGCACCCGACGGCGCCGTTGCGCTGGGCGACGGTGGACATCAGTTCGCCCCACGGGGCGTTCGTGCCGCCCGGGTCGGTCGAGTGGACGACGACGTCGCCGGGTGCCAGCGAGTCCATCGCCTCGATCTCCAGGCCGTACGGGTCGTCGGGGTCGATGTAATCCGTGTCCATCCAGCGGAACGTCCGCGCCCTTCCGACGAAGCCGCAGTTTCGGCGGTCGCTCAGCAGCGGCCGCAGCCGCTGGTGCATCGCCTGGCGGCGAAGGTGCAGGCTGTCGAGGATGTCGCACACGGCCGCGACATAGAGGTGCTCGCGGACGAAGGTGAACAGCTCGCTGTCGGACTCGAACATCGTTACGCTCCCGCGGACCAGACGAAGGGCCGCATGATCTCCAGCACCTCGACGCGCACACTCGGCTCGGCCTGGTGCATGAAGTGGACGAAGGTGTCGGGGTTCTCGCTGTTGAGGGCCATCAGGTCGTAATGGTTGGGCACCGCCACGCGGGGGCGGACCGCGGCGGTCAGGCGGACGGCCTGCTCGACCGAGAGGTTGCCGTACTTGCCGTTGATGCACACGAGCATCACCTCCGGGGTCTTCGGGGCGGCCTTGGCCAGCAGATCCGACGCGGCGGTGTCGGAGCTGTGATAGACGGTGCGGCCGTTGGCGAAGGTCAGCAGGTAGCCGGTGGTGTCGACGACGTCCGGCCCGGTGGGCACGGCGTAGACGCCGGTGACGGCCAGGCCGTCCAGGTCGGCCGTCTCGCCTGCGTCCACGCGCCGGATGCGGTCGGCGCCGATGCCCAGCGAGGCCAGCTTCCGCGCCGCCAGGCGGGGCGCGACGAACAGCGTGGTCGCCTTGTGGGCGTAGGCGGCGATCGTGTCGGGGTCGAGGTGGTCCAGGTGGTCGTGCGTGACGATGAAGACGTCCACCTTCAGCCGCTCCGGCGCCAGCGGCACCGGCAGCGCCCGCGCGAACGGCGGGTTGACCCGCCCCACCGAATCGGTCAGGTACGGGTCGATCGCCACGCTCAGGTCGCCGGCGCGGATCACGTAGCCGGCCTGGCCGAGGAACCACAGGGCCGCCTGGTCGTCGTCCAGGGGCAGGTCGAGGATGTCCTTCATCGTCCTGGCGGTCGGGTGCGTCATGTCTCTTTCCTTCGCAGGAGCCGTGCCGGGTTGCCCGCCATCACGCTGGCGGGCGCGACGTCATGGAGCACCACGCTGCCCATGCCGATCAGGCTGCCGGCGCCGATCGTCACGTTCTGGCGGATCGTGCAGGACTGCCCGAGATAGGTGTTCGCCTCCACGTGCACGCCCCCGGCCAGCGTCACGCCGCTGCAGACCGTGACATGGTCGTCCAGGACGCAGTCGTGGTTGATCGTGCTGCCGGCCAGGACGAACACCCGCGGCCCCAGAACCGCCGCGGCGCCGAGGAAGCCGTGCGGGTAGATCACGCAGCCCGGACCGACGACGGCCGAAGCCGCCACGAACACCGACGGGTCGACCAGGCTCGCCCACCGCTCGACCGCCAGCCCCGTATCATCGTGGAAATCGTGCTCGAAGGCCACGTGGCAGCCGCTCCAGCCGGCCAGGGCCTCGACGGTGCCCAGGACGGGACGGCCCGCCAGCGTCTCGACCGTCCGGTCGGTCCGCCGCCGGATGAAGCCCGCCAGCCGCCAGCGGGGCCGGACGGCGTTGATCCGGTCGACCAGGTCGGCCATCTCGACGGCGTGGACGCCGACGCCCAGGATGATCAGGTCGTCGGCCATCATGCCACCCGGTACCGCTCGATCATGGCCGGGTCGACCTCGACGCCCAGGCCCGGCGAATCGGGCACGTCGATCCAGCCGTCGGTCATCGTGAGGGGCTGGCGGCAGAGGCTCCGCAGCAGCGAGGCCGAGGCGGTGTTGTACTCGAGGTACAGCGAGTGCATCAGGTAGGCGTTCAGGTGCAGCGACGCCGCCGACAGCAGGTCGGTCAGCCAGGCGTGGGGCACGCACTCGATCTGCATCCGCATCGCCAGTTCCGCCACCTGGCGCCCGACGGTCAGGCCGCCGCAGCGGCTCAGGTCCGGCTGGAGGACGTCGACGCGCCCCTCGCGGGCGAGGCGCTCGAACTCGGAGAAGCCCGCCGCCTGCTCGCCGGCGGCGATCCGGAGCTTCCGGGCGGACTCGGCCAGGCGGGCGTAGCCGGCGACGTTCTCGGGGTGCAGGCAGTCCTCCAGCCAGAAGACGTCCAGCCCCTCCAGCGCCTCGATCAGCCGCGCCCACTGCTTCAGCGAGCGGGCCTTGAACGGGTCGTCCCCCGCGGCGCCGTACCAGCCGGCGTCGACCATCAGCGTCACGCCGGGCCCGGCCGCCTCGCGGGCGGCGCGGACGAGGGCGACGTCGCGGGCCTCGTCGTACCCGAACGCGCCCCACCCGAACTTGATGGCGGTGAAGCCCTGGCGGAGATACCGCTCGACGGCCTGCTTCATCGCGTCGGGTGTCGGGCGGAACAACGTGGAAGCGTACGCCCGCACGCGGCTGCGGTACTTCGCGCCCAACAGGCGCCAGATCGGCACGCCAAAAGCCTTGCCGGCGATATCCCACAGGGCGATGTCGGCGCCGCTGATCATCTGCATCCCGGCGCCCTGGCGGCCGTAGTAGCCGAGGTACCTGTACATCTTCTGCCACAGCCGCTCCCGCTGCAGCGGGTCCTCGCCGACCAGGGCCGCCCGCAACGACTCGAAGCCGACCTGCCCGCCGGAGGGCGCCTCGACGATCGCGCGGCCGACGTGGGGCTGGGTCTCGACGTCCGACCAGCCCTCGATCCCCTCGTCGGTGGCGATCCGCAGCAGGCACACGAACCGAACGCCGTGCGCCTCGACCGCCTGGCCGGGGTCGGGGTAGTCCCGGCCCGTGTCCAGCACGTACGCTTCGACTTCGGTGATCTTCATGCCCCGGCCTCCGCGCCGTCAAAGGTGAAGGCGACCTTCATCGCCGTCTCGCGGCCGTGCTCGGCCAGGTCCAGGGCCTCCCGGTACTCATCGAGGCCGAAGGTGTGCGTGATCAGGCGGGACAGCGGCCCGGCCTGGAGGCGCAGCAGGTCGATCGCCTCGTCGAGACGGTCCTCGTCGTTGCACGCCCCGACGATCTCCAGTTCACGGGTGTGCACGGCCACCAGGTTCAGCGGCTCGGGCTGGTGGACGGCCGAGAAGACCACCAGGCGCCCCTTGGGGCGAAGGCAGTCCAGCGCCGTCGCGACGGCCGAGGCCGAGCCGACGGCGAGGATGGCGCGGTCGAAGCCCATCGCCCCGGCGACGGCCTTCAGGCGGCCGGGCCCGTCGCCATCGGCCAGGTTGATCGTCGTCGCGCCCGTCGCGAAGCCCAGGCGGAAGTCGTGGTGGCCGGCGACGACCACCTCGGCGAAGCCCTGGGCGGCCGCGAGGATGGCCAGCATCGCCCCGAACGGCCCGTCGCCGAGGATCAGCAGCCGCTCGCCCGGCTGTCCCGCCGCCTGGGCGAGGGCCTGCAGGCAGACGCACACCGGCTCGGCCAGGGCCGCCAGGGGCATCGGCAGGTCGCCGGCCTTCCGCGCCCGGTCGGTGCGGACGATGAAGTGCGTCGCGAACGTCCCGGGCAGGTTGATCCCGAAGTGGCCCATGGCGCCGCACAGGTGCCCCATCCCCGCGCGGCAGGCGTCGCAGCGGCGGCACGGGTGCACCGGGTGGGCCGCCACGCGGTCCCCGACGGCAAAGCCCCGCACGTCGTCGGCAACGGCGACGACGACGCCGGCGCCCTCGTGGCCGAGCGTGACGGGCAGGGGGATGCCGAAGGGGTTGGAGCGGATGTCGTTCAGGTCGCTGGTGCAGATGACGGCCGCGGCGGTGCGGACCAGCAGGTGGCCGGCCGGCAGCGCGGGCGTGTCGACGTCGTCGACCGTCACCTGCCCGGGGCGGATCAGGCGCAGCGCTTTCATGGTGCGATCCCCAACAGGGCCAGGGCGTCCCGTGCGATGAGGGCCTCGACCGCCTCCGGGTCGACCCGCGGCAGGCCGCTCGAGCCGGTCACGCCGTTGACGGCGCGGAGGCCCGCCAGCGTCTCGGCGGCGCCGGCGAAGGGGTAGTCGGTGCCCACCAGCAGCTTGTGCATCACGCGGTACTCCTGGGCCGTCAGCAGCATCGTGTAGAACTGCCACGGCCTGTAGTGCAGGGCCGCGACGTCGGCGTAGACGTTGGGGTGCTTGCGGATGACGCAGATGCACTCCTCGTGAAACGGGTGGCCCAGGTGGGCCAGGACCATCGGCAGGTCCGGCCAGTCCATCGCCACCTCGTCCCAGAGCATCGGCCGCGTGAAACGCAGCGGCGCCAGACGGTTGAACGTCGTGCCCGTGTGGAAAAGGATCGGCAGGCCCCGCGCCTGGCAGTAGGCGTAGACGTCGCGGCAGCACGCGTCGCGGGGGTCGAAGCCGGCGTACATCGGGCCCATCTTCACGCCCCGCAGGTGCAGGTCTTCGATCGCATGCGTCAGCTCGTCCATGCAGTGCGGCTGCGTCGGGTCGGCCGACGCGAAGCCGATCAGCCGGTCGGGGGCCAGGGCCACCTGCCGCGCGACGTAGTCGTCGGGAACCCAGTAGCCCGTCCGCCGGGCCTTGAGGCCGAAGATGATCGTCCTGTCGAACGCCGCCGCCTCCGCCAGCAGCGCCTCGGCCGTCACCGTCAGATCCATCGGCCGCCCGCGGGACAGCGCGGCCTCGCGCACCACTGCGCCCGTGAAGTGCAGGGCCTGGTCCCAGACGTGGGCGTGAATGTTCTGCACCGCGCTCTCCTAATACTACAACGCTACAACGGCTTCCATTGACACTTGATCAAGTCTTTCAGGTATAGGCCGAGTGCGTGCAATCGCGCCAGCGTCCGTTTGCGATGCGAAGGTTGGGCCCTCGCATTGCGGCGT
>JAAYZK010000281.1 GCA_012514895.1 Planctomycetota bacterium | reverse complement strand
GAGCGGTGGTGCCGAAGTTGTTCTTGAGGATGACGAAGTCGTCCAGGTCGGTGTCGCTGTCGCCATCGCAGTCGCCGGCGTCGCTGACGCCGAAGGCATTCTTGAGGATGACGAAGTCGTCCAGGTCGACGTCGCCGTCATCGTCGAGGTCGCCGGGGAGGGGCTCTTCATGCTGAACGTCCGGGCGTTCCAGCGTCATCGCCGAGTCATCGACGGCGATGTCGTCGAGCCAGAGGACGCTGACCTCACTGTTGGCCTGGCCGATCTGGAAGCGGAGGTTCAGCACCGCGTTGTTGTCATGTGTCTGGTTCCGCATGGTCCACCACTCCCCCCCGGCGGGATTCATGATGATCGTCGGATTCCCGCCGTCGCGGCAGACGAAGTACTTGGTCCGGTCATTGGCATGGTCGACCTGCACCCAGAACTCCGCCCACTCGTTGGCCACGGTGTCGATCGGCGTATCCTTGTAGCCGCCGCTGTAGCCGCGGAACGAGCCGGCGCCGAGCGCATGTCCACCGAAGAACGCAATGGCGCCGCACTGCGACCAGAAAGTGCTGCAGTTGCCCTGGAAACTGGGGGCATTGATGTCGTTGGTCTCGATGCCGCCATAGTCCCATCCGGGCCACTTGTCGTTGGTCTGCAGAGCGATGTCGTTAGGGCCGCCGGTATGCTTGAAGCGGAAGTAGATGGTGCCTTGGCCGTAGATGCCGTGGTCATACAGGGACATCGCCAGAACATGGACGTTCGGGTCGGTGCTGGTGCGGCCCTGGGTGGTCGCCCGCATGACCTTGTTGTTGCCTTCGGCCACGACAAACGCACGATTGGAGTCGGCCAGGAAGCTCACGTTCGCCTGGCTGTACCAGCGCGGGGCGCCTTCCCCGCCGCCGCCGGCATCGATACCCTTCAGGTGGATTGTCGTATCGACGTCGTAAGACTCGAAGTCATCGATCAGGAACATCTCCGCGGGCGCGACGCCGGCGAAAACCAGCAACACCAACACGGTGCACGTTGCTGCCAGACTCTTCATGACGGGAACCTCCCTAGAAAAGTGACACGTCATAGCCCGGCCGGCGCCCGGCCGGCGAATCATTGACTGCTGCAGGAAGACCGTAGCGTCTTCGCCATTCTGCGCCCGGACCGTGCGAACCGGCCCCGATCGTCCCCGGGGCGCATCCAGACTCGAACGCAGGCATCAGTTTGCCGAGCAGACCTGCGATTCTGTCTGCACCGGTCAGCAAACGCCTCCCAGACAGAAAGTCACCCAGACACTCCAAGACAGCGAGCCGACACTTGAGTTGATAACACAACACCGGCTGTATGTCAAGGCGGAATCTCAAATGAACAGGGGACAAGGTCCAGTGGACAGCGTCGGTCGGGGTCAGTCAGCCGGTGGCGGGCATGAGGCTGCCGCCGCGGCGCCTTGCGCGGCCGGCGTGCCTGTCCGTTCGCTTCGGCCGTCGCACTGGCATATGCGTACGGCGTGATTTATGATGACCACATCGGCGCGGCCGCGCGGGCCGAGGGTCTGTCCGGCGCAGGCCGCGGCGGCAGGATAGGAGCGATGCGCAATGGGCGATGCGGACTTCCGATTCCTTGACCCGGGCCCCCTGGTGGACAGGGACCTGCGGCTTATGCTGGTCGAAACGAAGCCGGCCGACCCGGACAGGGGGTTCGTGCCGGCTTACGTGTTCGACATGGTTCTGGACGGCACGCCCATCACGGTCGGCTCGATCAACCTGCGCATCGGCAACACGGACTTCCTCGTGCGTTACGGCGGACACATCGGCTACCACGTCTTCCCCGAACACCGGGGGCACCGGTTCGCGGCCCGGGCCTGCCGTCTGTTGTTCCCCTTGGCCCGCACGCACGGGCTGACGCCGCTGTGGATCACCGTGACGCCGGAAAACACGCCCTCGCGGCGAACGTGCGAGATCCTCGGCGCAACGATGGTCGAGATCGTCGACGTCCCGCCCGACTGCGACATGTACGCCGAGGGCGAGCGCCGCAAATGCCGCTACCGGGTCGACCCGTGACGGCCCGCCCGGGCCGCCCGGGTGCCCGGGGGCTGCGGCCGGGCGAGGCAGGCGCCTCGGTGAAGATGGTTGCCTGGCCGTCCAAAGCGCGTAGAATCGACCCGAGGACGAGCCGCGGTCGAGCTCGGCGCAACAGGTGACCCAGGTGAGACAGGCAGACGAACAAGCGAGCGGACCGGCAGTGCTGCGCGAGGAGGTCCGTCATGCCGTGGGGCTGCTGCTGGAACGGCTCGGCACCGACGTCGGCGACGACGTCGTCTCCCTCGCGGTGGTCGGCAGCGCGGTGACCGAGGACTTCCATCCCAGGTTCAGCGACATCAACACCGTCCTGGTCGTCCGGCGGCGAAGCCACCGGCTGCTGCAGGTCCTGGCCGGGTACGGCAGACAGCTCGGCAGGCGGAAGCTGCGGGCGCCGCTGCTGATGACGCCGGAGTACATCGAGCGGTCGCTGGACGTCTTCGGCGTGGAATTCCTCGATTTCCAGTTGAACCACGCGATTGTCCGCGGGTCCGACCCGTTCGCAGGCCTGCGGTTCGGCCGCGAGGCGGTTCGCCTGCAGTGCGAGCGGGAGCTGAAGGGCGCCCTGATGGCCCTTCGCCAGGGCTACATCAGCGCCCTGGGCAAGCCCAGGCCCGTCGCCGGCCTGCTGGCCGACTGCGCGGGCAAGCTGGCGCCGCTGATGCGCGCCATGCTGTGGCTCGCGGGCGCCGATCGCCCGCGGTGCGCGGCTCCGACGGTGGCGGCGGCCGCCGGCGCGTTCCAGTTCGAGCCGGAGGGGCTGTCGGCGGTGATGGACTCCAGACACCGCCGCGTCCGCCCGCCCGCCGGCCAGGTGGAGACGCTGTTCGAGGCGGTGTACCGGGTCGTCGATCACCTGGCGCGGAAGGTCGATGAGATCGGGGAGGCGTCGTGAGGCCCGCTGCGCCTGTGTTCCTGGCCGTGCTGCT